>JAZTZL010000031.1:0-57331 GCA_045637425.1 Rikenellaceae bacterium | reverse complement strand
CTCGATTAATGAATAGGCCTCATCCTTACTCATACGTGATTTGCAATTCTCTACCATAATAACACTTTTACATCTAAATTATATCGCAAAGATAAAAAACTAAGAATTAAGATAAAAGATGTACTTCTGCGGATACTTACTGTTATGTTTTAGGCGGATTTTGGATTGGGCATACGAGAGGGGATATTTGAAGTTTGGCAGCGATGTAATGAAACACAAGGTTAAGAAGTTGAAGATTGCGAAGCCAACACCATTCAATTATCTAACTTGGGATGAGTTTTTGCTGTTTTACAACTATGAGTTTGATGAACTTGAAAAGGACTTGGAGTTAGCAAGGGACAGATTTTGCTTCTGTTGTGCGACATCATTAAGGCATAGTGATTTGGCGTTATTAAAGAAATCCCATTTTGACGACCCAGATGACCCAAAATCATTCACAATCGTTAGCAAGAAGACAGATGACGCTCCTACCATCTTCCTAAATGAATACAGCAAGAGTCTGTATCAGAAGTATAAGGATAGGGAAACTGAAAAAGGACTGCTTTTCCCCAAGAAATCAAATCAGAAAATGAATAAGTGCTTGAAGAAAATAGCGTGCAGATTAGGATTAACGAGGGAGGTGAGCAAAACAGAGTATTGCGGAACTGAAAGAAACGACATCACGACCAAGATATGCGACATCATTGCTACACACGCAGGAAGAAGGACTTTTGTCGTTCATTGTGCGGAAGAGGGCTGGACGGAAGAAATGATTAGAACATACACTGGACACGAGGATTTCAAGGCAATGAAACCATATTTTGCTATCGGAGATAAGAAAAGGCGAATGTTTATGGAAAACCATTTTTAGAAGGGAACTACAACGGTGGTTCCCTTTTTTCGTGCATTTTTTTGACGAAAATAGCAGAAAAATTACACGCCACATTTCGTGCTGTCGGGCAGAGCGAGAAAATGGGATAGATTGTATGGGATATGTGAATTTTAAAAACGCCATTAGAAGTGCGTAGAAACGGTGTTTGGTGCATTTTTGGTGCAACTTTTTGGGTATAAAAAAGCCTACAAGATTGAAAATCAATTTCTTGTAGGCTTCTTTGCGCGGAAAGAGAGGGATTCGAACCCCCGGAACAGTTGCCCGTTCACCGCATTTCGAGTGCGGCCCATTCGACCACTCTGGCATCTTTCCTTTTCGCGTGGCAAAGGTACATCTTCATCAATTCAAAACCAAATTTTTTTTCATTTTTTACAAGCTGAGCCTATTGCTTAGTCCCAAAAAATAAGTGGAATGAATCGCAATTCACTCCACTCATCATTTGACAATGCTTACTAACCTCGTCCTGTAGAACCGAATCCGCCTTCTCCGCGAGCAGTTTCGCTCAATTGCTCAACCTCTTCCCATTCGGCCTGTTCGTATTTCGATACTACGAGTTGAGCAATGCGTTCGCCTGGTTTTATCTCAAATACATCGTGAGATATATTTACCAAAATAACCTTAATCTCACCTCTGTAGTCGGGGTCAATCGTGCCCGGTGAATTCAATACCGTCACGCCGTGTTTCGCTGCCAAACCACTGCGAGGTCGAACTTGAATTTCAGTTCCTTCGGGTAATTCAACATACAAACCCGTTGGTACCAAAACTCTTTCGAGTGGGCATAGCATTATCGAATTCTCGATATCAGCACGAACGTCAAGTCCTACCGAATATTTGGTCTCGTACTGAGGTAATGCGTGTCGTGATTTATTTACAACTTTTATTTTCATTGCGATACATTTTTATTCCTGTCTTAGAATGGCAGATCGTCGATGTCGTCAGCGGCAGAACTGCTTGATGAACTTGTCATTTCAGGTTCGCCGATTGGCGGATAACCACCTGAGTATGCAGCTGGTTCTTCTGCTGGCTGGGGTTGTGCTGCCGACTGAACGGGTTGCACTCGCCAAGCGCGAACATCGGTGTACCATCTGCCGTTGAATTCTCTTGATTCGATATTGCACGACAAAGTTACTTTGTCACCCTCTTTGAGTCGGGCTGCATCTTGAATCTTGTCACCCCAGAATCCTACGCATAACTTGCGATTGAAGTCGCCCGGCAATTCGAAAATCAACTCCTGTTTCGACCATTGTCCGCGAGCCGATTGTCCGCTCACAAGTGGACATTTGCGTATCAAAATACCTTCGAAGTCCATATTGTTACTCCTCTGTAATTACGATTTTTTCAATCAGGTCGCCTTGACGAATATCGTCCAATACATCTAATCCTTCATACAATTTGCCGAAGCAGGTGTGTACTCCGTCCAGGTGTGCAGTGTTTTCTCTGTTGTGGCAGATGAAGAATTGCGAACCACCTGTGTCTTTGCCTCTGTGAGCCATTGACAAAACGCCTCGGTCGTGGTATTGGTTGCCACAATGAGTTTCGCATTTGATTGTATATCCGGGGCCGCCTGCGCCTGTTCCCAGCGGGCAACCGCCTTGAATTACAAATTCTGGAATAACTCGGTGAAATGTCAATCCATCATAAAATCCCGATTGAGCAAGTTTACAAAAGTTATCTACAGTGCCGGGTGTGTCGTTTTCATACAACTCGGCTTTCATAACACCTTTCGATGTAAAAAATTCAGCACGTTTCATACTATCTAAATTAATATTGTTATTACAAATTTACTCATTTTTTTCATTTGTCGGTACTATGCAATCAAAAAACTTTTTGTTATTGTTGTTGAGCATTAGGTTGTGGGTTATTTTACGATCCAATATCCGAGTGCAGTCAGAGCGAGTCCGACAATCAGGCTTGTGGCTACATATCCGACAAAACTGGCAATATTGCCATTTTGCAACATTTGCAGACTCTCGTTGGCAAATGTTGAGAATGTAGTAAATCCGCCACAGACTCCTGTCGTAAGCAACAGACACCACCCGTTTGATGGTGAACTATACTTGCCAAAGAGTGCGAATATTGCGCCTATTGCAAAGCAACCCAGTAGGTTTACTACCAATGTTCCCCACGGAAAACCTTTGCTGCAGTACTCTTTCATAAGTGTCGAGATACCGTAGCGAAGTGCTCCTCCGACAAAACTTCCAAAACCTACTATAAGCAGAGATTTTATCATTTTTCTTCGGTGTCTTTAATAAGGGTATTCTACTCCGCTGAGGAAAAGTCCTTGAGGTTGAGCTGATGCTGATGCTGCGCAGCGGTCTTTTGTGTCGATTATCTTCTGGAATTGTTCGATAGTCAATTTACCGCGACCAACTTCTATCAGTGTGCCTACTACGGCACGAACCATATTGCGCAGAAAGCGGTTTGCCTCGATGGTGAATACCAGCATATTGTCATCTCTTAGCACCCATTTCGCGTGGGTGACGTTGCAGATGTTGGTCTTGTTGTCAGAGTGCAATTTGCAGAACGAGGTAAAATCTTCGGTTGTGAGCAACAACTCCGCAGCACGATTCATCTTTTCGATATCCAATTCGCCACTGTAGTGCATTGAAGTGTGTCTTGCGAATGGATTTTTTCGCAGCGATACGTAATAGTCATAACGGCGGCTTATTGCGTCAAACCTTGCGTGTGCATCATCGGCCACTCTGCGCAGCCCCAAAATTGAGATGTCGTGTGGCAAGATGCAGTTCAGGTGGTAGACGAAATCATCGCTTTTAGCCTCGAGTTCACGCGGAGAGTCGAAGTGTGCCACGTAGTACGAGGCGTGAACACCCGTATCTGTGCGACCCGCGCCAACGATGGGTGTTGCAGTACCCAACAATTTTGATAAAGCCTCTTCGATTGTTTGCTGCACCGAGGGCTGTTCGGGTTGAGTCTGCCAACCACAATATGCGCTACCCAGATATTGCAGCGAGAGAAAATATCTTGCCATTACTTCAGAGATTTATAGACGCATTGCCACAAGACTACGCCTGCCGAAACCGATACATTGAGCGAATGTTTTGTCCCCCACTGCGGAATTTCCACTGCACGGTCGCACATATTTACAACCTCTTGGTCTACGCCTTTGACTTCGTTGCCCAAGATGAGTCCGCAACCCGTTCGTGCAGGCTCAAAATTCTCGAGCGAACACGCTCCTTCGACCTGTTCTACGGCGACCACTTCGTAGCTCATCTCTCGGAGTGCGGCTACAGCCTCGGCCGTAGTCTGAAACTTTTTCCACGGAATAGTCAGTTCTGCACCCAGAGCAGTTTTGTGAATTTCGCGGTCGGGTGGGGTAGCTGTAATTCCACACAGCCAAATCTCCTCTATTGCGAATGCATCGGCAGTCCTGAATAGCGAACCTACGTTGTTAGAACTGCGTATATTGTCGGCAATCAGAATTATTCGACGTTTTGCTGTCGTTGCAAATTCCTCTGCCGAGACTCTGTTCAGGTCTTTATTCTCAATTTTTTTCATAGCGAATCTTAATTCGGAATGCAATTAAATCGTAAAAATATGTGCAAATATACAACTTTTTGTCGGAGTGTGGAATCGCTTGACACATAAATAAAAGGAGTCCGCCTGCAAAGGGGCGGACTCTCAGCCGTTACTATCTGTTCGGTAAATTGTTATTTCACTTCCTCGAAATCGACATCAGTTACGTTTTGGTCTTGACCTTGACCCTGGTTAGGTTGTTGTTGAGCTCCGGCCTGTTGTTGCTGAGCGTAGATGTCTTGTGAAGCAGCATTCCAAGCGTTGTTCAACTCTGCAGTATATTTGTCGATGTCTGCAATGTTTTGAGCCTTATGTGCCTCTTTCAGTGCGTTCATCGCAGTTTCGATTGCCGTACGTTTGTCTGCCGGAATCTTATCGCCATACTCTTTGAGTTGTTTTTCAGTAGAGAAAATCATCGAGTCTGCTGCATTCAGTTTGTCGATGCGTTCTCTTTCCTCTTTATCCTTAGCCTCGTTAGCCTTAGCTTCGTCCTTCATTCTTTGGATTTCGGCATCGGTCAGACCTGAAGATGCTTCGATTCTGATTTTTTGTTCCTTGCCTGTGCCTTTATCTTTAGCAGAAACGTTCAGGATACCGTTAGCGTCGATGTCGAATGTAACTTCGATTTGAGGCACGCCACGCGGAGCTGATGGAATACCGTCCAAGTGGAATCGGCCAATAGTCTTGTTATCGCGAGCCATAGGACGTTCACCTTGCAAAATGTGGATTTCCACTGATGGTTGATTGTCTGCAGCAGTTGAGAATACTTCTGACTTGCGAGTCGGGATAGTTGTATTAGCGTCGATGAGTTTTGTGAATACGCCACCCAGAGTTTCGATACCCAATGAGAGCGGAGTAACGTCAAGCAACAATACGTCCTTAACTTCACCTGTGAGCACACCGCCTTGGATTGCAGCACCGATAGCTACAACTTCGTCCGGGTTCACGTTCTTAGACGGAGCCTTGCCGAAGAATTCCTTAACAACCTCTTGGATTGCAGGGATACGAGTCGAACCACCCACGAGGATAACTTCGTCGATTTGAGAAGTAGTGAGGTTTGCATCTTGCAGTGCTTTGCGACACGGCTCGATTGTAGCCTGAATCAGGTGGTGAGCCAGCTGTTCGAATTTGGCACGAGTCAGAGTCATCACCAAGTGCTGAGGAATACCATCTACCGGCATAATGTAAGGCAGGTTGATTTCAGTAGATGTTGAGCTTGACAACTCGATTTTAGCCTTTTCTGCAGCCTCTTTCAGACGTTGCAATGCCATTGGGTCTTTTCTCAGGTCGATATTGTGTTTAGCGATGAAGTCTTCAGCCAACCAATTGATGATGACTTGGTCGAAGTCGTCGCCACCCAAGTGAGTGTCACCGTTTGTAGATTTTACTTCAAATACGCCGTCGCCGAGTTCGAGGATAGAGATATCGAATGTACCACCACCCAAGTCATAAACTGCGATTTTCATCTCTTTGTTAGTCTTGTCCAGACCGTATGCCAAAGCTGCAGCAGTAGGTTCGTTGATGATACGTTTTACAGTCAGACCTGCAATTTCGCCAGCCTCTTTTGTAGCTTGACGTTGCGAGTCAGAGAAGTATGCCGGAACAGTGATAACTGCTTCGTGAACCTCTGTGCCGAGGTAATCTTCAGCAGTCTTTTTCATCTTTTGCAGAACCATTGCCGAAATCTCTTGCGGAGTGTATTCTCTTTGGTCGATTTCTACAGCCGGAGTGCCGTTTTTGCCTCTTACTACTTTATAAGGTACGCGACCTACTTCGCTTGAAATTTTGTCGAAAGGTTCGCCCATAAAGCGTTTGATAGAGTAGATTGTACGTTGCGGATTGGTGATAGCCTGACGTTTTGCAGGTTCGCCAACTTTACGTTCGCCATTTTCAGTGAATGCAACAACTGACGGAGTAGTTCTGTGTCCTTCGCTGTTAGGGATAACAACTGCTTCGTTACCCTCCATTACGGCAACACACGAGTTGGTGGTGCCCAAGTCAATACCGATAATTTTTGCCATCGTTTTGTTATTTTTTAGTTTATTGTTTAATCTTAACTTTATACACATTCCGTGTTTTGTCTCATTAATTATCAATCTTTATGCCAACTCTCTGAAGTCGATTTTTTTGACGGATTGTCAGTTTTTTGAAACACGTATACTGACATTTTGGCAATTCAGCAACTGACAATGTGATGAAAACGTGTCAGAAAAAATATTTGCTGTCAGTAGTAAATTCCAATTAAAAATAATATCTTTGCGCTGTTTGTTGAAAAAAAGTGTTGGAATGAAAGATTCAGTACTATTAATATACACGGGGGGAACAATCGGTATGAAAATGAATCCTGAAATTGGTTCATTGTCGCCGTTTAATTTCGATCAAATAATCGAAGAGGTGCCCGAATTGAGAAAGTTCAATGTGAAGATCGATACTATGGCATTCGACCCTATTATCGACTCATCGAACCTGCAACCTGAAGTGTGGTCAAAATTGGCTGCGGTTATAAAGGAAAACTATGAAAAGTATGACGGGTTTGTCGTGTTGCACGGAACGGATACGATGGCTTATAGTGCTTCAGCTCTGAGTTTTATGACATCGAATTTGACAAAACCGATTATCTTCACAGGTAGCCAATTGCCAATCGGCGAGTTGCGCACAGATGGTAAGGAGAATCTGATTTCGGCAATAGAAATTGCAGTGTCCAAGAACGACGAGGGTAAGTCTTATGTTCCTGAGGTGTGTGTTTATTTTCAAAATCAACTGTTCAGGGGCAACCGAACCACGAAATATAATGCAGAACATTTCCGTGCATTCCGTTCGCCGAATTACCCGCCACTTGCCGAAGCAGGTATAAATATTCACTACAATACACCATATATATTGGCAACAACAGGCGAGGATACTCAGTTTGACGTCCAGACCGAGATGAGTCCAGATGTTGTTGTTGTGAAAATATTTCCGGGAATTTCGGCTCGTACGTTCCGAGCAATGCTCTCAATCGAAGGAGTCAAGGGTATAGTGCTCGAAACATACGGATCGGGTAATGCTCCGACAGACGAATGGTTTGTCAGCGCAGTGAAAGATGCGATATCACGGGGCGTAATCATCGTGAATGTTACGCAGTGTTCGGCAGGTAGTGTCGAGATGGCACGCTATGAGACAGGTGTCGGATTGCTTGATGCGGGAGTAGTCTCGGGTTATGACCTGACTTGCGAGGCTGCCGTGACAAAATTGATGTACTTGATTGGACAAAAGCTGCCGATAGATGAGGTAAAACGTCAGATGAATGTGTCAATCCGCGGAGAATTTTTGCCGAAAGTTTAGTATTTGAAAAAAAAATTGTATATTTATGCGATTTTTTAGCGGTGAGAAATGTGGTGAAGGGCGAGTTAATCGACTTAGTTTCATTTGTAATTCAGCTTATTAGGTGAGTTAGAAGTGGAATTTTTTGAGGAGAAATGACCGAGTGGCTGAAGGTGCGCGCCTGGAAAGTGCGTATACTCCAAAAGGGTATCGCAGGTTCGAATCCTGCTTTCTCCGCCAAATAAAACAAAAAAGTAAACAGAATAATAATTAACTTAAAAAATTAAAACCATGAAAAAACTTTTTGCACTTTTGTCACTCGTAGGTGCGCTTTCGTTTGCAACTGCAAACTTGTATGCTCAAGAAGGAACAGAATCGACAGACACGACTACTGTTCAAACATCAGCTGATTCAACATCAACTGCATCAACTACATCAGGAGATGAATTCAACGCTGAAACTGATATGGCAGGAACTCCTATGCACCAAGTTTTGAAACAAAAATTCCTTGAAGGTGGTGCAGGCTGGATGGCTCCTATCTTGTTGTGTTTGGTTTTGGGTCTTGCAATCGTAATCGAACGTGTAATCTACCTGAATCGTGCAACTATCAACACTAACAAACTGTTGAATGAAGTTGAAGAAGCTCTCCGTACAGGTGGTATCGAAAAAGCAAAAGACGTTTGCCGTAATACTCGCGGTCCGGTAGCAAGCATCTTCTACCAAGGTCTCGACCACTACGAAGAAGGTATGGAAGCTGTTGAAAGAAACGTATCTTCTTACGGCGGTGTTCAAATGGGTCTTTTGGAAAGCGGTTTGTCTTGGGTAACTTTGTTTATTGCTATCTCTCCGTCATTGGGATTTATGGGTACCGTAGTAGGTATGGTTGCTGCGTTCGACTCAATGGAAACTGCAGGTGACGTATCTCCGCAATTGGTAGCCGGTGGTATCAAAATCGCGTTGTTGACTACTATCGCTGGTCTTATCGCTGCTGTTATCCTCCAAATTTTCTACAACTACTTGTTGGCTAAGATTGAAGGTTTGGTAACTTCAATGGAAGACGCTTCTATCTCATTGGTAGACGTACTTACAAAATACAACAGAAAAAATCAGAAATAATCTGACTCATTATGAAAGTATTGTCAATAGTTAAATATTTGTTGCTCGCAGTATCTGTCGTTCTCGCAGTGAGTGTAATGTTCTCTGCAGAAGGTTCAGGTGCCCAAAGCTCATCGCTGGATATGGTCTTGTATTGGTCATATTTCCTGTTGGGTGCGACTGTGTTGGGAGTAATCGTGTTCCCGTTGATTAACCTTATAAAGAATCCTAAGGGTGCAATGCGTTCATTGCTCGGATTGGCTTTGTTGGTTGTTGTGTTGTTGATTGGCTTTGCTCTTTCAAGTGCAGAACCTGTTGTTACAGCAGCTAACCACGTATTCGATAACGTACTTGAATTGCGCCTGAGTGACGTAGGTCTTTATACTGCTTACATCGTGTTCGCAGCATCGATTTTGACAATCGTTGTGACCGAAATCATTAAGGTTATTAAACTGAGATAATTTTTATAGGAGAGAGTCTTCACCGACTCTCTCTACAAAAAAACGAGTAAAAGATGGCTAAGAAAAAGACACCAGAAGTTAATGCCAGTTCAATGGCTGACATTGCCTTTCTGCTTCTGATATTCTTCCTCGTTTCGACAACAATGAACGTTGATTCAGGTATTATGCGTGTCCTGCCGCCGATGCCAGAAGACGAACAAGAAGAGGTGGAAGACCTCGTTCACAAACGTAACGTTCTCTTGGTGTTCATCAGTGCGAACGACGAGATAATGGTTGGTGGCGAACGAATGGAGATTTATGATATCACAAATAAAGTGAAAGAATTTGTGATGAACCCGAACAACGATCCTCATCTGCCTGAACGCGAAGAAAAAGAAATCGATATCTTGGGAACTTACCCCGTAAGTAAAGGTATTGTTTCTTTGCAAAACGACCGCGGTACAAGCTACGAGATGTATGTGAAGGTTCAAAACGAACTTACTCGCGCTTTCAACGAATTGAGAGACGCTTTGTCTCAAGAGAAATTCGGTAAGAAATTCAAAGATCTTGAAACTAATACCAAAAAGGCAATCAGTGAGGCTATTCCGCTGAAGATTTCTGAAGCAGAACCTCGTGATGTAACCAAAGGAGGAAAGTAATATGATTAGAGGTAAACAGAAAAAAGATGTGCCTGCATTGTCAACAAGTTCACTGCCTGACATCGTGTTTATGTTGCTGTTCTTCTTTATGGTAACAACTACGATGCGTGAAACAACAATGCTTGTTAAGATTGCGTTGCCGACTGCAACTGAAATCCAAAAGCTTGAAAATAAATCTTTGGTAAGTTATATCTATGTAGGTCGTCCGAATGATTTGATGAGAGGTAAGTTTGGTGATGCGCCGCGTATCCAACTCAATGACTCGTTCCGCACTGCAGCCGAAATCGGCGAGTTTATCGCTGCTGAAAAAGATAAACTCAACGAATTGGAACGTGCTAAAATGACCGTGAGTATCAAGGCTGACGAATCGACAAGAATGGGTATTATTACAGATATCAAACAAGAGTTGAGAAAAGCTCAGGCTCTGAAGATTAGTTACATTTCTCAGAGAGTGCTCTCTTACTAATGATTATTTGAAAACTAATTTTAGACAGATCAATTTATTGGTCTGTCTTTTTTTTTCTTAAAAATTTGTACCTTTGAAAATCCTAAATTGTTTAATGATGAGTCAATTTATTTTACACGAGGTAGTTACGCAAAAAGATAAACGGGATTTTATCAATTTTGCGACAGAAATCTATAAGAACGATTCAAATTGGGTGCGCCCGCTTGATGAAGATATTGAGTCGGTTTTCAATGCCGAAAAGAATGGACTATTCGCTGATGGCGAGGCGATTAGATGGGTAGTCAAAGATGGGGCTGGTAAAATATATGGTCGCATTGCTGCATTTTACAGTCGTCACCAGGCTGAGGCTAATGAGCAGCCTACAGGTGGTTGTGGATTCTTTGAATCTGTTGATAATCAAGATGTAGCAAATATTTTGTTTGATGCATCGCGTCAGTGGCTCGAGCAGAAAGGAATGCAGGCAATGGACGGACCTGTGAACTTTGGCGACCGAAATTTCTGGTGGGGATTGCTGACAGAAGGTTTTACCAAACCGATGTATTGTCAAAACTATAACCCTCCATATTATCAACAACTTTTTGAAAATTACGGATTTAAGAACTATTTTGAACAATATGACTATGCTCGCGAGTTGTTGCCAGATAGACTGAATTCGTCTACATATGAGCGTGCAATGCGCATTAATGAAACTCCGGGATATGAGTTCAAAACGCTTGATCTTAAGCAAGTTGATAAATTTGCAGAAGATTTTCGCGAGATTTACAATAAGGGCTGGGCTAAGTTTAACGGAGTCAATCCGATTTCAAGTGAACACGCTCGGAAGTTGATGGCTACGATGAAGCCTATTCTTGATCCAGAAGTAGCTTACTTTGCCTATTTTGAGGGCGCTCCAATCGGGTTTTTTATCTCGATTCCAGATCTGAATATGCTGATTGGTGACTTCAATGGTAAGTTCGGAATCGTGAATAAATTGAGAATGATTTGGCGTTTGAAAAAGACTCGTATGGCGAGCCGCCTTTGGGGTTTGATTTTTGGAATTGTTCCTGAACATCAAGGTAAAGGTGTTGAGTCGGGACTAATTTATATGATTGAAAAACTCGCAATGTCGGGAAAAAGTAAGTACAAAAATCTCGAAATATCGTGGATTGGAGACTTTAATCCTGTAATGATGAGAATGGTAGAGACGTTTGTTAAGGCAAGCAAGTTGAGGACTCACGTTACTTATCGCTACCTTTTCGATAGAGAAAAGGAGTTCACTCGAGCACCTAAATTGTGGCGTAAGCGAACTCCTAAACCAGTGACAACCGAGTAGCTACCCTGGGTAGACGACCTTGTCTATAATGTTGTTAATATAGGCAATCACGATACCGTAATTGGTAATTGCAACACCTTGACGGCGTGCTTGTTCAATGCGATTCAGAACGTGGCGGCGATTGAACATACAGCCGCCGCAGTGAATCACCAAATCATACGGAGTCAAATCCTGAGGGAAATCTGATCCGGCAACGATGCTGATTTGCAGTTCGTTGCCGATTTTATTTTTCAGCATTCTCGGAATTTTTACTCGGCCGATATCTTCGCTCAGTGGAGCGTGGGTACAAGCCTCAGCAATCAGAACGTGCGATTGAGGAGTCAGCCTGTCGATTGCCGATGCACCCTCGATGAAGGCACGAATATCTCCCTTGTAACCAGCCATTAGAACTGAAAATGAGGTTAATAAGCTTCGCTCTGGTTTCTGCTCATAGACTGCCTTGAATGCTTGCGAGTCGGTGATAATCAACTTAGGAGGGTGTGTCAGTGTGCTTAATGCCGTGCTCATTCCCTCTACTGTAGAGCTGATTATTGTACAGTTCTTATCCAAAAGTTCTCTAATAGTCTGAACCTGAGGGAGTATTAATCGACCTTTAGGCGCTTGCGGATCTTGCGGCATAATCAACATAACGGTATCTCCTGCGCCGCACAAATCGCCCGTAATCAGCACCTCGCTCTTATCGCTCTGGCTATTAACCAACGCATTACGCAGTTGGTCGATGCCCTCGCCGTTGATTGCGCAGACACCAATAGCCTCTAATCCGAATTGTGTCTTGATTTCTGCAGCAAGTGTTCGGTAGTCAATTACGTCAATCTTGTTTATTACGGCTACAATTGGAATCTTTTTACTGCGCAGTTGTTCGACTCTCTGGCGGTCTTCTTCAATGGGTGAGTCGCAAAAAACCACCACTGCCACATCGCAACGCTCCATTGCTCCGGCAGTCTTGCCGACTCTCATCTGACCGAGTTCTCCATAATCGTCGTAACCTGCTGTATCAATCAGTACGCACGCACCTAACCCATTTATTTCCATTGGTTTGGATACGGGGTCGGTCGTAGTGCCCGCAACAGGTGACACTACCGCAACCTGCTGGCCTGTCAGGGCGTTCAGTAAAGATGACTTTCCGCAGTTACTTCGCCCGAAGATGCCGATGTGAGTTCTCTCGCTATTGGGTGTTGCTGCCATATATGGTTAGTTTAGAATCTGAAATCTCGTTGGTTATTCTCAATAGCCAACAAATTTTCCATTGCACGTTGGCGAATCTTTTCGTTTGGCACGTTGAGTATTTCTCGAGCAATCATCTCCTGACATTTACGTTTTACATCAGGTGATGCGTAGTCCTCAGCATACTCTTTGAGTGTCATCAGTGCATTCGGGTGGCAGCAGTTGGCAATCTGTCCACTCTTGACAAGTGACATAAAGCGGTCGCCTGTTCTGCCCAATCTGTAGCACGCTGTACAGAAACTCGGAATATATCCCAAATCCAAAAGCCAGCCGACAACCTGGTCGAGTGTGCGACGGTCGCTCACATCGAATTGAGCTGTAGACTCGTCATACTCTTCGGGATTGTTGTAACCTCCTACGCTGGTATGCGAACCTCCACTGAGTTGAGATACGCCCAAATCCAAAACTTTTTCTCTTGTCTTTTGTGATTCGCGAGTAGATACAATCATACCTGTATAAGGTGCAGTGATGCGTATTACTGCCACAATTTTGCAGAATATGTCATCGGGAACTACATTTTTGAATGTGTTGATGTCGATGTCGTCTGCGGGGCAGATGCGCGGAACGCTGATGGTGTGAGGACCCACTCCGAAGACAGCCTCAAGGTGTTCTGCGTGCATCATCAATCCTACGAAGTCATATTTGTATGTTTCCAGACCGAACAATACACCAATACCTACGTCGTCAATGCCGCCTTGCATAGCGCGGTCCATTGCTTCGGTGTGGTATGCGTAGTCGCTCTTCGGGCCGGTCGGGTGCAGAGTTTCGTAGTTCTTCTTGTTGTAAGTCTCTTGGAACAGGATATAGGTGCCTATCCCAGCATCTTTCAGTTTGGTGTAGTTTTCTACGGTAGTTGCTGCGATATTGACATTCACTCGGCGGATTGCTCCGTTTTTGTGGTGAATGTTGTATATTGTGTCGATACTTTCGAGAATGTACTCGATAGGATTCATTACAGGGTGTTCTCCGGCTTCGAGAGCAAGACGCTTATGACCCATATCCTGCAGAGCAATAACCTCGCGAGCAATCTCTTCTTGAGTCAACTTTTTACGTTTAATGGTTTTGTTCTTGCCGTGATAGGGGCAGTATACACAGCCATTTACACAATAGTTAGACAAGTATAACGGAGCGAACATCACGATACGATTGCCATATAGTCGCTGTTTGAGTTGGCGAGCCAACTTGAACATTTTTTCATTCAAGTCGGGTAATTTGCAATCTAACAATACGGCTGCCTCACGGTGAGTGATACCTTTGCATTCTGCTGCCTTGCGAAGAATCTCTTCGATTAAGGGTCTGTTTTCGCAATTTTCTTCTGCGTATTTCAGCGTGTCGAGAATTTCGGCATCGTCGATAAATTCTACGGCTTTGGGAGATTTTGGATTATACATATCTATTTCGTTTATTTTAATTCAAAAATATTGTTACTCTTTGTAATCACCACGTTCGAAACTTATCTGGTAGTCAATTTGTGCAAGTTGTTCGGCCAATAACTTTAGTCCCTCGACAGCTTCGGCGTGACTTGCGAGTTTGTGGTCGTAGATTGCATATTTGCTGCGGACATCTTCTGGAGACAAATTGGGCATTACGACATTAGCTCCGGCCAGAATCCCTCTGACTCTGCCGTCGGCTGCAATAGAACCGAGCGCCGTGGTAGAGGGGAGCAGCGCAGCGGGGTGCATCAATCGACAAATAGCAACAATGGCTATTGTCTGCTCAATCGAACCATTAGGGTATGCTGCAAATGGTGTTTCAGATTGTGCAATGAATGGTCCAATGCCAATCATCTGTGGCTTAAACTCCTGAATGAATATCAAGTCGTTTGCCAAATGCTCAATAGTTTGGAAGGGACTGCCAATCATCATTCCGCAACCTGTCTGAAAACCCAACTGTCGCAGTTGTCGCAGCGAATCCATACGATGATTCCACGACATTTCTGCGGGGTGCAATCGGGCGTAGTGTTCCTCTGTAGCACTTTCGTGTCGCAGCAGATATCTGTCTGCACCAGCTGCACGGAATGCTGCGTAGTCATCATATTCCCATTCGCCCAAAGACAGAGTTACGGCCGAGTCTGGGAATTGACTCTTAATTTTTACTACAAGGTTGCAAATTTCGGCTGTGGACATTATGCGATTTTCACCACCTTGCAGTACGAATGTGCGAAATCCGGCGTTGTGTCCCTGCTCGCAGCAATCAATAATTTGTTGTGGAGTAAGTCTGTATCGTTCGAGATTTAAGTTGCTGCGTCTGATTCCGCAGTACAGACAATTGTTTTTACAGATATTAGAGATTTCGATTAATCCTCGAATGAATATCTTACGTCCGAATTGTTCCACAGCACAACGTTGGGCTCTTGAAGTCAATTCGTCCATAACCTGCGGAGTTATATTGCTCAGCAGCATTATGAACTCGTTTTTGTCGAGTCGGTGTTCCTTTTCGAGTTTATCAATTAAATCAAACATCTCAAACCTTCTTTTATACACGCAAAGATACTCAATTTTGGGTAGGGTTGAACTCAATTCCGAATAATATTTTTCAATAATGCTATAATCGTTTGTGATAATCCGAACTCACTTTGAAAAAATAGATGGTTAAGTTATTTTTTGTTAGTCCCTTATAAAATACTATTCTGCAGATAAACGTATATTTTGCTGGAAATTATTGTAAATTCGATAAAAATAATTACCTTTGCACGATAGAAGTGTGGTGAAATTTTGGTGGAAAGAGATGAAAAAGAAAGATTATTCGATTGATTATAAGGGGCTTTCGGTTGGTCGTCACGAGTTTGATTTCGTGATAGACGGTCTTTTTTTCCAAGAGAAAGAAGCCGATAGAATCGTCGATGCTCAACTGAACGCTAAGGTTGTAATCGAAAAATCTGGCCGCCAAATGGAAGTTTCACTGCTGATTGACGGGACGCTGAATGTCGAATGTGATCGTTGTCTTGATGTGTTTGAAATGCCTTTGCACATTGAGCAACCTTTTGTGGTGAAATCTGCGGGGCAAAGTTACGAAGATGACCTAGATGTATTGTGGTTATCACCCGAAGATGATTCGCTGGACTTGACAGACTATATTTACGATACGGTGTGTCTGAGCCTGCCGTTTCAGGTTGTACACCCGAATCCCGAGAATTGCAATCAAGATGTGGTTGCGTGTTTTAAGTCTGTTACGGTTGAGGAGTTCGACGAAATGTTCCCAGAAGAGTCAGATGATGCTAATGCAGAAGTCGGACTCAATGAAGAAAATATGGCGAAATTAGCTGCGCTGAAACAAAGCGTACAAGATAACGAAAAGAAATAACAAATAAACTAATAGAAAGATGGCACATCCTAAGCACAAGATCTCTTCAACTAGAAGAGACAAGAGAAGAACTCACTACAAAGCAACAGCTCCGACCGTATCAACTTGCTCGAACTGTGGCGCACCGGTGTTGGCTCACCGTGTATGCCCGGAATGCGGATTCTATCGCGGTCGTCTGGCTATCGAAAAGAAAGTGGAATAGTCCTCGGAGTCTTACCTAACTCAGCATAATATGAGAAAAATAGGTGTAGACGCAATGGGCGGAGATTTCGCTCCCGAAGCTGTCGTTTCGGGAGCTGTTCTCGCATTGAATGCTGTGGATCACGATACCCGTATCGTGCTGTTTGGCGATGAAAACCGCATCGTGGAATTGCTCGAAAAAGAGGGCGTCGACAGATCTAACTTCGATATAGTTGCAACTACCGAAGTAATCGGAATGAACGAACACCCGACTCAGGCTTTCAGCAAGAAACCTAATTCGAGTATCGTCGTTGGTTTTGGATACCTTAAAAACAAACTGATTGATGCATTTGCAAGTAGCGGCTCGACCGGTGCTATGATGGTCGGCTCGATGTACGCTATCAAACAAATCGAAGGCATCATCAGACCGACTATCGCTACGATGATTCCTAACTGCAAGGGCGGATTCACTCTGTTGCTTGATGTCGGATTGAATGTGGACTGCAAACCCGACGTGCTGGCTCAGTATGGCAGCATTGGTGCCGTATTTGCTCGTTCTGTGATGGGTATCAAAAATCCGAGAGTTGCACTGCTCAATATCGGTGAAGAGAGAGAAAAAGGAAACTTGGCCTCTCGTGCAGCTAATGAATTGATGTCTGATGATTCGGAATACAATTTCATCGGTAATGTCGAAGGTAACCAAATCTATACTGGCGATGCTGACGTTATCGTTTGTGATGGATTTGTAGGTAATGTAGTGTTGAAACAGACTGAAGGTTTGTTCAATGTCTGCAACCAACTCGGAATCTCACATCCGTTCATTGAAAAAATGAATTATGAAACTGTCGGAGGAACACCTGTTCTCGGCATCAATTCGACTGTCGTTATCGGACACGGTTGTTCGTCACCTCTGGCTATTAAAAATATGATTCTCCAAACAGAACGTTGCCTGAAGGCTTCGTTGGTGGAGAAATTAAAGGAAAGTTTTTGCTAATGAAGGAGAAAATTACAGCGGCAATTACGGGAGTCGGCGCCTATGTTCCGGATTATATCCTGGATAATGAGGAAATTTCCCGAATGGTCGATACTTCAGACGAGTGGATTATGTCTCGTATCGGAATCAAGACTCGTCACATTTTGAAAGGTGAAGGTCTTGGAACTTCGTTTATGGGTGTAAAGGCTGTAAACGAATTGTTGGAAAAAACAGGAACAGACGCTAAAGAAGTAGATTTGGTTATCTGCGCAACCGTAACCCCTGATATGTTATTCCCCTCAACAGCGAATATCATTGCTTATAAGGTCGGTGCAGTAAACGCTTTCGCATTCGATATGCAGGCTGCTTGTAGCGGCTTCCTATTTGCTTTGCAGACAGGTTCGAAGTATGTAGAATCAGGTCTGTATAAGAAAGTTGTTGTCGTTGGTGCTGACAAAATGTCTTCTATTATCGACTACACAGACCGCGCAACTTGCCCAATCTTCGGTGACGGTGCAGCAGCTGTTATGCTCGAACCTAACTACGAAGGTCTTGGTATCCAAAATGCAATTCTGCACTCTGATGGTAGCGGTGCACCCCACTTGCATATGAAAGCCGGTGGTTCGGCTTATCCTCCAACAGTGGAAACTGTGCTCAAAAAGTGGCACAAGGTTTACCAAGAAGGTCAGGCTGTGTTCAAAGCTGCAGTAACTCATATGGCTGATACTTCTGTGGAATTGATGGAACGCAATAACCTCACTCCGGACGATATTCGTTACCTCGTTCCTCACCAAGCTAATATGCGTATTATCGATGCTACTGCCAAGAGAATGGGCTTGCCGCAAGATAAGTGTATGATCAATATTGACCGCTATGGTAACACTACAGACGGTACTTTGGGATTGTGTCTGTGGGATTACGAAAGCCGACTCAGAAAGGGTGATAACCTCGTTTTGGCTACATTCGGTGGTGGTTTCACTTGGGGTGCAATGTTCGTTAAGTGGGCATACGACGGCGATACAATGACTCGATAGCGAGTGATGTATTGGGACTTTTTATCTGAGAATCACCCTCGTACGTAAGTGGCTGAGCTTTTGATTCTCAATCAGTTTGTGAATTTGAAATATCAACTTCAAATACTGGGGTCCCATAGTTCAAGGGATAGAACGGAAGTTTCCTAAACTTTAAATCGCAGTTCGAGTCTGCGTGGGACTACATAAACAGGACTCTCAATTGGGAGTCCTGTTCTTTTTTTGTCTATACTAATTGAAGAGTGGGTGGCAAATCTGCCATAGTATTGCCACTGAAGCAATTATCTTTAATTCTGTAGTAATAAGAAACGATACGAATGAACTGAAGGCAACCTTCAAAGCGTGTGCCTTATTATTGGGATTGTTGATTAATTCTCCAATAAATGCGCCGATAAATGGCCCTAATATTATGCCGGCTACTCCGCCGAACATTCCTATGAACAAGCCTACTGCGGCGCCCCTCGTAGCCGACTTCGAACCGCCAAAATGTTTGGTGAACAGAATCGGAACAACGTAATCTAATAAAGTTACGGCTGCTGTAACTATTGCCCAGACTATCAGAGTCTTTGAGTCGATTATGGTCCCATATTTGTTGGTCAGTGAGATAAGTAACAGCCCCAACCAACTCAATGGTGGTCCGGGCAGAACGGGAAGTACGCACCCGACCAATCCCGCGATTCCGAGCAGTATCGAAAAAATGATTAGTATTGTATCCATAAAATTGACCTATTTTGAGGTTAAAGATAACAAAAAACATTATCTTTGCAAAATAAATTCGGTAAGAAGTGTCATAATATGGATTTTATATCGATAAACATATTGGATATTATTGATATTCTGCTTGTTGCGTTGATTATGTTTAATTTGTACAAACTAATCAGAGGCACGAGTGCTATATTTATATTCTTGGGTATTCTGGTAATTTATATAGTTTGGGTTGTAGTCAAGGCGCTCAATATGGAGTTGCTGAATATGATTCTCGGACAAGTTATCGGAGTGGGGGGAATTGCTTTGGTGATTCTGTTCCAACAGGAGATTCGTCGCTTTTTGCTGATGCTGGGTAGTCGACACTTCAGCAAAAATAATATTTTTATACGCAGATTTTTCTCATCGACTAAAAAGGTGAAAGATGCGCGTCAGGAATGGATTGACCAATTGGTGATGGCGTGTGATAATTTGTCGATGTCTAAGACGGGTGCATTGATAGTATTGGCGCGAAATGATAGTGTCGATTCGTTTACGGCTACGGGGCAGTTGCTCGATGCGAAGATATCGCGAGAGTTGCTCGAAAATATATTCTTCAAGAATTCTCCGCTGCACGATGGCGCAGTGCTGATTGCGGGTGACCGACTCGTTGCGGCAAGATGCGTGTTGCCTTCGACCGAAAGAACGGATATTCCCTCGTATCTGGGTACAAGACACCGAGCTGCGATTGGAACTTCTGAGATTTGCGACGCGTTGATAATCGTAGTATCGGAAGAGACCGGTGCAATATCATTGGTCGAGCGTGGTGATATTGCGCGAAATATTGCGGCTGCGGATTTGAGGCTGAAACTCGAAGATAAAATTGTGAAATAATAGAAGTTATACTTTAGGTAGAGATGAAAAAATTGGTGGTGAATAATAAAAATATACGAATAAAACTCGGAGCGTGGTGCGTAGTGCTGTTGTTTTGCGTAGTATCATTGAGTGATTGTGCTCAGCAAACTACACCGAAGGGAGGCCCTAAGGATTCGCTACCGCCTGTTGTGGTTGGTGCAGTGCCTGAATATAAGACTACGAACTTTAAGGGGGAGAGAATCCAAATTCTATTCGATGAATATGTGCAGCTCAAAGATCAGCAGAAACACTTTTTTATGTCGCCGTTCCCAGCGAAGAAGCCTACGCTGATGATTAAAAATCGCAGTGTGGTTGTGGATTTGAAAGCTCCGCTCGATTCGGGTGTTACCTATACGCTCAACTTCGGAGTCTCACTTGCTGACAATAATGAGGGGAATATTTTGCACGGGCTGACCTATGTATTCTCGACCGGTAATGAGATTGATAGTATGACACTTACAGGTTTGGCACTTGATGCCTATACGCTCGATTCGCTGGACCTTGTCTATGTGGCATTCTATGACCCGAAGGCTGACTCGATGGAGTTAGATTCGACTCTGTATCGTTCGCGTGCATTGTCTGTAGGCAGAACTAATGAATATGGAATTTTCATCAGAAACTTCCTCAAACCGATGGACTACAAGGTGTATGCATTCCTGGATAATAATGGTAACCAGATGTATGAACGTGGAATCGACCTGGTGGCCTTCTCTGATGAATTGTACAATCCCGCTACACAACCAGAAGTTAGTTTCTGGGAAGATACTGCAGGCGTACAACTCGCTGATGCTCAGTTGGAATTCTATCTGTTCAAGGAAAAACCACTGACTCGTCAGAATTTCTATGAGATGAAGCGCCCGATGAAAAATATGATTACGCTGAAGTTCAATGCTCCGTGGCCGCAGATTGATACGCTGGAAATCGAGGGTGTGGATAAGTCTAAGATGATATTCGAGTATCTGAAACCCGAACGCGATAGTATCGCAGTATGGTTGGATATGCCGTTGGATAAACTGTCAGATACGTTGAAGGGCCGACTTGTGTATCAAAAACCAGATACACTTAATGTTATGCGACCTGCGGTTGAGCCGATTCTGTTGTCGTTCTTCGAGAAAAAAGCAGAAGACAAAGAGGTTGAAGAGGAGAATAAAAAGCCTTTGACAGTGAATGTCAAGGTGAAGGGGAACGTGTTGCCGTATGAGAATCTGCCGTTGGAGTTTGTCTATCCGCTGAAGAGTGTCGATAAATCGAAGATCTTGTTGGAATATAACGTGCGTGGCGATATTTGGCAGAAGGTTGCACTGAAGTTTGAACGCGATAGTGTGAATATTCGTCAGTGGGTACTCTCTGCACCGTGGGTTAAGAGAGGATCGTACCGTCTGACTATCCCAGCTGGTGCATTCAAAAACATCGCTGGCGAGCAGAATGATACCTTGAGAGCTCCGTTTACCATCGCCAATCACGAAGATTATTCGACTTTAAGGCTGAACATTACGGGTGCAGATACACTGAAAAATTACATTGTGCAACTTGTGGACCCAACTTTAAATAGTCTGAAGGTACAGCGAGAAATAAAGAGTGTTACCAACGGACTGCTTACAATTGAGTACGTTGAAGTGGGTAACTGCGCAATCAGAGTCATCGAAGATGTGAATCGAAATGAGAAATGGGACGTGGGTGATTTGGAACACCGAGTGGCTCCGGAGCGAGTGCGTCTGGTTAAGAATGAGGACGGCTCATCTGTGATTTTGTGTAAGAAGAATTGGGAAATTGATATTGATGTGGATATCGAGAAGGTATTTGCTCGCCGAAAGGTTGTGAAGACCGAGATTGTGATAGACTCTCTGGCTCAACCGGCCGAACACAATCACCAGCACGATGAGGAGCACAATCACGATGAACATCAACACTAAACTGAAATTGGAATGAAAAAGATAATATTCATAATGATTTTTGCGATGGCGACTCTCGGAGCAAAGAGTCTGTCTGCGCAGCACTATATCGGAGTTCGTGGTGGTTACGGCGGCGGAACATCTCGATTCGAACCTATACTCGACGACCGTTTCTTTACGGGATTGTCGTCATTCGGGGTTAGTTGGAAGTATCGTGGGTTGCCGAAATATGCAGGTGCAATTCAGTTGGATTTGCTCTATGCTCAGCAGGGGTACAAGCGCGCCGAGAATCAATTTGCCGATACATCTTATCTCCGTACTGTGAATTCGATTATGATGCCGTTTATGTGGCAGCCCAATGTTCAATTGCTTAAAGGACGAGCTGAGTTCTTTTCGAATCTTGGAGTATATGTGTGTTACAATATGAATTCGAAATATGAGTGGGTGTCCGATAGAAATGGTGTATTTGATAGTGGCGACTACGAAATGATTGATATTCGAGATAACAGAATGGGTTACGGACTTGTTGCTGGTGCCGGACTTGGAGTCTATATGGGACGTTTTGAATTTACGGTCGAGGCTCGCTACTGGTTTGGATATTCGGATATCCTAAAGAATCACACAAAGTATGAAGGTAATCCGTTGCGTTCGCCAATGGACCAACTGAACATATCTTTGGGTATATACTATCGTTTGGGTAAAAATAAAGACAATAAGAATGGAACAACAAGAATCAACAAGACAGCAAAAGATTAGCAGTCTTATTAGACGCGATATAAGCGATATATTTTTGAAAGAAGCTCGCGATTTGGTGCAGGGCGCGATGGTTTCGGTAACCATAGTGAGAGTATCTCCAGACCTGAGTTTTGCTAAGATTTACCTTAGTGTATTCCCTTATGCCAAGGCCGAGGAGATTGTCGAACGACTGACTGAAAACGTTTGGTTGATTAGACGTGCGTTGGGACAACGTGTCAGAAATCAACTCAGAATTGTGCCGGAACTTGATTTCAGACTCGACGATTCGCTGGAATATATCGAAAATATAGATAATCTGCTGAAAAAATAGAATGAAGTTTCTCGCACTGTGGATTGCCCGTCGTTATCTGTTGTCGCCGAAATCACACTCGGTGATTAACTTGATATCAATTGTCAGCGCATTTACTGTTGCAATTCCCGTTGCTGCAATGATTGTGTTGCTGTCTGTGTTCAACGGACTTGACGGTATGATTCGACAGATGTACGAGAGTTTCGACCCCGATATCAGAATTGAGGCTGCCAAGGGAAAATTTTTGGGAGAGTTACCCGATTTGACAGCGGTCGAGGGTGTGGAAATCTGCTCGAAAATGTTAGAGCAGACTGCACTTTTCGAGTACCAGAACAACCAATTCGTAGGCACAATGCGTGGTGTGGATTCGATGTATAGTCATATCGTTCCCGTGAATAAGATGATGAATCGTGGTCGCTGGCAGTTGGAGTTTGGTGATATAAATCAGGCCGTAGTGGGGCAGGGAATTGCGTATTCGTTGGGAGTAAATGTGCAGATGATTCGCCCAATGACCATTTATGTGCCGAAGAACGGACCCGTGTCACCATTGCTACCCGTTGAAAGTGTGCGCAGTAAAAAATTGTTTCCGGTAGGGGTATTTGCGTTAGATGCAAATACAGATGGTGAATTTGTCATTGTGCCGTTGAGGTTTGCGCGTGCGTTGGTGGGCGAAAATAAGACGAGTGCCGTCGCTGTAAAACTTGCAGAAGGTGCCGATGCAGATGTGGTGAAGCAGAGGTTGGTACAGTTGCTGGGTGATAAATTTGTAGTCAAAACTCGCGCCGAACAAAAGCAGTCGCTCTATAAGATTATGCAGTACGAAAAGTGGGGTATATATACCATATTGCTGCTGGTTATGGTTATCGGAGCCTTCGGAATTGTGGGAGCACTGGTGATGTTGATAATTGATAAACGTCGTGATTTGCAGACTCTTGAGGCAATCGGCGCGACTCGTTCTGAGTTGGAGAGAATATTTATGAACGAGGGTCTGTTGATTGCAGCCATTGGTGGTGTGATTGGTGGAGTGATTGGTGGCGCAATCTGCTGGGGACAAGACAAGTGGGGCTGGGTGAAATTGCAGGGCGAAAGTTTTCTTATTGATACCTATCCCGTTGATATACATTTGGTTGATGTCGTATTGGTCTATGTCAGCGTGGTATGTATAGCGTGGTTGATGTCTGCCATTACGGTGAGAACTACGTTAAAAATGTTTGATAAAGATAGATTATGAAAAAGATATTGTTTTGTGTTTTGTGTCTGACTCTGCTGTTTGGGTGTGGGCAGTCGAAAAAGTTTATTCCGGAAAAGACTCTGGTCTCAATCGTCAAGGATATATATATATCGAATTCGTATGCAAATAATTTTCAACCTGATTTGCTCGGCGATACGGTGAATTATTATGAACCGATATTGAAGAAGTATGGATATACATTTGATGATTTTCGCTACACGTTCTACAAAATGTCGTTGCGCAAATCTTCGCGTGTTTCGTGGATTGTTTCGGCTGCGATAGATTCGCTCAACCGACAATTCGCAGGACTGAAATACTACAAGAAAATGTACGAAACAATCGAACGTGGATTCATTGAGGAGAATCGCGATACGATTCTTGTGAGAAACGATTCAATCTATGTCGATGGTAAAAAGAATATCAGTAATGGCGATTTTTCATTCGATATTGATACTAACCGCGTCTACAAGATTAAGTTCAGATATAAGATTGATACGGTGGATACACGTTTGAGTATGAGATGTAGAATTGCTACATATGACAAGCGTGATAAATTGTTGGCTACGAACATCAAGCACTACACTCGTGGCGGATTCGAAGAGTTGGAAATAGAGTTGCCTATCAAAAATCCTGAAGAAAAGAGTGTCAAGGTTGATATTCTCTACTTCGGAAAAGATTCGAAAATCCCATATATCAAGATGCAGATTGATAGTTTGGTCGTGAGTCGCACGAGAGATTACTTCTCATCTAGAGAGTTGTCAATGAGTAAACGATTAAATACAGACATCATAAAACGAGTGGAAAATGCACCTCATCAGGCGGATAGCAGCACCATTGGTATTATGCCCCCCTATGCCCCCGATTCGGTTCGGCGTGCTGACATTTGAAGACGGGAGGCTGGTCGATATTCAGTCGGTGGATAGAGCGGTGTTGGACTCGATGGCCTCTGTCGAGTTCTTTAATGGTATCATTGTCCCATCGTGGACCAATGCTCACTGTCACTTGGAGTTGTCGTATCTCTATGGCAGTATTGCTCAAAATCAAGGCTTAGACGGTTTTATCCGAAATTTGGATTTGGTGAGAGATAATACCTGTACGGTGGACAGGATTGCTGCTGCGTCGTTTCGACAAGCGCAAATGTTTGCCGAAGGTACTTCGCTTGTGGCTGATATTTGTAATGATACCTATGGATTGTCGCTGAAGTGTGGCTCGGGAGTGGAGTATCATAATTTCGTGGAACTCTTCGGATTAAGGGATAGCGATAGTGCAGTGAACAAAATCTGTAGCAAAGGTGATTCTGTTGCTGAACTTTGTGTGGATTTAGGACTTGAATATTCATTGACACCACACTCTGCATATTCGGTAAGCGACAGACTGATGAGTCAAATTGCTCGGTCAGATGAAAATATGCCCGTGTCGGTGCACTTTATGGAGGATCCAGCCGAGTTGGAATTGTTCGAGAGTAGGGGCGCACTGTATGAACGGTATCAAAGTGCAGGGTTGAATGTCGATTTCAGAGATTGTCACACTCCGGCAGAGAGGCTGATTAAGCATTTCTCGGCTGACAGACCATTGTTGTTGGTGCATAATACCTTTGTCAGAGAGGTGGATATAGACAGAATCAACGATTATTTTTCGAATGTCACCTGGGTTTTGTGCCCGCGTTCGAATCAATATATTTCTCAATGGCAACCTCCTATTGAATTGCTAAGAAAAAAGGGGTGTCGAATAGCGCTGGGTACCGATTCTCTGGCTTCCAATAGTTCGTTGCTGATGTGCGACGAGGTGAAATTTGTGCTGGGAGAGCATTCTGGATTATCGCTCGAGGAGGTGGTTATGTGGGCTACAACTGCGGGCAGAGTCGCATTGAAATCTCTTTCGGATAATCCTTCAGTTGAACAAATATTTGCAGGCGGAGCTACACTGATTGAAAATGTCGATTGGGCGAACTGCACATTGACAGCCGAATCAATCTCACGACGCCTTATTTGACGAAACATTCTGTTTCAGTTTGTTGGAGAAGAATACCGTAAAAATCGGGAAAATCATCATTCCGGTCATACTTAATGATACATACAACAGCCGTCCGATGTCGGTTACGGGTGTGATGTACGAGTCATCTGTCGTGGCGCACAATACCGACCACCAAAGGGCCTGTTCGAAATATTTGACTTCGGGATTGACTCTCGATTCGAAGTAGTAGAATATCAGAGCTGAAAACCAAATCATCGCCATAAGAATTATCAGATAGGAAATCATAAGGTTCGAGACCTTATTCTTTGTAATCCAATTGATTACAATGACCATTCCGTATGCTCCGCGCACAAGTGGAATGATTTTCAACAGGAAGTCTGTCAGTGGATTTATGTCTAATGTTATGCGTCGGGCGATGACTGCGAACGGAATTGCGATGATGAAGTATAACCAATTGTGAATGATGAATTTGGTGCGGTGAGTGCTGTGATAGAGCCGATAGAAAAAATCGACCATAAATAGAAAACAAATCCAATACTGAACGCGCAGAAATATCAAGTCAAACTCAGCAGGAACAATCTGCAAAATCTGAATGGAAATCATCGTTACGAGTAAAAAACTCGATATAATTATGATGATATTCAGTGTATTGTCTAATCTTTTGGCAAAAGCATTCATTCGATATTGGGAAAATTATCACAGAATCTCTGCAAAAAGAATACCACCTCGATCGGTGCGGCATTGTGATGTGAGTAAAAAGTGTAAATGAATGTGTGTAATTCAGAAAAAATAGAGTAATTTTGCAACTTGGGAAAAAGTTCTAAACTGTAAAATATGAAAAGATTAATTGTTATGGCAGCACTTGTATCTATGTGCTCTTGCGGCGGTGGCAATCAAAACCCGCTGCTGTCGGATTACGGTACTCCGTTTGGAGCACCTCCCTTCGACAAAATCAAAAATGAACACTACAAACCTGCTTTCGAGGAGGCTATCCGTCAAGCTCGTGCCGAAGTTGATGCGATTGTGAACAATCAGGAAGAACCTTCATTCGAGAATACAATCGAGGCTCTCGAACGTAGTGGTGAATTGCTTAACCGCGTTTCCGGAATCTTCTTCAACTTGACTTATGCTGAAGTTAATGCCGAAATGCAACAAATCTCAATGGAGATTTCTCCGATGCTTACAGAGTGGAGCAACGATGTTTCGCTTAATGCTAAATTGTTCGGTCGAGTTAAGGTAGTTTACGACAATCGCAAAAATCTGGGACTCACAAGCGAACAGATGCGTCTGTTGGAAAAGACCTACAAGAGTTTTGCTCGCAATGGCGCAGCTCTCTCGGCTGAAGATAAGGAGACTTATCGCGCAATCACAAAAGAACTCTCTGAATTGAGCATCAAGTTCGATAAGAATATGTTGGACGCTACAAATGCGTTTGTATTGCACATTACAGACTCGACTCAACTCGATGGACTTCCTGCATTCGCAGTAGCTGGTGCTGCTGCCGAAGCTAAAGAACGTGGCCTGGAAGGTTGGGTTGTTACGCTGCAATATCCGAGCTTGTCACCGTTCTTGACATATTCGACAAATCGCGAATTGAAAGAAAAGGTATGGCGTGCTTCAAGCAGCAAGGCTCTTGGTGGCGAGTTCGACAACTCTGACATCGTTAAGAGAATCGTTGAATTGCGTTATCAGTTGGCTAAATTGTTGGGCTATGAAACTTATGCTGATTACGTGCTCGAAGAGCGTATGGCTAAGAATAGAAACAATGTGACAGATTTGCTGACCGAATTGTTGGAAAAGAGTCTGCCTGCTGCGCGTGAAGATGTAGCGGAAATTCAAGCCTATGCTAAGTCTAAAGGTGTTGATTATGAATTGATGCCGTGGGATTTCTCATATTGGTCAGAAAAATACAAAACTGAAAAGTATAGCGTTGATGACCAAATGATTAAGCCGTATTTCAAACTCGAAAACGTGGAAAAAGGTGTATTGATGCTGGCTTCTAAGTTGTATGGTTTGAAGTTTGTTCAAAATAACGAAGTGCCTGTATATCACAAAGATGTTAAGGTGATGGAAGTTTATGACGGTGAACGTCTTATGGGACTGCTCTATTTCGACTACTTCCCACGTGCTGGTAAGAAGAGCGGTGCTTGGATGACTTTGTTCCGTGAAAACTCTATCAATGCAAAAGGTGAGGAAACTCGTCCGTTGGTGTCGTTGGTGTTGAACTTTACAAAACCGACTGAAAATGAACCTGCATTGCTGACATTCTATGAAGTTACAACATTGTTGCACGAATTTGGTCACGCACTGCACGGACTGCTGGCTGAAGGTACTTACCAAAGTCTTGTCGGTACAAACGTGCCTCGTGACTTTGTAGAGTTGCCTTCACAGTTGATGGAAAACTTTGCGTATGAAAAAGAGTTCCTCGATATGTTTGCTGAACACTACCAAACAGGTGAAAAGTTGCCGGTTGAAATGGTAGAGAAATTGGTTGCTGCGAAGAACTTTATGAGTGGCTATGGAAGTGTTCGTCAATTGTCATTCGGTATTGCCGATATGGCTTGGCATACAAGAACAACCCCGATTGCAGAGAGCGTAGAGGCATTTGAAAAGAATGTTACAAAGGATTGCCAGTTGTTGCCGTCGATTAAGGGTACAGCAATGGCGACAACCTTCTCGCACATCTTCTCGGGTGGTTACGCTGCAGGTTACTATGGTTACAAGTGGTCAGAAGTGCTCGATGCAGACGCATTTGCGAAGTTCAAAGAAGAGGGTATCTTTAACCCTGCAGTAGCAAAATCGTTCCGTGACAACATTTTGTCAAAGGGTAACTCTGAAGATCCGATGACACTCTATGTTAAGTTCCGAGGTCAGGAACCGTCAACAAAGGCGTTGCTTGAACGTAGCGGCCTCGTCCCTGCTAAGAAATAGTAATAGCAATGAAAATGATAAAAACAGCGTCGCTAAGCGTCGCTGTTTTTTATTGTCTTAGAGTGGTCATAATGGAAAAAATCGACATAAATTTTCCCATTCTTGAGAATATATTTGAAAAAAGTCGTATCTTTGCAAGATTGTAGAAAGGAAGTAAATAAGAAGAAAGAATTTTAACTCGTAATTGGAATTAATTGTATGAACAAACACGTTTACACATTTGGAAACGGAATGGCTGAGGGTAAGGCAGATATGAAGAATCTGCTTGGCGGTAAAGGTGCAAACCTTGCTGAAATGAACCTTATAGGTCTTCCGGTGCCAGCAGGATTTACCATCACTACCGAGGTTTGTACGCTGTACACAAACGAAGGTAGAGAGGCTGTGATTAACTTAATTAGCGATGAGGTTAAGGCCGGTATTGCTCACGTTGAAGAGATTATGAATGCTAAGTTCGGCTCTAAAGGTGAAGCATTCCCATTGATGGTATCTGTGCGTTCGGGTGCAAGAGTGTCTATGCCGGGTATGATGGATACGGTTTTGAACCTCGGTTTGAATGACGATGCAGTTCAATTGTTGGGTGAGAAGTCCGGAAATATGCGCTTTGCGTGGGATTCATATCGTCGTTTTATTCAAATGTATGGTGACGTAGTGATGGGTGTTGCTGCAGGAAAGGGCGAGCATAATCCGTTTGAAGTCGAAATTGATAAGTTAAAAGCAGAAAGAAATATCATTAACGACACAGACTTCACAGTTGAAGATTTGCAGGTTTTGGTTAGGAATTTCAAATCGGTAGTCAAGGAACGTACGGGTAGGGATTTCCCGACAGATCCTTGGGAACAGTTGTGGGGAGCAATCTGCGCAGTGTTTGATTCTTGGATGACCGAACGTGCTGTTCTTTATCGTCAGTTGAATCAGATTCCGGAAGAGTGGGGTACTGCTGTAAATGTTCAGTCGATGGTTTATGGCAATATGGGTAGCAATTCTGCTACAGGTGTAGCCTTCTCGCGTGATGCTGCCACAGGTGAAGATATCTTTAATGGAGAGTATTTGATTAATGCTCAAGGGGAAGACGTTGTTGCAGGTATCCGCACTCCACAGGAGATTACAATAGAGGGCTCAAGACGATGGGCTAAATTGCAAGGTATCTCTGAAGATGTGCGCAAGAGTCAATATCCATCGTTGGAAGAGTCAATGCCTGAGGCTTATGCTGCGTTGAATGCAGTTCAAGAAAAACTAGAAGATCACTTCCGCGATATGCAGGATATGGAGTTTACGATCCAAGACGGAAGATTGTGGATGCTGCAGACTCGTAGTGGTAAACGCACCGGAGCCGCTATGGTTAAGATGGCGATTGATATGTTGAAGCAGGGTATGATTGATGAGAAGACTGCACTTTTGCGTCAAGAACCTGCTAAACTAGATGAGTTGTTGCACCCCGTGTTCGACAAGGCTGCACAAGCGACAGCAACGGTTCTCACAAAGGGGTTGCCTGCTTCACCTGGTGCTGCGTGTGGTAGGGTAGTATTCTTTGCTGATGAGGCTGAAGAGTGGAAAAACCGAGGCGAAAAGGTTATTTTGGTTCGTCTTGAGACATCACCCGAAGACTTGCGAGGTATGAACGTATCCGAGGGTATCTTGACTGCACGTGGTGGTATGACATCACACGCTGCGGTAGTTGCTCGCGGTATGGGTAAGTGTTGTGTGTCTGGCTGCGGTGATATCGTTGTTGATTACCACAAGCGTTGTTTCGCAGTTAAAGATGTCGTTATTAAAGAAGGCGATTGGATTTCACTGAATGGCTCTACAGGAGAGGTTTATCTTGGCGAAGTTGCTACGGAGGCAGCTCAATTGAGTGGCGATTTCAAAGATATTATGGACCTCGCAGCCAAATATACAAGAATGGACGTCAGAACCAATGCTGATACTCCGAACGATGCAACAACAGCGCGCAACTTTGGAGCTAAAGGTGTAGGTTTGTGTCGTACTGAGCATATGTTTTTCGAAGGTAATCGAATTGATGCGATGCGCGAGATGATTCTTTCGGAGACCGTAGAGGGACGTAAGTCTGCATTAGCGAAGATTCTTCCGATGCAACGTGCAGACTTTGAAGGAATTCTTGAGGCTATGGACGGCTATGGAGTAAATATTCGTCTGCTTGACCCACCATTGCACGAATTCACTCCGAATGATGAAGATAGTCAGAGACATATGGCCGAGCTTCTGAATATGCCGATCGAGAAGGTTAAGGAAAAGGTTGATTCATTGCACGAATTCAATCCGATGCTGGGTCACAGAGGTTGCCGATTGGGCGTTGTTTATCCAGAAATCACGGCGATGCAGGCTCGCGCAATTATCGAAGCAGCGTGCAACTTGAAGGCAAAAGGGCTCAATCCGAAGCCCGAAATTATGGTTCCTCTGGTAGGCACTGTTAAGGAGTTGGCAAATCAGGCTGAAATAATCCGTGATGTAGCCGCTTCAGTAATGACAGAAAAGGGTATCAATGTTGATTACCAACTTGGTACAATGATTGAGATTCCGCGAGCAGCTCTGACTGCGGATCAGATTGCAGAGGTTGCAGAATACTTCTCGTTTGGTACGAATGACCTGACGCAGATGACCTATGGATATTCACGCGATGATATCGGCAAGTTCTTGCCAGAGTACATCAAGAAGGGTATTTTGAAGACCGATCCATTCGCAGTTCTCGACCAAGAGGGTGTAGGTCAGCTGGTTGAAATGGGAGTTCATAAGGGACGAGCTACGCGCGGAGATCTGAAGGTCGGTATCTGTGGCGAGCACGGTGGCGAGCCGTCATCGGTAATTTTCTGCGACAAGATTGGAATGAATTACGTATCTTGTTCGCCGTTCCGAGTGCCGATTGCACGCGTAGCAGCTGCACAGGCTGCGATTATGCACTCTAAGTAGTTTATATAGTAATAGATAAAAGTTCCGCCTAACCAACTTAGGCGGAACTTTTTGTTTTGGGTATTAGCAAAAAAAAGACCCCACAACCGTGGAGTCTTTTAGATATTAGTATGAAATTGATTATTTCAAACCTTCTGCAGTACCTGGAGTCCAATCTACACCGTCCATTTTGTTGCCACTAATAACTTTAGTACCAGCAGAAACATTGAATTCAAACCAGTTACGATTAGGGTGAGCTACGCTATTAGTAATAACATTATTAGTAAATGTAAATTTATGACCTGCTGTCAAAGTACCTGCTTTAATAATACCACCTGCGAGGTCGATGAAATTACAGTTGAGAACAGTCAAATCACCATCAAATCCACTTTGAGGCATAATTGCCCAAGATCTGATGTTGTTGAATGTACAGCCCTCAATAGTGAGAGATTCATAGCCACCCCAAGCATAGACTGGGTAACCTAAATCTTTGAAAGTACAATTCTTAACTACGATAGTTGCGTTAGGGTTGTGACCATAAATACCACGACCAGCTTTTGCACCTGTACCGGTGAATGTACAGCCATCAATAACAAGATTGTCAATTTGAGCTTCAGAATTAATTACAATACCACTATTAACATTTGTACCATCATATACGAAATTTACGTTCTTAAGAGTTACGTTTTCAAGTTTTGAGTTCTCATCTGTGGTGAAAGTCATAACAGAATTTTCGCTACCAACGATAGTAATATCTTTCAATTCGCCAGCTGTGATTGTGCCGTAGTTAACATTTTTAGCCAAAATAATCGGGCTCTCACCAGCAGCCAATGCGGCCTCCAATTCAGTAGCATCGTTTGCTACAACTGCGATAGGATAAACAACAAAGTTTTCAGCGCCAATCAATTCGTAAGTACCAGTCGGAACTTCGTAAGCTGCGCCATCATCACCTTTTGTGATAACGATTTGGTAAGCTTCTGTTGTTGTAAATGTGTTGTTACCTTCGAAGTTGAAAGTGTTGTTTTGACCTACCATATCGCGAATAACAACTGGTTGGAATGCTTCGATGTTACAATCCTTAACATTCAACGCATATTCGTTTGCTTCTCCATCGAAACGGATACCATAACCTGCAACTTTGATATTTGCATTAGTTACAATTGCATTCTTAACTACTGCGAATGACAAACCATTCTTTTCACCATTGATTGTCGCGCCGTCAACGATTACGTCTGTACCAATACTTGTTGCTTGGAGCATAGAGTGCATATCAGTTGCAGTACAACCATTCATAGCAATGTTGTATGCTTGACGGATTTTGAAACCTACTGCAGTTTTCTTTGCTGCATCAGTTGCTGTAAATGTACAGTTTTCAATAGTGATGTTGTGTGCATAACGATCTGGAGCATTTTGGCTATCTGACCAAATGAACACTTCTGATGCTGTCGCTGTTTCGAAGTTTACGTTTTTGATAACCAATGTTTCTTCGCCTTCAAATCTGTTGTTACCACGAATATTCATAGTACCATCATATTTGTAATTAGCACCATCAATTACGATGTTAGTACCTTCGGTTTGAGGAATTACTACATCACCTTTGATGTTAGCGCTGAACATAATCGTATTAATGCCTGGTTGAGCTGCGTCAATTGCTGCTTGCAATTGTTCTGCGTTCATTACTACGATAGGAAGAACGTTGTAGTCATTATCGAATTCAGCATCAATCATAACTTTGATTGAAACGTTTCCTGTCAAGATATTACCGATAATGTTAGTTCTGTGGTTGCGTTCTACAGGAACTGTTGCAAGTGAAAAGTCAATTTCATTTGAGTTAGTCTTGAACAAGAAATCAACTGATACGTCATTCTTTTCAACCAACAAATATGACATTGACAAATAGTTGTACATTTCCTTTTGCTCATCACCGTCAATATCAACCGTCAATTTTTCTGAAGGAATTTCAGCGTATTCGTAAGTTACTTCAGTTGTATTTTCGCCAATCTCACCATTGAACAAATTGATGCTATTTGCAACATTTTTAACTGTAACCTTTGATCGTCCTACAACTGCATTTGATTCTACAGAAGCATTGTAGTCTTCATCTGTAATACCAACATTCAATTGTGCGAACGGACGATACAATGTAACATCGTGTTGGATTGATCCTGTGAGTTTAAGATCTTCATATGCGAAGAATGCATCACGTTTTTCGTCATTGTTCAAACCTTCGTAGTTAACTGCCACAGTCATACCACCATCTTCATACGAGAGTGTGTATGCTTCACATTCATTGTTTTGAGCCCAGAACACTACTCTGAAATCTTTATTCTTGGCCAAACGAATTTCGATATCTACAGGGAATTGAACGTTTGTAAAGGTTTCATCGTTCTTGAACAAAAACCTAGAACTTGTTACATTTCCTTCTGCGTCTTTCTCAATTTCATAAACCGAGTAAACGAGTTTGTTAACTGTAGTACCATCACCGATGGCCTTGCTTGAAGATGCGCCTTGGAGATTCATTGAGAATGAAACTACGGCTTCGTCACCTTCATCTGCGCCCAAATCTTCGTTTGAGCACGAAGCAGTAAACAGCATTGCTGCAGCTGCTAAGAAAGAAAAGAATCTTTTCATTGCGTTAAAAATTAAGGTTTATTTTATATATTTACGTTGCAAAGATATAGAATAAAATGTGATTTTTGAAAGAAAAAACTATAAAATTTTGCTAATTTCAAAAATTGGTTTTATTTATATTTTATGCTCTATTCTTCAGCACATCTGTGTATTACTATGAGAACTATTCGATGTATTCCTTCCACACGACCTTTTCGATGATGCCCGAGTAACTTTGAATCAATTTTATGACTTTCACTGATGTATTTAGGTCTTTGTAGTTCAATACAGGCGAGCCGAAATCCTTGTTTTTCTTCATCTCAATAGCAGTTTCCACAGCTTGTAACAATGCCTTTTCATCTATGCCCGCCAATACGAAGTTGCCTTGGTCGAGTGCTTCGGGGCGTTCTGTAGACAATCTGATGCAAATTGCGGGGAACGGGCGACCAATCGAGGTGAAGAATGCACTCTCTTCGGGCAGAGTACCGCTATCCGAAACAACAACATAGGCATTCATTTGCAGACAGTTATAGTCGATAAATCCCAGCGGTTCGTGGCGAATCACGCGTCGGTCCAATTCGAAACCTGTCTGTTCGAGTTTTTTTCTGCTGCGGGGGTGGCACGAGTAGAGAATCGGCATATCATATTTTTCGGCCAATTTGTTGATTGCCGTAAACAACTTGAAGAAGTTGCGGTCTGTTTCTATATTCTCTTCGCGGTGAGCCGACAGCAATATATACTTACCCTTTTCGAGTCCCAAACGTTTGTGAATGTCGCACGTTTCGATTGCCTCCATATTTTGACTCAATACTTCGGCCATAGGAGAACCAATGACGTATGTTCGTTGCGGAGCCACACCAGAAGCATTCAGGTAGCGACGTGCGTGTTCCGAATAGCACATATTGACATCTGAGATAGTATCCACCAATTTGCGGTTTGTCTCTTCGGGCAGACATTCGTCGAAACATCTGTTACCCGCCTCCATATGGAAGATTGGTATATGCAGTCGCTTGGCAGAAATCACACTCAAACACGAGTTTGTATCGCCCAAAACCAGCAGTGCATCGGGTTTGATAGTGTTCATCAATTTGTAAGATGCATTGATGATGTTGCCGATTGTAGCTCCGAGGTCATCGCCTACTGCGTCCATATAGACATCGGGGTCTTTGATTTTTAGATCGCGGAAGAATATCCCGTTCAGTGTGTAGTCATAATTTTGACCTGTGTGTGCCAAAATCGTATCAAAATAGAGTCTGCATTTATTGATAACAGCTGCTAATCTGATGATTTCGGGGCGGGTACCAACTATTATCAGCAGTTTAAGTTTTCCATTGTCTTGGAATTTAATGTCCGAGTAATCGAGTTTTAGTTTCATATCACATCAGCGTTCAACGGGTTCGAAATATGTATCTGGTTTTTCAGGGTCGAAACATTCATTACACCACATAACCGTAACCAAGTCTTTGTCTTTTGATAGATTTATAATATTGTGTGTATAGCCGGGCAACATCTGTACTACTTCGATTTTATCGCCCGATACTTCAAATTCAGTTATCTCTTCTGAATCTATTTTTCTCATTCTGATTAAACCTTCACCGCTCACTACTGTGAACATCTCCCACTTCGAATTGTGCCAATGTTCACCTTTGGTTATGCCCGGTTTTGAGATATTGACGCTCACCTGTCCACATTGCTGAGACTTGAACATCTCGGTGAAACTGCCTCTGTGGTCGCTGTTCATCTTTAGCGAAAAGATGGCATCTTTGGGCTGCACATACGAGAGGTATGTCGAGTAGAGTTTTTTTGCAAATGAGCCATCTTCCATTGTGGGGATAGTCAGAGTTTGCGGTTGGTCTTTGAATTGAGTCAGCAGTTCGACTATCTGTCCGAGAGTCGCTCGGTGCGTAGTCGGAACGCTGCAGTAGTGTTCGTCCACTCGCATTTCGTACCCCTTCAACGCCTGAATCATTTGGTCTACGAGGTCGTCAATGTAGAGCAATTCGAGTTCTGTCGTGGGATTATCCACTCTGATTGGCAGTCCGTTTGCGATGTTGTGACAGAAGGTTGCTACAACCGAGTTGTAGTTCGGACGAGCCCATTTGCCAAATACATTTGGAAACCTATAAATCAGCACTTTGGCTCCTGTAGTTTGGGCATATTCGATTAGTTTTTCCTCTGCCGATTTTTTGCTTCGGCCGTAAGGAGTATCTCCGAATCTGCCCGAGAGCGTAGCCTGCACTGAACTCGATATCATTATCGGACAGCGGTTGTCTACCTTGATCAGCATTTGAGTCAATCGGTCAATGAATCCCGAATTTACTTTGAAAAATTCATCTTGATTTTCGGGTCTGTTAACACCAGCCAGATTGAATACGAAGTCACACTGCGCACAATATTGTTCAAGCGACTCATCGTTCGAATCCACATCATATTCAAAAATGTCTTCGATTGACAAATCGCCATAGCACCGAGCCTTGCCCTCAGCAATGTTTCTCAACTGAGCCACAAGATTTCTGCCGATGAATCCCTTTGCGCCTGTAACTAATATTCTCATACAGTTATTCGCTTCTAATTTCGCGAGGTTTTACCCTTGGTTGCAGCCCGAGGTCTTCGCGGATAAATCTCAATTTCATAAGCAGACTTTTCATCTGTTCTACGTCCAGACGTTCTGCGTTGTGTGAGTGGTAGTCCTCAATTTCTGAAATTCTCGTATTGCCGTCAATGAAGAATTTGTCATAATTGAGGTCTCGGTCATCGCACGGGATACAGTAGTAGTCGCCCATATCAATAGCCTTTGCCATCTCTTCGCGTGTAACCAATGTTTCATAGAGTTTCTCGCCGTGACGTGTGCCGATGATTTTTTCGGGCGTGAGTCCGTATTCGGGTTTAATCTGCGAGTAGACCTCCTTGAGCGCAGTAGCCAATGTGCTGAGCGTTACAGCCGGAGCCTTCTGAACAAATAGGTCGCCATTGTTTCCGTGTGTGAATGCGTATATTACGAGGTCCACTGCATCATCAAGAGTCATCATAAACCGAGTCATATTCGGGTCGGTAATGGTGATTGGAATTCCTTTGGTAATTTGTTCCACCCAAAGGGGAATTACCGAGCCGCGAGATGCCATAACATTGCCATAACGAGTGCAGCAGATTGTGGTTTCCGAATCGATACCAAGTTCACGACCTTTGGCAATAGCTACCTTTTCCATCAATGCCTTTGACATACCCATTGCGTTGATGGGATAGGCTGCCTTGTCAGTTGAGAGTACTACGACATTTTTGACGCGGTGTTCTATTGCCGAGAGCAGAACATTGTTTGTGCCGATAACATTTGTCATTGTAGCCTCAATCGGGAAGAATTCGCAAGAGGGTACCTGTTTGAGTGCAGCTGCCGAGAAGACGTAGTCCACACCCCTCATTGCAACATCAATAGATGATTTTTCGCGCACATTGCCGAGATAGAACTTGACTTTGGGATTTTGTAATGCGTGGCGCATATCGTCTTGTTTTTTCTCGTCTCGTGAGAATATTCGAATTTCGCGTATATCGCTATCGAGAAATCTGCGCAACACTGCATTGCCGAAAGAGCCTGTTCCTCCGGTAATCAGTAAAACCTTATCCTTGAATATTGACATTATAACTTTATCCCATTTTACGACAAATGTACAAATTTTCGCAATACAATATCCTTATTTTCTATATTAATTTTTGTCGACTTTGTATAGTGTTGATTTATAATAGATTATTGAATAAACTCATAAGGCGTTCTACCACTTTTTCGTTGTCAAAATTGAGCGTGGCATATTCGTAACCATTTGTTCCGAGTTTTTTGCGCAGTTCAAAATCATTAATCAGACGGCTCAGTTTTTCGGTTATTTTCGAATCTGAATCCTCACTTGAGATGAAGAATCCGATATTGTTGTCAGCGAGCAATTTCATCGAGGCTACCTCTGCGGGGCCGAATCCTAAAATAGGGCGTCCGGAGACTAAATATTCAGGAATCTTTGTCGAAACTGAAAGCGAAGTCAGCCGTCTCATATATTTATTATCGCTTTCGATATGAAGTAGAATATCGCTACCATAGATTTTCTCTTTAAGTATTTCACCCGTAACTCCGCCGCAATAGTGGATTCCTGTTCGTTTAAACTCAGTCATAATGTTTTGTTCGGGAGCATTCATCGTGTAGACCTCAATTTGCGCTTGTTGGTTTATGAGTTCGGCAAGTCGAACAATCATCTTCCAGCGATTGAGATGCAGCCCTCCGAAATAGGATATAGTGAGTCTATCTCTGCGTGGATACTCTCTGTATGGTGTGATATCTACAGAGTTCATTATGGGGTGGAATTTGCGATTAAAGCGAGTGCTATATTCTTCTGCCATCAATTCACCTATTGCCAGCAGCAGTTTCGACTGCTTGACTGCAGACTCGAAAATTATATTTCTGCGCCATTTTTCTATTCCGTACCATACGTTGCGCTTGATGGAGTAGAGCAGGTAATCGTCTGTATAGAACGTAACAAGTGGGACTCCCAAACGGTTGGATATTTCGCCTGCGATTTTGGTCAGGAATCCGAAAGGTCCGCCTACGCACATAACTACATCTGGTGCAAATTCACTACACCAACTATGCAACTCAGCGGTATCCCAACGCCGAGTCGCCCACAACAAATCTCTCATTGCGGGCGAAACGAATTTCCTCGCCATCTGAACCATCTTTTTTTGCTTTTCGGTATTTGCACAAATATGGTTATTGGATTGAGCAACCACACCTCCGCAACGTTTCTTCAGTTTAACCAGCGAATTTATGATGTCAATATCAGTTATTCGAAAGTAGCGCTCGCAGTATTCGAAATCGGGCACCTCGGCTGAAAAATAGAGCTGCGCGAGTTCTTCACACTTGAATCCCCGTAACATCGACTCGAAAGTCTTGCCGTTATTCGCGCTTTTTGAGAATGAATTTATGGATATCAACAACAGTTTCATAGTCTTATCTTACTGAAATATAGCAGCATTAATATGATAATTGTCGGGAATGAAAACGAAAAAATCTGGTTATTTGCGAAGAAATAGAATATCATCTGTGCGAGAATCACAAACATCGGGACTGCCCGTAGTGCATTTTTACGGATTGACAAAATCCACGACTGTCCGAAAAGATAACCCACAGCATAGATGAACAGCGGCACTCCCGCAAAGGTAAAACCATTTGCTAACCAGACATATATCGAGTGCCAATTCGAGAATGTATCTATCCCGAATCGACTCTGCAAAATATCCATATAACTATTTTCCAGCGGGTTTATTCCGAAGCGTTCGGCTACGTTCACTGTGAAAAAATTTGTTGCTAATAGGTCGGGCTGGATAAACCCAACTTCCAGCGCCTTAGCCAACGCGTAGTAGCCCTGGCACAGATAGCCGCTAATGGAGTAAATGGGGAATAGCAACCACGATGGCAGATGTGCATATATGCCTGTAGGTGTGTAGTTTGCAGCTGCCATAGCGAATGATTCCTGCGAGTAGCGAGATAGGTTACTTATTAGAAAGTAGGCAATGAAGGTGGAAGCGACACAGCCCATTACAATGACAGCACGGACAAGTTTGCGTTTGTTCTCGAGCAGTTGGTAATTACCCGCAACATAGCCAGCCAACAGGGTGATAATCATATCCATAACTCCTTTTCTGACGCCAATGGCGAGCCATTTCGAGAGTTCCATTGCAATCAGCGCCAGCAAGATGAGTCGGTATTTTTTCGGCAGTCGTCTGAAAAAACACGCACCCAACGCAAATGCACAAAATATCACGGGCGACATTATCGAATTTATCGCGTAGAGCGTAAGATTTACGTCCGATTTTCTTGCGCTGTAAGCTGCGCCAGAGTCGGTAATTCCCTGCTGAACCGAAGCGTAAATAGAGGTAATATTCAGTGTGCCGAATGCCCAATAGAGTTGCACCATCATCATCGGCAGCGCAATGACAATCAACCACTTGACTACTTGCAAATCGACTTTATCTTGCGAGAAAAGCATTCGATGTGATTTCACCCCTCGAGCATATCCTACCCATAATGCGACATTCATCAACGCAAGATATAGCGCTACACATATATAGTTGTCTACCTGCCACTGCTGAGGTGCCACGAAGAACAGCAACTCGGTTGTGAGCAGAAATCCGAGCAACAATCTTACTGGAAAATTTTTTACACGTGTAGAAAATTCGGTCATTGCTTGTCGGATTTAAGTTTGACGAATTGTACTTTGCGATTGAGTGCTACAAGTGCGAACAACGAGATAATAATCAGCAGTACAACGGAAGGTATTACTGTGATTTTATCCGCTGCCTGTTTTAGAATGTATTCTGCACAAACAGCTACAATGGCCAATAATGCAAGCCATTGAACATTGCGATTGAGTTGTAATTCATATTTTTTGTGCATCAGAATTGCGAGTACGGTTACCATTAGGATAGCTCCGCAGATGTACGAGTAAGCCAGTCCGTCTAGTCCCCAAAGGTTATACGCAATCAAATTCATTACAAAAACAAGTCCGTTGCCCAGTATCGCATCAAACCAAAAGTATGTTTTGCGATGGCCGTGAGCCAGAATTACAAATGAAAATGTGTGCCATATAATTCTGAATATCAGTGATAGAGCCATCAGGCTAATCATCGAGATTATGGAATGGTATTCGCTTGATAACAGTACATCGACCACGAATTTAGGGAAGATAATCAGCAGAGATATTAGCGGTGCTGCAATCAGCAATAATAACTCAAGTTGTTGATTGATTACATTGTGAAATTGCGTTTTGTTATCAATGCAGGCAGAGAGTCGAGGGTAGAAATCAGCCGAAAGAATTGACACTAGGACGATGATATTACCATATGTGCAGGTAACCGCACCGTTGTAGAGTCCAACGTCTGACATTGAACCCACGCGATTGATGAACGAATTCAGCGCCAAAGAATAAATGGTCATTATTCCGTTACTGCACATCAGGACTGCACCGAGTTTGATAATCGGTGTACCCAACTCCTTTAGTTTGTTCAGTGCGATAAAGCTTGAAGGAGCAATGTTTGAAAAGCTACGGCTGCATAGGTGGTAGAATAGGAATATGACAGCAGCATTCAGAGCAAGTACGAATGGTATAGAGTGCTCCTTGAACTGAATGTATAGCGGAATTGAGAGTACTAATCCAACGGCAGCGCCTCCGACCGTAGCCTTTGCCAGCGGTTTTAGTTTCCGCAGTCCTTGTAGCGTGGCAATTTTGGCATTGTATAGCGACTCGAACATCAGTGCGACTCCGAGCAGCCAGAATGCTGAGCCGAAATTTTCGTTGCCGAACACGAACTTACTGAGCGGTGTAGCAAATGTGGCACAGACAATGACTCCGAGCAACCCCGTACCCAGAGCCAGTGAGTTCAGCGTCTTGATTATATCTGCAGTCTTGTTTGCTGATCGTTGCGAGTTGAACGAAATATCTCGTACTGAACTTTGGAAAATACCGAACGTAGTGAATTGGAACAGAGATGCGAGTGTTGAGGTCATTAGCGACTGCAATCCCATACCTGTTGGTCCAAGAATTACTGCAACGATTTTGATTTTGATTACGGACAGGGCTACTTGGAATAATTTAATACCGCCAAAGAGGAAATTCGACTTCAATGTTTTTTCGTACGAATTATCCTTGAGGGTATCACTGTGTGCTATATTCGAGTTTTTGCTCATCATTACCTAGTTGCCAATAACAATACAAAGGTAACAATTTTCCAAAGTACTAAAAATAACAGCGAAAATATTTGTGTTTTTGAATTTATTCGATTTTAACATACAGAGTAAAAGTTATATATTTGCAACAAAATAATAACTCAAAAACTTAATTCAGCAAAATGAAAAAATTCTTTTCTTTTTTGGCTGCAGCCGCAATGTTGTGTACAACATCGTGTTCGAAAAGTGATGATTTTGAAGGCGATCCAGAAATGCCGCAATCTGAAAGTGAAATCTGGTACACCTCGAAAGATAGCTCTATTGAGATGCCTTTTAATACCGAGTTATTTAATATCATGGATGGTCACGTAAATAGCGCTGACGCCAAGCATAAAACTGCTTGTCACTAATACCCACGCGACGATAAAAAACACTCGGCAGCTCACCACTCGAAAAATACTCCTCGATTAATGAATAGGCCTCATCCTTACTCATACGTGATTTGCGATTCTCTACCATAATAACATTTTTACATCTAAATTATATCGCAAAGATAAAAAACTAAGCATTAAGATAAAAGATGTACTTCAGCGGATACTTATTGTAAAGGTAAGTGTTCTTGGTATGTGCGCGAGCAGTGTTGCCCCAGCATTGGTGCGTGGCAGTGGTATAGTCGGCATATCGGCGATGATTACTTAAGTGCATATTGGGGCGTATAAGACGTCGAATATACAACTCTTCAGGCTTATACTCTAACAGCTCAGTCACCTCTTCTCCGATACGCTTGCTATCATCATGGATATTATCAAGCTCTATAATTTCATCTCGATGTTCCTCTTATCAACACTCTGGGTCTTTGGGTAATTATTAATAAAATTATGTGGCGGAGAAAGATGATAATTTAATTTTGTCTATCTTTGCGGTATATTTTTCAAGCGACAGTGATGCAATTCGATGGTATTATCAAACAAGGGAACAAAATAGGTCATCAATTAGGATTCCCTACTGCAAATATCCAATGCGACAATACACCGCCTTCGGGAGTCTGGTTCGGAATTGTTACTGTCAATAACTCAAAACATTACGCTATGATTAATGTCGGTGTAAGACCGACTATCAACGACCAGCGCGGCGTAGTGGTCGAGGCTCACTTGTTCGATTTCGACGAAGATATTTATGACTATCAAGCAAACATCGAATTAATTAAGTTCATTCGCGAAGAACGTAAATTCGATAGCCTCGAACAATTGAAAAATGCAATCGCAAATGATGAATCAATAATCAGAAAAATAATAGATAATATGTTCTTGAACAACACATTGCCATACAAGGTGGCTGATATGTCGTTGGCTGAATTTGGTCGACGCGAAATCGAAATCTCTGAACACGAAATGCCAGGATTGATGGCAGTACGCAAAAAATATGAAGGTCAAAAACCACTCAATGGAGTGCGCATTATGGGCTCGTTGCATATGACTATTCAGACTGCAGTACTGATTGAAACTCTCGTTGAACTCGGTGCTGATGTGCGCTGGTGCAGTTGCAATATCTTCTCGACTCAAGACCACGCTGCTGCGGCAATTGCTGCTGCGGGGGTACCCGTCTTTGCGTGGAAGGGCGAAACCCTTGAGGAATATTGGTGGTGTACGGCTCAGGCTTTGAGCTTCCCCGGAGGCAAGGGACCACAACTTATCGTAGACGATGGTGGCGATGCTACGTTGCTTATCCATAAGGGCTTTCAAGCAGAAAATGGTTCGCAGTGGATCAATGAACCTGCATCAAGCCACGAAGAGAGTGTGATTAAGGATACGCTCAAGGCATTGTTGGCTGAAGACCCACAAAAATGGCACCGTACAGTGGAAGAATGGGTTGGTGTTTCAGAAGAAACTACTACGGGAGTTCACCGACTCTACCAAATGGCAGAACGTGGCGAGTTGATGATTCCTGCTATCAATGTGAATGACTCGGTTACAAAGAGCAAGTTCGATAACCTTTATGGCTGTAGAGAATCTTTGGCAGACGGTATTAAGCGTGCTACAGACGTGATGATTGCAGGTAAAGTGGTCGTAGTCTGTGGATACGGCGACGTGGGTAAAGGTTGTGCTCGCAGTATGAGAGCTTACGGCGCACGAGTTGTTGTAACAGAAATTGACCCGATATGTGCGCTGCAGGCTGCTATGGAGGGATTCGAAGTGAAACGACTAGAAAACTGTCTGGCTGAGGGTAATGTCTATGTTACTACGACAGGAAACTGCGATATCATTACTGCCGAACATATGGCTGCAATGAAGGATCAAGCGATTGTCTGCAACATCGGTCACTTCGATAACGAAATCCAAATGGCTGAACTTAACGCATATCCGGGCATTACTAAACAGGAAATCAAACCTCAGGTTGATAAATACACATTCAGCGACGGACACTCTATCTTTATCTTGGCAGAAGGTCGTCTGGTGAACCTCGGTTGTGCTACGGGACACCCGTCGTTTGTTATGAGTAATTCATTTACTAACCAAGTGTTGGCACAACTCGACTTGTGGCAGAACCGTCGCGAAGTAGGTGTTTACAGATTGCCTAAGGAGTTGGACGAAGAGGTAGCAAGACTGCACCTTGAAAAATTGGGCGTTGAATTGACTACCCTTACTCAAAAGCAGGCTGATTATCTCGGAGTACCCGTAGAGGGACCGTTCAAAGCTGACCATTACAGATACTAAAATGAAAGTCTACAAGTTCGGAGGAGCATCGGTCAAAGATGCTGAAGGTGTAAAAAATATAGCGTCGATTCTGAGAAACAGTTCAGACCGTATCTTTGTGATTATCTCGGCTATGGGCAAGACTACAAATGCCCTGGAGCGAGTGCACGAAGCGTTTATGGCCAATCGCAACCAGCAGGCTCACGAGCGTTGGTGCGAGGTGGTGGATTATCACAACCAGATAATTGAAAAACTCTTCTCCGAAACTCAGCAACAAAAGGCGAAACAGGCGTTGCAATTCCTCGCCGAGGAGATGGAGATGATAATCGGCCAATGTACTGAACGTGATGATTTCGATAAATTCTATGACAAAATCGTTTCGTTTGGAGAATTGTTTTCGACAATAATCATCTCTAACTATCTTAATCTCAACGGAGGTGTAGAAAACCATTGGGTTGATATGCGCAAGTTGCTGGTTACCGATAGCCGTTTCCGCGAGGCAGGTGTAAATTTCGAACAGACTGCGCGACGACTGAGTGTGGAATTCGTTATGCACGATAGCAAAGTAATCATAGGTCAGGGCTTTATCGGAGCAAACTCTGCCGGTGATACGACTACGCTGGGGCGCGAGGGGTCAGACTACTCTGCTGCAGTGGTGGCAAGCATTCTGGGAGCCGAGTCGGTTACAATCTGGAAAGATGTGCCGGGGATACTGAACGCCGATCCGAAATACTTTGACAATACAGTAAAGATTTCAGTACTCAGCTATCTCGAGGCTGTCGAATTGTCACATAGCGGAGCGCAGGTAATTCACCCGAAGACTATCAAACCGTTGCAGAATAATAATATTCCGCTCTATGTCAAACCGTTTGCACACCCAGATGAGGAAGGTAGTGTGATATGTGCAGAGGCTAAGGACAGAATTGATGTGCCGATACTGATTCTAAAACACAATCAGGTGTTGATCTCGATTCGTCCTAATGACCTATCATTTGTATTGGAGGATAATCTCTCTGAAATATTCTCGCAGATGGGACAGTATCGAATCAAAATAAATATGATTCAGAGTTCGGCAGTGAGTCTGACTGTTTGTGTTGACAAATCGCGCCATTTGGACCGACTGATTGATCAACTCAGTACGGAGTATAAGGTGGCTTACAATAGCAATATGAAGCTACTCACAATCAGAGGGTATGACCAAAATTTGTTCTCAAAATACGCGGATAGCGAAGATGCTTTCCTTGTGCAGCGAACTCGCAGAACACTGCGAATTGTAATGAAAGAGCAAAATTTACATTAAGTATAAAAAGATGTATTGTTTATACAAAATAATGTTTGTAAATTTGTGCGATTTTTTTTAAACAACTAAAACATTAATGAAGTATGAGAAAATTTTTGGTTTCAATTGTAGCAATGCTTGCAATGGCTGTGAGCTTTGTTTCTTGTAGTAACGAAGATAATGATGTTACCGCTGATATCGTGGCTGGAAATTACGAAGGTACAGCAACTATGTCTGTAGATATGGGCGAAGACAAAGAACCACAAAACGTTGGTGAATATGCTACAAATGTTACGATTACTGCAACAAATGAAAGTTCAGTAAAGATATCTGTCGAAGGATTTGGCTCAGGACACTACACTATGCCGTCTTTCGAAATACCTATCTGCAGAGTTGATGGTGTTAGTGAAAAAATGGCGCTGTTGCAAGGTGTAGATTTTGAATTTACAAACAATAATGTAGTCTATTCTGGTTCAATGCAGGGCATATATACAAATGGCGAAGTTCAACTTATGTTGCTTATCACACCAGGAAAGATGCCGTTTGCAATCGGTGTGAATATGTCTTTGAATAAGAAATAATTGCATCGTTAGGTGAAATTGTCATTACATAGAATTTTGTTGAGGGGAGTGATATTGTTATCACTCTCTTCGTGTAATGGCTTGTTTGATGATTTGTATGACGATCCAATAACCGAAAACGATAAAAACGTAGGGAATACAATCAGATATATGCATATAACTGAAAGTGTAAAAGGTGTATTGTTTTATTACATTAATGTTCGTAACTTTGCGAAGTTTTTTAACAACTAAAATATTGATGAGGTATGAAGACGTTTTTTGTATTATTTGTAGCAATGCTTGCAATGGCTGTGAGTTTTGTCTCTTGTAGTAATGAAGATAAAGAGGTTATTACGGCTGGGGGATTAACTGGAAATTACAAAGGTTCAGCGGAAGTGTCTATTGATATGGGTAAAGATAAAGAGCCAAAAAAAGTTGGCAGATATTCTACAACTGCTACGATTACAACAATAAATGAAAATTCGATAAAGGTTGCAATCGAGGGCTTTGGTTCAGGACAATATGCTATGCCATCTTTCGAAATCCCTAGTTGCAAAGTTGATGGTGTCAATGATAGAACGGCTCTGTTTTATGGATCGGATTTTGGGTTTAACAATAATGGTGTAATATATACAGCTTCAATTCAAGGTTTGTATTCCAAAGGTGAAGCACAGTTTGTTTTGCTTGTTAAATCAGGTTCGTTGCCGTCTGCAATAAATGTGATTATATATCTGAAAAAATAAATAATTGCATCATTAGATGAAATTGTCATTACATAGAATTTTGTTGAGGGGAGTGATATTGTTATCACTCTCTTCGTGTAATGGCCTGTTTGATGATTTGTATGACGATCCAATAACCGAAAACGATAAAAACGGTTATATCAAATATGACTCTATAACCAAGCGTGGACAGATTTTCGTAGATGCTACGAGTTATCTGCATTGGGTGTACATTGATCTCCGAGCACAACAGATAGACACATCTCGTGTGCAGAGTGAAATCCAACCGAGCAACTGGGACATCGCACTACACCGTTATACCGCAAAAACAAATGGTGGTGAAGTGATTGAGACAAAGTTTTCTACACTTGAAGAACTACTCGGTTCGGGCTCGATGCCAGACGGTGCATTTGTGAAGGACCAAATCGGAGATGTGGCTATCGATATGTCGGATATGATTAATAACAATATCATATATCACACTTGCTTGGTAAATCACGAACTATCTAAGTGGCTCGATGTTGATATCAGCATTATGCCTCCAATCTATACACCATCAGAAAAGGTGTATATCATTCGACTCAATGATGGTAGTTGTGCTGCCGTTAGGTTGGCCGACTTCCGAAACGAATCCCTGGTAAAAGGATTTTTAACAATAGATTATATCTATCCTTTAGAATTTGACTAATGGCAAGAAACTCTGCGTTAAGAATAGTTCTGCTGCTTATTGCAGTGCTTGTTTCGATTGAACTGACTGCTCAACACCGTGTGGTTGGCAGGGTGTTTACAATCGAAAAGACTCCGCTTGAGGGGGTGACTATTCAGGTTGCAGAAATTCCTACGCTTGGAGCCATAACCGACTCGGCTGGACGCTATCAATTAACGTTGCCCAATGGCGGCAGTTATACGCTTCTGGCGAGTCATATCGGCTATATCTCAGAAAATCGCAATGTTTCGGCTGCGCAATCGGAGGTGAATTTTATGCTGGCAGAAAATATTGTGAATCTCTCGACCATAGTCGTTACAGGTACCCGTACCGAAAAGTTGCTGAAGGATACTCCGGTTGCCACGCGTGTTATTTTGGCCAAAGATATTCGCCTCTCGGACGCTACGCATATCGGAGAACTGATGCAATCGGAATTGCCTGGTATAGAATTTTCATATTCAATGAATCAGCAGACGGCACTTAATATGCAGGGATTTGGTGGCAATTCTGTGTTGTTTCTTGTCGACGGAGAACGACTTGCAGGCGAAACGCTAGATAATATAGATTATACAAGACTGAACCTGTCGAATGTCGAACGTGTGGAAATTGTAAAGGGTGCAGCATCTTCGTTGTATGGTTCGAATGCGGTCGGCGGCGTAGTAAATCTGATAACAGTCAAACCCGATGAGAATAGATTGAATATCGAGTCGCGCTACGCCAGCAATAATCAATGGCGCAATGGTGCGACGTTCACTTATGCAGCCGAAAATTTCAACAGTGTGACATCATTCAGACACACTGCGGCAGACCCAATTCTGCTTGAAAACCCTGGAGATTACAATAAGATTTATGGATTCAAAACTTATGACTTGAGTCATAAGATGAGATATGAAACTGACGAATTTGATATTTTAGCGCGACTCGGAGGCTTTTTCAGACAACGGGATATTGATAATGTGCAATCGGAGCGATATCGCGATTTTAGTGCAAGCCTTAAGGGTAAATATCGTTTAAGCGAGCAGCAAAACATAGAACTCGGATATAGCTTTGACCAATATGATAAGAGTGACTATCTTAGTTCAAATGGTAAGGATATTCGCGATTACAGCAATGTGCAACATACACTGCGAGCATTATACAATAATTCACTGAAACACAATATGATACTCACGGCCGGAGGTGATTTTATGCGCGATTACCTTATGTCCTATCAGTTCTCGACAACGGGAGCCAACGTACAATATACTGCAGACCTCTTTGCGCAGTTCGACTGGAACATATCGGAACGTCTGAATCTGTTGGCGGGAGTGCGTTTCGACTACTTCTCAAAATCCGAAGCAAATAACCTGTCGCCCAAAATTGCAGCGATGTATCGTTTCGACCGACTGACCCTGCGAGGCTCCTATGCAGCAGGTTTCCGAGCTCCTACACTCAAGGAGTTGTATATGGATTTTAATATGGCAAATATTTTTACGATTTACGGTAATCCGGAACTCAAGTCAGAGTTGAGCCACAATTTCCTGTTGTCTGCCGAATACAATAAAAATAGATACAACCTGATGGTGTCGGGATTTTATAACATCGTGAATGACCGAATAACAACTATCTGGAGCCAGACTCTGAAGGGTATGTTGTACTCAAATATGGAGAGAGTGAACATTGCAGGTGCAGAGGTTAATCTCTCGGCAAAGTGGGGCTGTGGAATATCTGCGCGATTGTCATATGCCTATACCCACGAAATAGCCAATGGCGATAAGGTGTTGATTTCCAACACTCGACCACATAGTGCTACGCTACGGGTAGAATACAACAAATTCATATCTAATGACTATTCGTTCAATGTTACGCTGCACGGTCGTTACCTGTCGCGTGTAGTGGCGAATGAGTACATATTCACTTCGATAGACCAAGCTGTAAAGCGTACTTATCCCGAATATACAATGTGGAAACTTGCGCTGAACAACCGAATACTGAACGGGATAAATCTTACGTTATCAATTGATAATCTGTTGGATTATGTTCCTGATTACTACTATAATAACTCGCCGACAACTGTGGGTAGAACCTACTCTGTCGGAGTGTCCGTAGATATTGAACGATTATTGAAACGATGAAACAACTGAGTAACGATAAGGTGTTGCTGAGAGCGCTCGAGCCCGAAGATGTAGAATTGCTCTACGGGTGGGAGAATGATTCAGATTTGTGGCAGGTGAGCAATACTATAGCACCATATTCGAAATATATACTGACTCAATTTATCGAGAGTCAGATGCAAGATATTTACCAGACTCGGCAGATGAGACTCGTTATAGAATCAAAACTCGACAACCGGCCAATCGGCACAATCGATATTTTTGACTTCGATCCGCAAAATTGTCGCGCCGGATTGGGACTGATGATTTATTCTCATAAAGACCGACGATTGGGATACGCTACGGCCGCAGTTGAGGTTGTGAGTCGCTATTGTTTCGAGGTGTTGAATATGCATCAACTTTATGTGAATATTTCATCTGATAATCAGGCGAGTATTAATCTTTTTGAGAAGTGCGGATTTGTGGAGATTGGTCGAAAAAAAGATTGGTTGAAAGCTGGCAATAAGTGGCACGATGAGCTGATGATGACACTAATTGCTCAATAGTTAAAAGAACCTTAAATGTGGGAAATGATAAAAAAATGCAAAAAAGTTTAGATAATTGAAAAAAAAGAATTATCTTTGCATCGGTTTTGAAAACCACATTTCGTTGGTCCGGTAGCTCAGCTGGATAGAGCATCAGATTTCTAATCTGACGGCCAGGGGTTCGAATCCCTTCCGGATCACGGAGTTAAATGAGAAAGGAGTGCATCTCGCACTCCTTTCTTTGTTTTGTAAAATGATGTGGCGTCTATTTGAGTTTTGGCAATTCAATTTTCTCGCCTCGTTTCACTCTTTCTCGCAACTCGGCTGTGATTGTAAACATCGCATCACCACTCGAATTGAGCGCAGTCTCCACAGAGTCTTGTACTACGCCGATGATGAAACCTACGGCTACGACCTGCATCGCAATGTCGTTACTAATGCCGAAAAGCGAGCAAGCCATCGGTATCAACACCAGCGAACCACCTGCTACACCAGAGGCTCCGCACGCACCAAGCGTAGCAAGAATACTCAGCAAGAGTGCGCTACCCAACGACGGCACGATACCCAGCGTGTTGCACGTAGCCAGAGTCATAACCGTGATGGTAATTGCTGCACCGTCCATATTTATCGTACTGCCAAGCGGAATACTGACCGAGTAGAAATCCTCGTCCATTCCGATACGTTTGCACAGCGACATATTCACGGGAATGTTTGCTGCCGATGAACGGGTAAAAAATGCACTTACGGCGCTCTCTTTCAGACACAACCACACCAGCGGATAGGGATTGCGTTTCAACATACAACCGATAATAATAGGGTTGATGATGAGCGATACGGTAACCATACAGCCAACCAGCAAAATCAACAATTTACCATAGGTTGTAAAGATTTCAAGCCCGCTTTCCGATACCGATGTGTATACCAAACCGAGAATGCCGAATGGTGCGAATTGAATTACCCAATGTACAACTTTAGATATCGCCTCTGCCCAATCACCAATGGCATTAATGGTTTGTTCGCTGGCCAATTTCTTCAGCGCGAGTCCGATAACGATAGCCCAGAAGAGAATACTCAGATAGTTTGCTTTGGCAATGGCTGTGATAGGGTTGCTAGTAACCTCTTTTGCTATGTTGCGGAATATCTCTCCGAGCGCTCCTGGAGCAGTGTGTGATGCACCTGCGATGTCGTTCAGTGCAATATTAACAGGGAATAGGCGACTCGCAAATACAGCAATGACCGCGGCCATCAGAGTGGTGAGCATATAGAGCGCGACAATGGTTTTGAATCGTGCTCCGAGTCCGTTGCGAGCTCGTGAAATAGACGACATAACCAAAACCGCTACCAAGATTGGGGCGATTGCCTTAAGTGAACCTACAAATAGGTCGCCGAATATGGCAATGCCGCTAATGCCGGGAAAGAGCAGTGCTAGTCCTGCTCCAATTACAATGCCAAAAAAGATACGCATCATAAGGTGCCACGACTGCCACACGCGAGCCATATCTCGAAAATGTTCAAAGATTTTTTTCATTATTTTAGTTATTTAAGTTTAGCAGTTTTCACAATCGGCAGTCATTATATTTGCTGCGAACTGTGTCACAAAAGTAAGAAAAAATGTGGAAAAATATGCTGAATGAGAACTGCGAATAAAACTATTTCCAAGCAATGCAGACCATAGGACAAAATTGTTACAAATGGAAAATAAAATAATCACAAGTTCAGTTTATCTATTTATGTAAAAAAGTTGATTATTGGCTGAATTTGGTTTTGAACAACGAGAAAAAATGTATATCTTCGCAAGTAATTTTGAATGCAAATTTCAAACAGAATAGTCGTACTGTTATGAGATTGACTAAGAAAAATATATGTGGCGTATTGTTTTGTTGTCTCTTACTTGTTGAGTCATTGACACTTAGGGCGCAATTCAATAAGGACTACTTCTATTATATGGGGCGAAAATTTATTATTAACGCCCACTACGGAGAGGCTATCGAGATGCTCAACATATTGCTGCGATACGACCCCAAAGTACACGAAGCCTACTTCCTTAGAGGAGTGGCAAAATATAATCTTAATGACCTGATTGGTGCCGAAGTGGATTACACTTCAGCCATCAGGCTTAATCCTGTGTTCACGCTTGCTTATGAGTACCGAGCCATTGCGCTGGCTCGTCTGGGCAATTACGACCAAGCCCTGAAGGATTTCAAAGAGGCTATCGAGTTGCGTCCCGACCAGCCGAGTCCTTATTATAGCCGTGGGGTAACTCTGTTGCTGACCAATCAACTTGATAAGGCGATTGACGACTTCAACCAATACATCAAGATGAACGACCGCGTAGCAGAAGCATTCATTAACAGGGGTACCTGCTACCTTCTGAAAAAGGACACTACAGCGGCAATATCCGATTTTAATCGTGCAATTAAAACAAATCACTATAGTCCAGATGGTTACAATCGTCGTGGTGGAGTGTATATGCTTATGGAACGATACGATTCGGCGATGGTCGATTTCAATAGTGCAATCAAAAACGACTCGGCAAACTTCCTCGCATTCTTCAACCGAGCGCTGGTTTATGCAAATACCGAGCGTCCTGCGCAGGCAATCGAAGATCTGAACAGCGCAATAAAAATCGACTCGACAAATTCATTGGCATTCTTTAACCGTGCAATTTTGCGTGCGCAGATTGGCGACTACAACCGCGCGCTGGACGACTACGACCGCGTAGCAAGACGCAATCCTGGTAATGTATTGGTATTTTATAATCGTGCTGCACTGCAGACACTGCTCGGAAATACTTCGGACGCTATTGACGACTACTCGCGTGCTATCGAACTTTATCCCGATTTCGCGAATGCCTATCTGCTCAGATCGGAGTTAAAGTATTCGATGGGCGACGTCAAGGGCTCAAAACGCGACTACGATATTGCTAACCAGAAAATTGCTGAATATCGTTCTCGCCTGAGTGACAGTACATTCACAAGTTTTGCCGATACTTCAAGGCGATTCAATAAATTGCTGGCATTCGACTCGGAATTTGGCTCAAACGAAATGTCAAGTGATATAGCATCTTCTGCTCAAAGAGTGGATATCACGCTATTGCCGCAGTTCAAGTTCGCATACATCAAACCTGATTCGACAGAGGTTATAAAACATAACCAATATCGTGATGAACGATTCGAAATATTCCTCGCAGAACTTTCCGAGCCGAACATTACTCTGACTAACAAGACAACTGATTTTGACACAAAGACTTTGGCGGGAATCAATGCTCAAAACGAGAACAATGTAAAGCGTAAAGATGCCGATTGGCTCGACCATCTGAAGTATGCACTCTCTCAGGCGATGGTAAAACAATACACAAGTGCGATGGAGACATTCACAAAGGCAATCGAGCAGAATCCTGAAAATCCGTTCCTCTACCTGAATCGCAGTGCAGTGCAGAGCGAAATGATTGACTTCATATCTTCAATCGACAATAGTTACCAGAAAATTGTAATCGATACAGACCCAGCGAACCGACTACGCAATAGTTCAAACAGAAGTTACAACTATGATGAGGCTATCGCAGACCTGAATCGTGCTGCTGAACTCTATCCAGATTTTGCGTACATCTACTACAATAGAGCTAATCTGCGATGTCTGTCTGGCGACCTGCCGGGTGCAATTGAGGATTATACGCGTGCAATAAAATTATATCCATACTTTGCTGAGGCTTACTACAACCGAGGACTTGTGCAGATTTATCTTAAGGATACACGAAAGGGCAGCCTTGATATCAGTAAGGCAGGCGAACTCGGAATCAGCGAGGCGTACGAAGTGCTGAATAAATATTTGCGAGCAGGCTTGAAATAAACAAACAACTAATTAATATAAAACAAAATGAAAGAAAACTTGAAAACGAATCTAAGTGATTCGGCAGCCGTAAGATGGCTGGTGTTGCTTTTGTTGGCATTTGCGATGTTTTGTTCATATATTTTTATGGACATTTTGTCGCCTATCAAAGACTTGATGCAGTCAACAAGAGGCTGGGACTCAACTGCATTCGGAACAATGCAAGGGTCTGAAACGTTCCTTAACGTGTTCGTATTCTTCTTAATTTTCGCAGGTATTATCCTCGATAAAATGGGAGTACGTTTTACTGCGATACTTTCAGGTATTGTGATGCTGGTTGGTGCCGTAATCAACTGGTATGCAGTTACTGAAGCATTTATCGGCAGTAATCTTGAGGCTTGGTTCAATAACAATTTGAACTACATACCCGGTTTCGACGAACTGGGCATCTCTCCTTTCTATCGCGGAATGCCAGCATCGGCTAAATTGTCAGCCGTAGGTTTTATGATTTTCGGTTGTGGTGTCGAAATGGCTGGTATCACTGTGAGCCGCGGTATCGTTAAGTGGTTCAAAGGTCGCGAAATGGCATTGGCAATGGGTTCGGAAATGGCTCTGGCACGTCTGGGGGTTGCAACTTGTATGATCTTCTCTCCGGTATTTGCTAAGCTCGGTGGTACAATCGACGTATCTCGTTCTGTTGCATTCGGCGTTGTATTGCTGATGATTGCTCTGATTATGTTCATCGTATATTTCTTTATGGATAAGAAACTTGATGAACAGACTGGTGCTGCAGAAGAAAAAGACGATCCATTCAAAATCAGCGACCTTGGCAAGATTTTGTCGAGCAGCGGTTTCTGGTTGGTAGCATTGCTTTGCGTACTCTACTATTCAGCAATCTTCCCGTTCCAGAAGTATGCAGTAAATATGTTGCAATGTAACTTAACGTTTACTACAGTTGATCAGAATTCATTCTGGGCTACAAATACAGTGACCGTTATTCAGTACATCATTATGTTGATTGTGGCTGCAGCAGCATTCGCAAGCAACTTCTCAAAAAATAAGAATATGAAAAACGGCCTGTTGGTATTGGCCGTTGCTGCGTTGGTAGTGTTCTGCTATATGGGCTATATGCGCCAAAGTGCAGAGACTGTATTCGCAGTATTTCCTCTCTTGGCTGTGGGTATTACTCCTATCCTCGGCAACTTCGTAGACCACAAAGGTAAAGCAGCATCAATGTTGGTGCTTGGTTCTCTGTTGCTTATAGCTTGCCACTTGACATTCGCATTCGTGCTGCCGATGTTCAAGGGTAATGCTGTTGGTGGTATCATCATCGCTTATCTTACTATTCTGGTATTGGGTGCAAGTTTCTCGTTGGTTCCCGCATCATTGTGGCCGAGTGTTCCGAAACTTGTTGACTCGAAAATCATCGGTAGCGCATACGCTTTGATTTTCTGGATTCAGAATATCGGTTTGTGGTTGTTCCCGTTGTTGATTGGTAAGGTTTTGGATAAGACTAACCCCGAATTGGTTGAAGGTCTGAAGAACGGTACAATCACACCTGAACAGGCTGCTGTTTCTTACAACTACACTGCACCGCTGGTAATGTTGGCGTGTCTTGGTGTCGCAGCATTGTTGTTGGGCTTTGTGCTTAAAGTCGTAGACAAGAAGAAGGGCTTGGGATTGGAAGAACCAAACATCAAATAAATAATTACACATTGAGCCTAACTAACATTTTTTTGTTAGATAGGCTCAATTCCTAAACACATAAACTAATATGGAAGAAAACAAACAAGGTACACGTTTGCCCGATAACGCCTATCGCGAATTGGCACCGGGTGAAACTTACGAGCCGATTATGACCGAAAAAAGTCAACCTAAAGAGGTTACTGTCTATTCGGTAACATTCGGTATCATTATGGCAATCATCTTCTCGGCTGCGGCTGCGTACCTCGGACTGAAGGTCGGTCAGGTATTCGAAGCTGCTATTCCGATTGCAATCATTGCTGTCGGTGTCGGTAATATTGCAGGTAAAAAGAATATGCTCGGACAGAATGTCATTATTCAATCTATCGGAGCAAGTTCGGGCGTTATTGTAGCAGGTGCAATCTTCACTCTGCCGGCGCTCTATATTTTGGGTCTCGAGGCTCAATTCTACCAGATTTTTATCTCATCATTGTTGGGTGGTCTGCTGGGTATTGTGTTGCTCGTGCCGTTCAGAAAATACTTTGTAAAGGATATGCACGGTAAGTATCCGTTCCCGGAAGCTACAGCTACTACTGAGGTGTTGATTTCTGGCGAAAAGGGTGGCAACCAAGCTAAACTTTTGGCAGTCAGTGGTCTTGTCGGCGGTTTGTACGACTTCATCATCAGTACTTTTGGCTGGTGGACTGAAAACGTATCGAGCCGTTTGTGCGAATGGGGCGCAGCTGCAGCAGATAAAGTAAAAGTTGTATTCAACATTAACACCGGTGCTGCGGTTTTGGGTCTTGGTTATATTGTAGGTTTGAAATATGCCGCATTTATCTGCGCTGGTTCATTCCTCGTTTGGTATGTGATTATCCCGGTTATGGGTAGTTTCACTGAATTCCAAGCTCTGAGTCCTGAAAAAATGTTCTCTGAATATGCTCGCCACATCGGTATCGGCGGAATT
>JAZTZL010000030.1:0-13207 GCA_045637425.1 Rikenellaceae bacterium | reverse complement strand
AGGTATCATCGGTATTGTACGCTCGTCGGGTATTATTCGTCAAGCTGTAGTTTTGGCTGTTCGCGAACTCGGTGGTAAGAAGGTTGAAAACAGCGAAAGCCGTACTAATCGTGATGTTAAGATGAAGATTATTCTCAGTGTTCTTCTTGCAACATTGGTTACAATGTTCATCTTCTTCCAATTTGGAGTACTCAATAACCTCTTCCAGACTGTTATCGCAGTAGCTATCGTATTCGTAATCTCATTCCTGTTCACTACAGTTGCAGCAAATGCAATCGCTATCGTTGGTTCTAACCCTGTGTCTGGTATGACTCTGATGACTTTGATTTTGACCTCATTGGTATTGGTGTCTGCAGGTCTTAGCGGTACTAAAGGTATGTCTGCTGCAATGATCATCGGTGGTGTTGTTTGTACTGCACTCTCAATGGCTGGCGGTTTCATCACTGACTTGAAGATTGGTTATTGGTTGGGTACTACTCCGTCACGTCAAGAGGCTTGGAAATTCTTGGGTACTGCAGTATCAGCTGCTACAGTTGCAGGTGTTATGATCGTGCTGAACAAAACTTATGGTTTTGTTGGCGAAGGAGCTTTGGTTGCTCCGCAAGCAAACGCAATGGCTGCTGTTATCAAACCGTTGATGGAAGGTGGCCACACTCCGTGGATGCTTTACTTTGCAGGTGCTGCTTTGGCTCTGATTCTCACTATGATTAATATTCCGGCTTTGGCATTCGCTTTGGGTATGTTTATTCCGTTGCAACTGAACGTGCCGCTGTTGGTGGGTGGTCTTATCAGCTGGTTTGTAGCAAGCCGCTCAAAAGACGAAGCTTTGAACAAAGCTCGCCGCGAACGTGGTACTCTGATTGCATCTGGTTTCATCGCAGGTGGTGCCCTGATGGGTGTTGTCAGCGCAGTATTGAAATATGTTGGTTTGGATTTGTTTGCTAAGGTTTGGAACGCATCTAAGGGTGCTGAAGCTCTGGCAATCGTAATGTATGCCGTTATCATCATCTACTTCATCTGGGATTCAAAACGCGCAAAGGCTGAAGAATAAACTGATTAATTATTCCCGAGTTCGGTCGTATGCCGAACTCGGTTTTTAATACTTTATATTATGGGATTGTTAGAAAGATTTTTGCAATATGTCGCTATCGATACTCAGAGCGACGAAAACAGTGAATCGTTTCCTTCAACACAGAAACAATACGATTTGTTGAACCTGCTGGCAGAGCAGATGAAACAACTCGGAATGACTGAAGTTGAAGTTGACAAGAATGGCTATGCAATGGGGTCTATCCCTGCAACACCGGGCTACGAAGATAAACCTGTGATTGGTTTTATTGCACACGTTGATACTGCGCCCGATATGTCAGGCAAAGATGTGAAACCTCGCGTAATCGAAAAATATGATGGTGGTGATATTGAACTCAATCCGTCATTGACAATGTACGTTAAAGAGTTCCCAGAACTGCTCAATCACGTTGGTCACAAACTTGTGGTTACTGACGGAACTACATTGTTGGGAGCCGATGATAAGGCGGGCGTAGCTGAAATTATGCACGCTGCAGAGTGGTTGATGACTCACCCTGAAGTTGCTCACGGAAAGATACGTTTGGGCTTTACTCCAGATGAAGAAATTGGTCGAGGTGTAGACTTCTTCGATGTTGAACACTTTGGTGCACGTTTCGCATACACACTCGACGGTGGTCCTATCGGCGAACTCGAATATGAAAACTTCAATGCAGCAGGTGCTAAATTCGTGATTCAAGGCCGAAATATCCACCCGGGATATGCAAAGGATAAGATGATTAACTCATTGCAGATTTTGTGCGAAATCAACTCGATGTTGCCAGCAGCAATGCGTCCAGAACATACTCAGGGTTATGAAGGATTCTACCACCTGGTAGGAATGAGTGGTGGTGTGGAGACTGCAGAAATGAGCTACATCGTTCGCGACCACTGCCGCACTAAATTCGAACAGAAAAAGACCTACTTGCAAGATGTTGCTGACTTCTTGAACAAGAAATATGGCGAAGGTGTAGTTACACTGAACCTCAGAGACCAATACTACAATATGCGCGAACAGGTTGAACTCTACCCAGAAGTCGTGGATAAAGCAATCGAAGCTATGAAATTGGCAGACGTTGAACCTATCATTAAACCTATTCGTGGTGGTACCGACGGTGCGCGTCTCTCGTTTATGAATCTGCCTTGTCCGAACTTGTTTACAGGTATGATGAATTTCCACGGTAAGTATGAGTATTGCTCGGTAGATACTATGGAAAAAGCCGTTGAAACAATTCTCAACTTGGTGAAACTTTGGGCTAAATAGTCATTATTCGCAAGAGTAATATTATTCGTTTATACAATGAAAAAAGTCCCGAAATGCTCGGGACTTTTTTATTTTTGCATCGTTATTTTTGCGTATCTTTGCAGATGGACTAAGCGGTGGAATTATGGCACTCGATTGGAATGAAACAATAAACGATTTTGCTCGGTATCTGATTCTTGAGAGAAACCTCTCGGACAATACTGTGCAATCATACCTGCACGATATTGCTTCATTTAGCGAGTTTGTAACAACGGAATTCCCATATAACTCCAGCCCCGATGAAATTACCGAACTGCACATCGAGCAATTCTTGTGTAGTATCTATGACAATGGGCTGAAAGCTACGTCACAGGCGCGAATAGTTAGCGGATTAAAATCGTTTTTCAAATTTCTGCTGATAAAAGGGCGCATTCAGACACTTCCGACCGAATCGGTTGCTCTGCCCAAACAAGAACGCAATCTGCCCAAAGTGTTGAGCGTCGAAGAGGTCATCGCCATTATTGATGCCATAGACTTATCCGACCCGTTAGGACATAGAAATAGAGCCATAATAGAATTGATGTATGGTTGTGGATTGCGTGTCAGTGAGGCGATTACGCTGAAAACTTCCGACTTGTTTTTTAATGATGGATTTATCCGGGTAATCGGGAAAGGTGATAAAATGAGATTGGTGCCGGTCAATTCTACTACGGTGAAGATGGTAAACATCTATCTCGAACAGCGCCGAGCAATGCCCAATCCCTCAAATAGCCCAATAATATTCCTCAATAGATTGGGTAAACCTCTGACTCGAATGATGATTTTTAATATTATTCGTCGTTATGCTACACAAGCGGGAATCACAAAACAGATAAGTCCGCATACACTGCGCCACTCATTTGCTACGCACTTGTTGCAGAACGGAGCCGACATTCGCGTAATTCAAGAGTTGCTCGGTCATCAAAACATTTCGACTACTGAAATCTACACCCATCTGGATAAGCAGTCGCTGCACGAAACAATTGCAAAATACCACCCGCTTGGTCGGTAAGGCATATAATTTGTATCAACGCTTTGCGGCAATAGTGCCGTAAAATTCTTTAAGAAGTACAAATTTATGATGCCTGTAAAAAAGACCACCTCGTGGCTGCCCGGAATTCTGAACGACTTTTTGGGTAATGAATGGATTGCAAAAGTCAATGCAACAGCCCCCGCAGTAAACATTATCGAATCGGCTAAGGAGTATCGTGTTGAGATTGCGGCTCCTGGAATTGCCAAGGGTGATTTCAAAATTACGGTCAATGACGACCACCAACTCGTAGTATCTACCGAGATTAAGCAGCAAACCAAAGACGAACACGATGATAAACACGAAAAATATCTGCGCAGAGAGTTTTCTTATGCACAATTTCAGCAAACGATGATATTGCCTGAGAATATCGACAAAAACGCCATCTGCGCAAAACAGGAGAACGGTGTATTGACAATCTGCATTCCGAAACTTGCTCAGCCCGTCGAAAGCAAAACTAAGGAGATTGAGGTCAAATAACACCTTTGCTTAATTATCTGCCTTCAGCCTGCAATGTAGTTGCAGGCTATTTTTTTGCTGCGAAATTGATATTTCACAAATTTGTAGTACCTTTGTCAAAAATGTAATTATTATGGAACAGGAACTGAAAAAGGCTGTTGAGATATTGAAGCGAGGGGGAATTATTCTCTATCCTACTGATACGGTTTGGGGAATAGGTTGTGATGCTACGAATTATAGCGCAGTAGAAAAAATATACAAACTTAAACAGAGTCAGGATAAAACATCAATGTTGATTCTGACCGACTCGCCACAAAACATTGCAAACTATGTCAGCCGCGTGCCATACGCAGCTCAACAACTTGTAGAGGTGGCAAACAAACCTCTTACTCTGGTGTTGGATAACGGCTATGGCGTGGCTGTGAATCTGTTACCGCAAGAGGGTACAATTGGTATCCGTGCCGTGAATCACGACTTTTGTCAGCAACTGATTCGTCTGTTGAAGCGACCCTTAGTTTCAACATCGGCAAACATTTCGGGTGAGGTTACGCCAAAGGATTTTGATTCGATTTCGGACGAAATTAAAAATGGAGTCGATATGGTTGTTTCTCCGAAGTTTCAGGGTAAATGTACGGGCAAACCCTCGTCTATAATCAGAGTGTTTGAGGATAACGAAATTGTAATTATTAGAGCCTAAACTATGATTTTTACAATAAAGATTCAAAAGCGATTTGCAGATACGGATATGTTGGGACACGTTAATAATGTCAATCTGCAACACTACTTTGATTTGGGTAAGAGTGATATGTTCCGCAGACTTATAGGCGGAGTCGAAGATCATACTTCCAATACATCTCTGATAATAAAGGCTACGCATAATGTTTATGAAAGCCCGGTGTTTATGGCTCAGGATACAGAGGTGACAACCCAGATTGAGAAAATCGGCAATACGAGCATAACGCTGTTACAGACTATCCGAGATGCAGCTTCGGGGATTGTGAATGCAACGAGCCACTGCACGATGGTTTGTTTCAATCCGCAAAGTGGTGAATCGCGGCCGGTGCCAGAACATTGGAGAGAAAAATTTGAACAGGAAATAATAACTAATAATTCAAAATAGATAGATGATGAAAAGACTTAAACTGATTGTTTTGGCTGTAGCATTGATTATCTCGTCAACTGCATCTGCGCAGATATTGCAAGGTGAGTGGCGAGTTTGGAGTTCAAACCTGACACAGAGCACTATGGGCATTGATAACATTGACCAGATGTATGGTCTTAGTTATCGATTGAGCCTGGCAAAAATCAATATTGGTGTTGATTTGGGTATGAGCAAGCGAGATAAGAATATGAACGGCTACGAGACCGATTGCACTCGATATATGGTTATGCCTGCGGTTGAAATGAATTTTGTAAATCTTTTGGGTTTGGTTAGATTTTATATTTCAGGCGGAGCTGGATATATGTGGGGTAAGAATAACTACGAAGACAAGACGATGACAGATTCGGATAAAAAGGAGTTTATATATCAGATTAGTCCATTGTGTGCTCGAGTTAAATTGGGTCCAATCGGTATCTTCGCAGAGTGTGGTTACGGACACAAAGGTTTAGTATCCGGAGGTGTTATACTCAATTTCTAAACTGATAGAGCAATAGACATAAAGCCTGCCCGAATCTCGGTGCAGGCTTTTTTGTGTTGATTGTGGGTGGATAAATATAATATTGCTGAATTTTTTGTAACTTTGTTTGTCTGGAAAATGGATAATAACAATGCTCACAAAAAGTCAATCCGAAAGCCTGCTGCGATTCGTTTGGAGTAGCGGTGCTCTGTGCAATAAAAAATTGGTGTCAACTCTTGGCCACTCAATAGAGGTGAAGTCTGTCGGACTAGCTTCAAATATTGATGGTGTTGATTTTGTCGATGTCAGAATTGAAATAGATGGCGGCAATTTCTTGGGGCGCGTAGCCATACACGATGCTGCGAGTGATTGGTATAAGCACGGACACGATAAGGATCCGAAATGTGATTCCGTAGCGCTGCATATCGTAGGAGTCGCTGATGTCGGAATTATGAATCTTAATGCAACGCCTGTGCCCATTGTTGAGGTTCGCTATCCGTTGTCATTGGCTCAGGCTTTGGAGGATATGTCCTATGGAAGATGTCAGGTTGCAGCTCGAAATATTCCCGAACACGAGAAAATAAATGCGCTGACGCGTCTGTATGTCGAGCGTTTCGAGCGAAAATCCAATGACTTGATGAAAATTCTCGATTCGGTCAATGGTAGCTGGCACGAAGCAATGCACATATATCTGTTTGGTGCGATGAATATGGGGTCGGCTGCGAATAAGGAGTCGTTGATGAAACTTGCTCGCGAGGTGCCATACTCGGTACTTATGCGAGAATCGGTAGACCCAGTCTCAGTTGATGCGCTGTTGTTGGGCGTAGCTGGTGCATTGGCAGGCGAGCCGATGGACGACTACTCGTATGAATTGAAAAAGAGATTCCGTAATCTGCAAATGAAATACTGCAATGATGTAATCAATTTTAGTCGCTGGAAAAATGATAATTTAAGACCACAAAACCTTCCGATTCGTCGGTTGATTCATCTTGCGCATCTTATTGCTAAACCAGACTTCTCGCTGGAGAATATTTTGGCATTGAATTCTGGCGAGGCTGCGCGTAAGGTGTTTGGTTTTGAATTGAGAGATTATTGGCGGACTCATTCGTCATTGGCGGTATTGACAAACCATCCGTCAGGTATAGGAACAGCGGCTGCCGAAATTCTTGTAATTAATTTCATCGGGCCTCTGATGTTCTCCTATGGACGTGCAGTGGGCGACCAAGAGTTGTGCGAGCGTGCGCTGCGAATTGTCGGTGAGCAGCAACCTGAAGATAATCGATATGTAAACCATTGGCGTAGTTGCGGTATCGTTCCTGAAAATGCACTGTTTTCTCAGGCATTGGTTCAGTTGTCCTCGGCCTATTGCACTACTCGTAGATGTACTGAATGTTTCATCGGTCGGCGAGTTTTTCGAGAATTGATGATTGCCGAAGGATTGCTCAATGCGAGAATGAGATAAAATCTAATGCCAACCTTGCTGATGAATAGTTATGCTATTGTCTGTGTGGCAAAAAATGAGTACTTTTGTGATAAATTTGAATGATTATGAAGCGCGTTGTCGTAGGACTCTCGGGTGGCGTGGATTCAAGTGTAGCTGCCTATATATTGAAACAACAAGGATATGATGTCATTGGACTCTTTATGCAAAACTGGCACGATACCGAGGGTACGCTTGCTGGTGATTGCCCCTGGCACGATGACCTCACTTTTGCCGAGTTGGTTGCCAAACGATTGGATATTCCGTTCCGATACATTGACCTGAGCGAGCAGTACAGACATCGCGTGGTGGATTATATGTTTTCAGAGTACGAAAACGGCCGAACTCCAAATCCCGACGTGCTGTGTAACAGAGAGATAAAGTTCGATGCCTTTTTGAACGAGGCGATGAACCTCGGTGCCGATTATGTAGCTACGGGACACTACTGCCAGCGCTCAGAGGAGAACGGCGTCTACGGACTCTGGGCGGGTAGCGATCCTAATAAAGATCAAAGTTATTTCTTGTGTCAACTCAATCAGTATCAGCTTTCTAAGGCTCTATTCCCGATTGGGGATATGCTCAAACCCGATGTGCGTCGAGTGGCAGAAGAGATGAAGTTGGCTACGGCAAAACGAAAGGATTCGCAGGGTATTTGCTTCGTGGGCAAGGTTGATTTACCTGTGTTCCTGCAACAAAAACTTGCAGCTAAGAAGGGTAAAATTATCGAGATTGCGGCGTCGTGGAGTGGATACGAAGAGATGGCCGAGCGTCGTATGAGTGGTGACCTTGAAGATTTGTCTGCTCCGTATGAGTACAAGCCGTCGGACGGTATTGTGGTTGGTCAACATAACGGAGCTCATTTTTATACCGTAGGTCAGCGACACGGGCTCGGAGTAGGGGGTAAGGCTCTGCCGCTGTTTGTGATTGGAATTGATGTCGAACGAAACATTGTCTACGTGGGGCAGGGTAGCGAACACCCGGGACTGATGCGTAGTGCTCTGAAAATTAAACCTGAAGAAATACATTGGATTCGCCCCGATAAGGTTGTGGCTGTTGGTGGTGAGCAGCGTTATATGGCTCGAATACGCTATCGCCAGCCGTTGCAAGAGGCTACATTGAAGGTGACAGATCAGGGCGGATTCCTTGTCTTTGACCGTCCGCAGCGTAGTATTACTCCGGGGCAATTTGCTGCGTGGTATTCAGCCGAAGGCGAGGTTATCGGCTCGGGCGTAATTAATCGCTAAATGTGACTGAATACTAAAAAATAACTGCCGAAGAGTAATCTTCGGCAGTCTTTGTTTTATGCAGTTTGCAACTCTATTTTGCGTAACTGATTGAGCGAGTTTCGCGAATGACCGTAATCTTCACTTGACCCGGATAGGTCATCTCGTCTTGAATCTTTTTAGCTATGTCGTGTGACAACATTTCAGCCTCTTGGTCTGTGAGTTTTTCGCTACCCACGATAACTCTCAATTCGCGACCTGCTTGGATTGCGTATGTCTTCATTACGCCCGGATATGACATTGCCAAATCCTCCATACCCTTCAGACGCTTGATGTATGATTCAACCACTTCGCGTCTTGCACCCGGTCTTGCACCCGAAATTGCGTCGCAGACTTGAACAATCGGAGCAATCAGAGAAGTCATTTCGGCCTCGTCGTGGTGAGCGCCAATAGCGTTTACTACATCTGGTTTTTCCTTGTATTTTTCGGCGAGTTTCATACCGATGATTGCGTGCGGTTGTTCTGGTTCATCATCGGGCACCTTGCCAATGTCGTGCAGCAAACCAGCTCGACGAGCCAACTTAGCGTTAAGACCCAATTCCGAAGCCATAATACCGCAAAGATTAGCAACTTCTCGCGAGTGTTGCAACAGGTTTTGTCCGTATGAAGAACGGTATTTCATCTTACCAATCAGACGAATCAAGTCGCTGTGCAGGCCGTGGATACCCAGGTCGATAGCTGTGCGTTTACCCACTTCGATGACTTCTTCTTCGATTTGTTTCTGAACTTTTGCAACAACTTCTTCGATGCGAGCTGGGTGGATACGGCCATCGGTTACGAGTTGGTGCAGAGCCAAGCGCGCAATTTCACGGCGAACGGGGTCGAATGCCGAGAGAATGATTGCATCAGGAGTGTCGTCTACGATAATTTCAACGCCCGTAGCGGCTTCCAGTGTACGGATATTTCTACCTTCGCGACCGATGATTCTACCCTTTACTTCGTCAGAGTCAATGTTGAATACGGTAACTGAGTTCTCAATGGCAACTTCCGTAGCAACTCGCTGTATAGACTTGATAACAATGCTCTTAGCCTCTTTTGTGGCAGTCAGTTTTGCATCTTCTATTACGTCATTGATATAGCTCATAGCTTCGCTTTTGGCCTCTTGTTTCATTGATTCAACCAGTACATTTTTAGCCTCTTCGCTATTCATACCGCTGATTTGTTCGAGTCGCGCAACTTGTTCTTTGAACATCTTTGCGAGTTCCTCTTTCTTGCTGTTGATGCCCTGCATTTGAGTGTTGAGCTGTTCTTTGAGCGCATCAGCCTCGCGATTTTTGCGATTAAGGTCCTCAATTTTTTGATTGAGTGAATTTTCCTGTTGTTTGAGTTTTGATTCAGCCTGAGAGATTTTTGCATTACGTTCGTTGCACGAGCGGTCGTGTTCGGCCTTGAGTTGAATGAACTTCTCCTTAGCCTGCAAAATCTTCTCTTTCTTCATCATTTCGCCGTCGATTTCGGCATTTTTGAGTATATTTCGTCGCTTCTTTTCCGTAGCCTTTGTAGTCAGCAGATAGGCTGCTACACCGGAAATCAAAGCGATAACTACTCCAATTATTATTTGTGTCATCATTTTGTATAAATTTATAATTAAGTTTCTTCACAAAGCTGCATATTTGCAGCGGTTTACAAAAAAATAAAACCCGCACAGACTCCTTTGATTTCAGACGAAAACCCCAGTAACGTCATAGTGGAATCTCCCGATAATCGCAAACGTCCAACGTCCCGTCGCAACGGAAACCACCTAAGTGGTTAAGGCCTGTTTTTAACTACCTGAGGTACAACTCCATTTTTAAATAAATGTCGAGTTTCGCAAAGTCAAAGGGAATCCAAGCGGGCGAATTCCGAACTTCCTCTATAAGAAAGAACTTATTTTTGTATCTGTGCAATATAGGCATCTAACTCTTTTTCAATGTCGAGCAGTTCGTTTGTAGCTCGTCCTTCGACATTTTTCATCAACCATTCGACATTTTCTGCACTAGCGTGTAGTGCTGCCATTGCGAAATAGTTTTCGTGTGTTGCCTTATATTTTGCTTTATAGCCTGCTATTGTGCGATTTACTATTACTCCCGCACGTCTATATTTTTCTTCGTCACGACGCGGAATCGTCAGGGTGTATATTGTTCCTGAGATCTGGACGCTGATTACCATTTTTTCATCGTTATCCATACGCCGTTCACTGTTTATTCATCAGAGCTATACAATCCTCGATTTCATCGAGTAGTTTGTCGATTCGTTCAACTGCAGGATTTGTCCCGCCTGAGACATTCACAAATCCCTTTGCTGTAGCATTTGATGCCACAATCTGTTCAAGTTTTCCTACTTGTTCGACTAACAATTTGTTTTTATCTCTCAACTCTTTGTTTTTGGTTTCGCTTTTTTCCAGCGCGGCGGTCAGTCGTTTATTATCGGCAATAACCACGCCGATTTTTTGTTTTAACCGTTCAATGACCTCAAAAAGTTGCATCGCTAATAACAAATTGTATTTTCCTCAAAGGTACTATTTTTTTTCAAGTTGTGCAAAAAAATGTTGTATTTTTTATTTCACAACTTTTCCGTAGAGGTCGTACTCATCGGCTTGAGTTACGACTACATCATAAAATTCTCCGATACTGAGTTTTTCTTTCGAACTGATTAATACCTCATTATCCACCTCTGGAGAATCTCCTTCGGTACGCCCTACAAAGTAATCGCCTTCCACTCGGTCGATAATTACTCTGAAAGTTTTTTCGACTTTTTCTTCATTTTTTGCGAGTGATATTGCCGACTGAATCTCCATTATTTCATCTCTGCGTCGCTCTTTTTCATCTTCGGGCACATCGTTTTGCAACTTTTCTGCCGAGTATGTTCCCTCCTCTTCCGAGTAGGTGAATACGCCGAGTCGGTCAAATTTGGTCGTGGTAACAAAGTCTACCAACTCTCCGAAGTCAGCCTCCGTTTCGCCCGGGTAGCCAACTATCATAGTTGTGCGCAGTGTGATGCCCAGAACCTCTTTTCTGATTTTGGATATCAGTTCTTCGGTCTGTTCGCGAGTGATGTTTCGCCTCATTGCTTTGAGTTGGTTTGTTGAGATATGTTGCACGGGCAGGTCCAAATATTTACACATTTTCGGCTCATCTCTTAACACTTCGAGCACCTCCAATGGGAACTGCGATGGGTATGCATAGTGCAATCTAATCCATTCCAGCCCCTCTATTTTGCACAATTCTCTGAGCAGTTGCGCTATGCGGCGTTCGCCGTAAAGGTCAATACCATAATAAGTTGAGTCTTGTGCGATGACAATAAGTTCTTTTACTCCGCCCTGTGCCAGCAGTCGAGCTTCTTCCAGCAAATCCTCCATCGGCACCGAACGATGTGTTCCACGAATCAGTGGAATTGCGCAGTAGCCACATCGCCAATTACAACCCTCAGAAATCTTCAGATATGCGTAGTGTGATGGGGTGGTGATGATACGTCTGCACTGCAATTCTGGTTTGAATTCGCCAGTCAATTCACGAACAACATCTTCCAGCGTACGGGCTCCGAAATAGCCATCAACTTCGGGTATTTCGGCTTCCAAGTCTTTTTTGTAACGTTCGCTCAAACAACCGATTACATATATTTTTTCAATCAGTCCAGCCTCTTTTGCACGCACAAATTCAAGTATAGTGTTTACCGACTCCTCTTTGGCATCACCGATAAATCCGCAAGTGTTTATTACAACTACTTTTGCATCAGAACTGTTTGAGTCGAAAACTACGTTCCAGCCCGAGTCTGCCAACTGAGCCATCAGATGTTCCGAATCAACCGTATTTTTCGAGCAACCAAGCGTAACTATATTTATCAATTTCTTTTTCATACTACTTGAGGTGTTTTGAGTGGAATAACAGCAGGTAGATTACTCCAACCGAGATGTACGCATCTGCTATGTTGAATATTGGGCTGAAGAAGGTGAATGGTTGCCCTCCGACTGCTGGTAGCCACTCTGGGTAGTGTCCGTTGATAATCGGGAAGTAGAGCATATCCACAACTTTGCCGTGCAGAAATGTGCCGTAGCCTCCATCTGCAGGGAATATTTCTGCTACGGTGAATGGTGTGGAGTCAGAGAAAATCAGTCCGTAAAATGCGCAGTCAATGATGTTTCCGAGCGCTCCGGCAAGCAGCAATACAAAGCCGACTATGATTCCCGTATTAACCTTGCGCGGGATAAGTTTGGCATAGATATAGTAGCCAATCAGGGATACAGCTGCTATGCGGAAAAGGCTGAGAATGAGTTTCCCGTACTTTCCTCCCAATTCGAATCCGTATGCGGCTCCTGGATTTTCAATGAATCGCAACTTGAACCAATCGCCCAACACATCGACACTTTCATCGAGTGTAAATGTGGTTTTTATCCAAATTTTGACTACTTGGTCTACAATCAGCAGCAGCAATATCAGTATCGTACAATTTCGTTTTGTCATAATTTTGAAAATAATTTTGGCAAAGTTACAAAAAAACGCTGGAATAATCAACCGAAATCGGAATAATAGTGCATCTTGCACTGATAATAAACGCATTACGCTGAAAACCTCGGAAATACGGGAAATGGCAATTTAGCAAAGAAACGCAAGATAATGAAATAGAACGGTTGCCTAATCGTTACCCGAAAACGAGTAAGATTTTTCTTTGTGTCGTCACGTTTCATAGTTCTGCATCATATTGCGTAGCAATGTATAACTCGCTGATACATAATTTTGTAACCAAAAAAAAGATTGGATTATGCGAAGTACATTTAAGGTGCTGTTCTACGTGAACGCAAGCAAGGAGAAAAACGGTATTGTCCCCATTATGGGACGAGTGACAATCAACGGCTCAGTAGCCCAATTCAGCTGTAAGCGTACCATTGCAAAAGAGCTTTGGGATGTAAAAGGCAACCGAGCCAAAGGTAAGAGCAAGGAAGCAAGAGAAATCAATCTTGCTTTGGATAATATCAAGGCTCAAATCATCAAGCACTATCAACGCCTGTCGGAT
>JAZTZL010000029.1:0-16090 GCA_045637425.1 Rikenellaceae bacterium | reverse complement strand
TGATGATGGAAATCTCTATGTGTCCGTAACTCTTGAGAGTCTTGAAAATATAGCTGAGCCTGTAGAAATAGAAGTATGTAGTACGGAGGAACAGTGCGATGGATAAAATAATAGAATTCGAAAGCATTGACAAAATAATATCGCTTTTCGGCGAGTATGATAAAAATATCAATCAACAATGTTGAAAAATATTATGAACAAATTTACATAAGAGAATTTTCAACAATAAGTTATTGATAAAAAACGTGTAAAAATTCATAACTTATGATTGATTTGAAAAAGATGATTTGTATGTACGGATTTTTGTAAAATGCAACTTAATTTTTCAAAAATTGTTGAACAAGTTATTTACTTAATTTTGACATCTTATCAACAATTATTGTGTTAATTTAAAATAAAGTTTATTTATTAACATTATTAACTTTAATAATTGAAAATAAACAATATATTTTTCAGAAAAATAAAAATAAACAATAAAAATTTGTATATTTGTAGCATTAAGAAATAGTGTAACTAATTAAAAATACAAAAGATATGGACAAGTTTATTACCGCAAAAGAGGCAGCCTCACTTATCAAAGACGGAATGACCGTAATGGTTGGTGGTTTTTTGGCTAATGGAACTCCACACCGAATCATAGAAGAGTTGGAAAAGAGCGGAGTAAAAGATTTAACAATAATCTGTAACGATACAGGATATCCTGATAGAGGTATCGGACGTCTGGTTGTGAGTGGTCAAATCAAACACGTCATAGCTTCTCACGTTGGAACTAATCCTGTGACAGGCGAAAAGATGAACTCAGGAGAGATGAAGGTTACGTTCTATCCTCAGGGAACATTGGCTGAATGTGTACGTGCTGGTGGAGCTGGTCTTGGCGGTGTACTGACAAGAACAGGACTCGGTACAATCATCGAAGAGGGTAAAGAGAAAATCACAGTTGACGGAGTAGAATATCTCTTGGAAAAACCGTTGCGCGCAGACGTTGCAATCATTGGCGGTACAATCTGTGATGAATCAGGAAATATTGTTTACAAGGGTACTACAAATAATTTCAATCAACTGATGGCAGCAGCAGCAGACCTTGTTATTGCCGAACCCGAACAGATTGTAAAGGTTGGAGAAATTGCGCCTGAACAAATTCACACTCCCGCTATTTTCGTAGACAAAATTGTAAGATAATAATCAAAAAATATAGCGTTATGAAATCATTGATTAGATTGCGTATGGCATCACACGATGCACACTACGGTGGTAACTTGGTTGACGGAGCCCGTATGTTGCAGCTCTTCGGAGACGTAGCAACCGAATTGCTCATTATGCAAGATGGTGACGAAGGTTTGTTCTGCGCATACGATAATGTTGAATTTTTAGCTCCTGTTTATGCAGGTGATTATATCGAGGCTGAAGGAGAAATCACACACGTTGGAAATACATCACGCAAAATGAGTTTCGTTGCTCGTAAGGTTATTGCTCCGAGAACTGACATTTCGGCATCGGCTGCAGACGTATTGGCTGAACCAATCATCGTTTGTCGTGCTACTGGAACCTGCGTAGTGCCGAAAGATTGCCAACGTAAGAAGTAGATTTAATCACACTAATAGACACAATAATGGAAAAACTTATAATTACGGCTGCTATTTGTGGTGCTGAGGTAACCAAAGAGCAGAATCCGGCAGTACCATATACAGTTGAGGAGTTGGTAAGAGAGGCTAAGTCGGCAGTAGATGCCGGTGCAGCAATCGTACACGTACACGTCAGAGAAGATGATGGTACTCCGACTCAGAGCAAAGAGCGTTTCAAAGTTTGTATGGACGCAATCAAGGAGGCTTGTCCAGATGTTATTCTTATTCCTTCGACTGGTGGTGCAGTAGGTATGACTGCCGAAGAGCGTCTGCAACCTACGGAGTTGTATCCCGAAATGGCTACACTCGACTGTGGTACCTGCAACTTTGGCGATGATGTATTTGAAAATACTATGCCGATGATGCGCGAATTTGGTAAGCGAATGATTGAAAATAATATCAAACCCGAATACGAATGTTTTGAAATGGGTCACCTTGATACCGTTCTGGCAATGGCTAAGAAGGGTCAGGTTCCGGGAGCTCCGATGCAGTTCAACTTCGTATTGGGTGTTCCAGGCTGTACTCCGGCTACTGTACAAAACCTTTGCTGGTTGGTTAATGGCATTCCGGCTGGTTCGACTTGGACTGCTACGGGTATTGGCCGTCACGCATTCACGTTGGCTGCTGCGGCAATCGCAATGGGTGGTAACGTAAGAGTTGGTTTCGAAGATAACCTCTATCTTTCGAGAGGAGTACTCGCAAAATCAAATGGCGAATTGGTAGAAAAAGTTGTGAGAATAGCTAAAGAGTTGGGACGTGAGATTGCAACTCCGGCTGAAGCTCGTGAAATTCTCGGATTGAAAAAGTAGAGTAAAAACAATTAAAAAATATATCACAATGCAAAAGAAAGGTAACAAATTCGGTACACACCGAGTAATATCTCCTAAAGGTGTACTTCCACAACCGGCAGATAAGATTGACAACAATATGGACGAAATCTACGACAATGAGATTCTCATTGACGTAATGACTCTGAATATTGACTCAGCATCATTCACACAGATTAACGAACAGGCAGGCGGCGATGAAGAAAAAATCAAAGAGATTATGTTCGACATCGTGGCTAAACAGGGTAAGCATCGCAATCCAGTAACAGGTTCCGGTGGTATGTTGTTGGGTACTGTTGAGAAGATTGGTGATGCACTGAAGGGTAAGATTGACCTGAAAGAGGGTGATAAGATTGCTACATTGGTATCATTGTCATTGACACCGTTGCGCATAGATAAGATTAAATCAATCCGCAAAGATGTAGACCAGGTTGATATCGACGGTAAGGCTATTCTGTTCGAAACAGGTATCTACGCAAAGATTCCTTCAGATTTGCCTGAAAAGTTGGCTTTGTCGGCACTCGACGTAGCAGGTGCACCTGCACAAACTGCTAAATTGGTTAAGCCTGGTGATACTGTACTGATTATTGGTGCAGGTGGTAAATCTGGTATGTTGTGCTGCTACGAAGCTAAGAAACGTGCAGGCGTAACAGGTCGCGTAATCGGTTTGTGCCACAGCCAGAAGAGTGCTGACCGTCTGACTCGTTTGGGATTCTGTGACGTGGTATTCTGCGCAGATGCAACAATTCCTGTACCGGTACTCGAAAAAATCGAAGAATTGACAAATGGTCAAATGGCTGACGTTACAATCAATAATGTGAATATTCCTAATACTGAAATGACAAGTATCATCTGTACAAAGAGAGATGGTGTAGTCTATTTCTTCTCAATGGCAACAAGCTTTACAAAGGCAGCGCTCGGAGCAGAAGGTGTAGGTTCAGACGTTACAATGATTGTGGGTAACGGTTACACAAAGGGACACGCTGAAATTACGCTTCAGGAGTTGCGCGAAAACGAAGAATTGAGAAAAGTGTTCACCGAACTTTACGCATAGAACGATGAGCAATCACATTGAAAGAAGGAAAAAATATTTTCCTAACGTAACAGATGCCGAGTGGAACGATTGGAAATGGCAGGTTCGCAATCGTGTTGAGACTCTCGATGATTTGAAGAAATATCTTACTCTGACCAAAGAGGAAGAGCAGGGTATTTCAGAGTCGTTGAAGACTCTGCGTATGGCAATCACACCATACTATCTGACTCTGATTGATCCTGAGAATCCGCACTGTCCTGTACGTCGTCAGGCTGTTCCGTCTATTCAGGAGTTGTATCGTTCGCCTGCAGACCTTCTTGACCCGCTGCACGAAGATGAGGATTCACCTGTTCCGGGTCTGACACACCGTTATCCGGACAGAGTGTTGTTGTTGATTACCGACCAGTGTTCGATGTATTGCCGTCACTGCACACGCCGTCGTTTCGCAGGCCAGAGTGACTCGATAATGCCATCAGAACGCATCGAAAAGGCACTCGAATATATCGAAAAGACACCTGAGGTTCGAGATGTATTGCTCTCGGGTGGTGATGCACTGTTGGTATCAGACGACCGTTTGGAATATATTATCAAGCGACTCAGAGCAATCGAGCACGTTGAAATTATTCGCATTGGTTCGCGTACACCTGTTGTGATGCCTCAGCGTATTACACCGGAATTGTGCGCTATGCTGAAGAAGTATCACCCTGTATGGCTGAATACACACTTCAATCACCCGAACGAAATCACACCCGAGTCGTCTCGAGCTTGTGCAATGTTGGCTGACGCTGGTGTTCCGTTGGGTAACCAATCGGTACTTTTGCGCGGTGTGAACGATTGTACACACGTTATGAAACGTCTGGTTCACGGTCTGGTTAAGATGCGTGTAAGACCATACTATATATATATATGCGACTTGTCTATGGGGCTCGAACATTTCCGTACTCCGGTATCAAAGGGTATCGAAATCATCGAGTCTTTGCGTGGACACACCTCAGGTTATGCCGTACCAACATTCGTAGTTGATGCTCCGGGTGGCGGTGGCAAGACACCTGTGATGCCGAATTATGTTATTTCTCAGGCTCCGGGCCGAGTTGTACTGCGCAACTTCGAAGGGGTTATCACAACCTACACCGAGCCAGCTGAATACCATAACGAGTGTCACTGTCCCGAGTGTGAACAAAAACGCACCGAAGGTGTAGCAAGTCTGTTGAACGGTGATAAATTGTCTCTTGAGCCGAGTTCACTTGCTCGCCACGAGAGAAGTAAAAAATAACAGACAATGAATCTTATCGAAGAGATAGTCGGTTGTCGCAGCATATCGGTAGTAGGACTCGATAAAAATACGGGCAAAACAGAGAGCTTGAATTGGATATTGAGTCGTCTTGGTGAGCTGGGAGTCAGAGCTGGAGTCACTTCGATAGGGGTAGATGGCGAGTGTAAAGACCAAATTTTTGCTACGCACAAGCCGGAAATAGAGTTGTTTGAAGGCACATTGTTCGCCACCTCGGAGAGTCACTACCTTAGTAGGAGATTGGATTCCGAGGTGGTTGCAATGCCTGATATAAGAACATCTATGGGGCGATTGGTCGTAGGGAATGTAGTCGAAAGAGGTAAGGTTATACTCAGTGGTGCGCCTGATACAGCGTCTACGCGTGAGGTGATAGACCTTATGAACTCATTGGGAGCCCAAACCGTATTGGTAGATGGTGCGCTGGGACGTCGCAGTACGGCGTCGCCTGCTGTGACCGATGGTATGATTCTAGCTACGGGAGCTGCCGTGTCGGCAAATCTTTCGACAATGGTAGCCAAGACACTTTACATTTGCAGACAGATATCGTTGCCTTTATGGAGCGGCCGAGTCTGGAGCGAAAGTATTCGTGGAGCACGTTTTTTTGACACTCAATCTGAGTGTGAAGCTAATCCCGAAATAAGTTCGACCATAGAATTGAAATCACTGGATAAGAGGTGGTTCGAGCAGTATGACACGATGTATGTATCGGGTGCCATTACGGACGGAGTTTTGGAGCGTGTGAGTGCGAATATTGGAGCGCGAGGATTCAGATTGGTTATACCAGATTTTACGCGGTTGTTTGTTGAGCAGCGAGTTTTGGATAGATTCGAGTCGAGTGGGGGAGCGATTTATGTGCAACGTCGTCCGCGATTGTTGGCCGTAACGGTAAATCCGACTTCGCCTTCGGGATACAGAATTGATTCGTCGCTGGCCGTGGATAAGCTATCCGAAAAGTTAGAGTGTAATGTTTTTGATGTAAGGACTTTATGCTAAAGAATGATTTGACAAGGATTGAGGGACTGAGATACGTCATTGATGATTTGGACATCAGGTCATCAGTGGGACGTCGTATGCTTTTCGAGCGCGAATGGTCAGCTTCACCCTCGGAACTTGCAAATCGTTTTGACCATATCGAGCAGTTGTTGACAAAAGTGTCGGACCCGCGATTCGAATCGCTCAGAACAAAATTTCTTCAGTTGAAGGATATTTCGGCAGTGTTGAGGTTGCTTGGCGAGGGTGGAGTGTTGAATGATACCGACCTCTTTCTGATAAAGAGTTTTATACTGCTCTATTATGATATTTGCAGTTGCTGCGAGCAGATGGAATTTAGTGTGATAGTCCGCAGAAATCTTGACTCTCCATTGACACTTCTCGACCCAGATGGACATAGTGTTTCTGCATTCAGAATTTACGATTCGTATAGCGAAGAGTTAAGGCATTTGAGAAATGAACTGAAAAATAGCCCCGAAGAGAAACGGGATAGCGTTTTTGAGTTGATTTCTGAGTGTGAAGAACAAATTAGATGCAGATTGAGTGCTGGTCTGAAACAGTACTCCGAAGATATATATTCGGCATTGAATGATGCCGGTTATCTGGATATTGTTATGGCGCAGGCCGAACAGACTGTCAGATTGGGATTTACGCGTCCAGAACTTGCAGATGGTGATTCAGCCACGGGATATTGGGGATTATTCCAGCCCGAGGTGCAGTCGTCGCTGCGTGTTCGTGGGATCAATTACCAAAGGATAAATGTCGAGTCATTGTGTGCTGAGCCTACGCTGCTGACCGGAGCCAATATGGGCGGAAAGAGTGTTCTGCTTCAATCTGTAGCATTGGCGCAGGTGATGTGTCAGTATGGATTTTATGTTGCAGCCGAGCGTGCAGTGGTTGCTCTGTGTGATGCAGTCTATACCATATCGGGAGATAATGCCGATTCAAAGGGAGGACTCTCCTCATTTGCAGCCGAAATGTTGTCACTGAATCAGGTTGTTGAACGAGTATCCAGCGGCGAGCGACTGTTTGTCACTATTGACGAGTTGGCTCGCACTACCAATCCGATTGAGGGAGCTGCGATAGTGGGTGCGGTAATAAAATATTTTTCTGAACAGGGTGTACGTTCGGTGATAGCTACCCATTATGGCAATGTTGATAGTTCGTGTCAGCGGTTGCGCATCAGGGGATTGGTTTGTACAGAGAGCGATGTGGTTAATGCTGCGAATTTGCAGCGCTATTTCGATTACCAGCCCGAGCCCGTTACCACGACAGATGTTCCGCACGAGGCGTTGCGCATAGCAACGATACTCGGAGTCGATGAGCAAATAATAAAGAATATAAGAAAAATACTAACAAAATAGACAATGAAAAGTAAAGTAGGACTTGATTTTGCCGAGGTTAAGCGAGCAAGAATAGCAGCAAAGGAGATTGCTATTCAGGTTCAGCACTTTGTCGACGGCTATTCGACTGTTGCAGTCGAAAGAACTCTGTGTCGCCTTCTGGGAATAGACGGAGTCGATGCAAACGGAGTCCCGATGCCCAATGTCGTTGTTGAGCATTTGGAGCATAATGGAAAATTGGATAACGGTGTGATATACCATATCGGTAATGCAGTAAAAGAGACAGGGTTGTCGCCACAGGTTATTGCCGAGCAGATTGTGTCAGGTCAATTGGATTTGGATACACTGCCGGTGTGGTCTAAGGAGGAGATTATAGAAGGTCTGCAACCACATATTGATGCGGCAATAGATCGCATTCGCGCTCGTCGCGCCCGTCGCGAAGAGTTCATCAATACCTTGGGCGAGGGCGAAAAACCATACCTGTACGTTATCGTGGCAACAGGTAATATATATGAAGATGTAATTCAGGCTCAGGCCGCAGCTCGTCAGGGTGCGGACATTATTGCAGTAATTCGCACAACAGGTCAGAGTCTGTTGGACTATGTTCCTTATGGCGCTACAACTGAAGGTTTCGGAGGTACATTTGCTACTCAGGAAAACTTCCGCATTATGCGTGCAGCGCTCGACGAAGTGGGACAAGAGGTTGGCAGATATATTCGTTTGTGTAACTATTGTTCTGGTTTGTGTATGCCCGAGATTGCGGTTATGGGTGCATTGGAGGGACTTGATGTTATGTTGAACGATGCGCTTTACGGCATTTTGTTCCGCGATATCAATATGCAGCGAACTCTTGTAGACCAATACTTCTCTCGTGTAATCAATGGTTTTGCGGGCGTAATCATCAACACCGGCGAGGATAACTATCTGACTACGGCAGATGCCTTCGAAGAGGCTCATACCGTATTGGCTTCAGACCTTATCAATGAGCAGTTGGCTGCAATGGCAGGTCTGCCGGCAGAACAGATGGGACTCGGCCACGCATTCGAGATGGATCCGGAACTTGAAAACGGATTCCTTTACGAGTTGGCTCAGGCTCAAATGATTAGAGAAATATTCCCCAAGGCTACTCTGAAGTATATGCCTCCGACCAAGTTTATGACTGGAAATATTTTCCGTGGTCACATTCAAGACGCATTGTTCAATGCCATTTCAATATGGACTCGACAGGGTATCCAGCTGTTGGGTATGATGACCGAAGCTATCCATACGCCGTTTATGTCAGACCGTGCGTTGTCAATCGAGAATGCCAAGTATATCTTCAACAATATGCGATCGATTGGTGATGAGGTCGAATTCAAAGAGGGAGGTTTGGTTCAGACTCGTGTCAAGACCGTAGTAGCAAATACCAACGAGTTGTTGCAGAAGATTCAGAAGGTGGGTCTGTTCTCGGCTCTCGAGCAGGGAATGTTCGCCGATGTTAAGCGTCCGAAGAGTGGTGGAAAGGGTCTTGCAGGCGTATTCCCCAAGGGACGTGAGTATATGAATCCATTTATCGAGATAATGAAAGGAGATAAAAAATGAGCGGCGGATTATATTCAATGGAGGATAGAGATTTCGACAAAACCTTAGATCCTCAAAATGTTAAACCGTATGGTGATACGGGAAATGACGGAAAGGTGCAGATTTCGTTCACGCTGCCCGTACCCGAGGGTGCCGAGGCAGTAGAGGCTGCTAAACAGTTGCTCAAGAAGATGGGGCTGGAGAATCCGCAGGTAGTTTATTACAAGGAACTGACTCCCGGTTTTACATTCTTCAACTGCTATGGCTCTTGCACACATACTGTGGATTTCACAAAGATATATGTTCCGAAAGTTGAGTCAACGACGATGGATATGCCCCAGACAGATAACTACATTAAGGAGAATCTGGGTCGCAAGATCGTGGTTGTCGGAGCAAGTACGGGTACCGACGCTCACACCGTGGGTATTGATGCCATTATGAATATGAAGGGTTATGCTGGCCACTACGGCATCGAACGTTACGAGATGTTCGAGGCGTACAATCTGGGTTCGCAGGTGTTGAACGAGGATTTCATTGCAAAGGCAATCGAACTGAAGGCAGACGCCCTGTTGGTATCACAAACCGTTACACAAAAAGATGTTCACATACAGAATATGACCGAACTTGTCGAGATGCTCGAGGCAGAGGGGCTGCGCGATAAGGTTATTCTCTGTTGTGGAGGTCCGCGTATTACACACGAATTGGCTAAGGAGTTGGGTTACGATGCTGGCTTTGGAATGGGTACATACGCAGACGACGTAGCCTCTTTTGTAGCTCAGGAACTTGTGCGCAGAAATGAAAATAAGTAATAACGAATAAAAAGATATAAAACTATGGACAAGGAACAGGTAAGACAGGTTATCGCATCACGCGTAGCAAAAGAGTTGCACGATGGTGACGTAGTAAATTTGGGAATCGGACTTCCAACAGAAGTTCCCAACTATATTCCTGAAGGTGTACACGTGACGCTTCAGTCTGAGAACGGTCTTCTCGGAATGGGTCCTACGCCCGAGGCCGGAACAGAAGATTCACACTTTGTAAACGCAGGTGGCGGATATATCACAGCGCTGCCGGGAGCAATGTCGTTCGATAGCGCTACATCGTTCGGTATCATTCGTGGTGGACACGTCGATGTAACCGTGCTGGGAGCATTGCAGGTAGACCAGAATGGTGACTTGGCAAACTGGATGATTCCCGGCAAGAAGGTTCCTGGAATGGGTGGCGCAATGGACCTGCTGGTAGGTGCAAAACGTGTCATTCTGGCTATGGAGCACACTGCAAAGGGTAGCCCAAAAATCTTGAAAAAGTGTACACTTCCGCTGACTGCAAAGGGTCAGGTAAATATGATTATCACTGAGATGGGTGTTATGGACATTACTCCCGAGGGTATTGTTCTCAAAGAGTTGCACCCTGAGTTCACCGTAGAACAGGTTCAGGCTGCGACAGAGGCTGAGTTGATTATTTCACCCGAATTAAAACCGATGCTCTAATGGGTTACGAATTTTTGACCGTAGAACAGAGCGAGGGTATTTGTACATTGACAATAAATTCGCCTCGTACGCTCAATGCGCTGAACACACAGGTGCTCGGCGAACTGGGCAGATTTGTGGACTCGATAGGCGATGATGTTCGAGTGTTGATTATCACGGGTGCTGGCAAGGCGTTCGTAGCCGGTGCCGACATCAGCGAGATGAGTTCAAAGAACTATGACGAAGGTTTGGAATTTGGCCGTTTTGGTGCGGGCGTATTCCGCCGTCTTGAGCAGTTGCCCATACCTGTCATTGCGGCAGTGAATGGTTACGCATTGGGCGGTGGTTGCGAATTGGCTTGTGCGTGCGATATCCGCGTAGCATCGGACCGTGCGCAGTTTGGTCAGCCCGAGGTTAAGTTGGGCATTACGCCCGGATTTTCGGGTACCTACCGTTTGGCGAAGTTGATTGGTCAGGGTAAGGCTAAGGAGTTGATATACACAGGTCGCACGATGCGCGCAGATGAGGCTCTGGCGTCGGGATTGGTGAATGCCGTAGTTCCGGGCGAGGAGTTGATGGCTACCGTAACCGAGATGGCGCGTATGATTGCAGCCAATGCACCGCTTGCCGTAGCCAAGTCGAAAGCCAGCATCTCAGAGGGTTATGATATGTCGGCAGACGAGGCGATAGCCTATGAAAACAGACTCTTTGCGGAGTGTTTCTCTACGGAGGATCAGAAGGAGGGTATGGCAGCATTCCTCGAAAAACGAAAAGCAGAATTTAAGAATAGATAAAAAATAGAGTTATGAAAATTTGTGTAATAGGAACAGGTACGATGGGTTCAGGCATCGTGCAAGCGTTTGCTCAGGCAGGAGTTCCGGTGTTGATGAAGAGCCGTTCAGAGGCATCGAACCAAAAGGCAGTAGCCAAAATTACCAAATCATTGGCAAAACTTGTTGAAAAAGGCAAGGTAACTGAAGAGTATATGAATTCGGTATTGGGCAACATCACAACTACAGCCGAGTATTCAGACTTGGCAGACTGTGACCTTATCATCGAGGCTGCAGTCGAAACAATGGAGCTCAAACGCGAATTGTTTGCTCAGTTGGACCAAATCTGCAAACCCGAGGCTATCTTGGCATCGAATACTTCGTCACTCTCTATCACCGAGATTGCAGGTTGCACCTCTCGCCCCGAGCAGGTAATCGGTATGCACTTCTTCAACCCTGCACCCGTTATGAAACTTGTTGAGTTGATTAAGGGACAACGTACTTCGGACGAAGTTGCAGATAAGATTAAGGCATTGGCAGAGTCAATCGGTAAGGTTCCCGTAATGGTTAATGAGGCTCCGGGCTTTGTAGTGAACCGCATTTTGATTCCGATGGTCAATGAGGCTGTGGGTATTCTGGCTGACGGCGTAGCTACAAAAGAGGAGATTGACGAGGCTATGAAACTTGGTGCTAACCACCCGATGGGTCCGTTGGCATTGGGCGACCTGATTGGTCTTGACGTTTGTCTGGCTATTATGGAGGTGTTGCATAGCGAGTACGGCGATGACAAGTATCGTCCACACCCGCTGTTGCGCAAGATGGTCAGAGCAAATCTGCTTGGTCGCAAAACAGGTGCAGGCTTTTTCACCTACTAACATATTCTTAGCCCCTACAAATAGAGATAGTTTATACACATAAAAACATTAGATAATGGACTTCAGACTGACAAAAGAAGAGAACCTTTTTCTGCAGATGATACGCGAATTTGCACAGAAAGAGGTTAAGCCTTTAGCAGCCGAAATCGACGAAATGGAGCGTTTCCCAGAAGAAACCGTACGCAAGATGGGCGAAATCGGACTGATGGGTATTCCTGTTCCTGTTGAGTATGGTGGTGCAGGCGGTACAAACCAGATATATACAATGGCCGTAGAGGAACTTTCAAAGGTGTGTGCTACGACAGGCGTAGTGCTTTCGGCTCACACATCGCTTTGTATTGCTCCGATTATGGAACACGGTACAGACGAACAAAAACAGAAATATCTGCCAAAACTTGCATCAGGCGAGTGGCTCGGAGCATTCGGACTTACCGAACCAAATGCGGGTACCGATGCTGCAGGTCAGCAGACTACGGCTCGTCTCGAAGGCGATAACTATATTCTCAATGGCTCGAAGATATTTATCACCAATGCTCAGTATGCCCACGTCTATATCGTTATGGCGATGACCGACAAGTCAATGGGTACTCGTGGCATTTCGGCCTTCATCGTTGAAAAGGATATGCCTGGTTTTACAATCGGCAAGAAAGAGAAGAAGATGGGTATTCGAGGTTCGGCTACTTGCGAGTTGATTTTCGAAAATTGCGTGGTGCCCAAAGAAAATTTGCTGGGTAAAGAGGGTAAAGGTTTTGCCATCGCAATGAAGACTCTCGATGGTGGTCGTATCGGTATTGCATCTCAGGCTTTGGGTATCGCTCAGGGCGCAATAGACGAGACTGTGAAATACACCAAAGAACGTAAGCAATTCGGACGCTCGATTGCGCAATTCCAAAATACACAATTCCAGATGGCAGACCTCAAAACTAAGGTCGAAGCAGCTCGCCTTCTGGTTCGTCGTGCTGCAGCTAAGAAAGACTCTGGTGAGCCATATTCGGTAGACGCTGCAATGGCAAAATTGTTCTGTGCAGAGGTTGCTATGGAGGTGACAACAAAGGCTGTTCAATTCCACGGTGGTTATGGTTACACACGCGAATACCCGGTTGAGCGTATGATGCGTGATGCTAAGATTACCGAAATTTACGAAGGTACTTCGGAAGTTCAACGTATGGTCATTGCAGGTGCAATGTTCAAATAGACTCGGATAGAAAATGAAGAAGATGAATATTGTAGTGTGTATCAAGCAAGTGCCTGATACGACTGAAATAAAGCTCGACCCTGTGACCGGAACGATGATTCGCGAAGGGGTGCCGAGTATTATGAATCCTGATGATAAGAGTGGTCTTGAGATGGCGCTCGAGTTGAAGGATAAATATGAAGCAAATGTTACGGTTATAACTATGGGTTTGCCTCAGGCAGACGCAATTCTGCGCGAGGCTATGGCTATGGGTGCAGATCGCGCAATTTTGCTCACAGACAGAAAGTTGGCAGGTGCTGATACGCTTGCAACATCGAATGCATTGGCGGGTGCGCTGAGAACTCTCGACTTCGACCTGCTCGTAATGGGTCGTCAGGCTATCGATGGCGATACCGCACAGGTAGGCCCTCAGGTGGCAGAACACCTCGATTTGCCACAGGTTTCGTATGTCGAAAACCTTGAATTCGATGGAACTACATTCACATTGAAAAAATGGCTGGAAGATGGTTATCAGATTGTTGAGGTTGAATCACCTTGCGTAATCACAGTTTTGTCATCGGCTAACCAACCTCGATATATGAGAATGAGAGGTATTATGGAGGCTTACAAACGCGAAGTTGAAGTATGGGGCTGTGATAAGATTGATGTTGATGAATCGAAATTGGGTCTGAAGGGTTCACCTACTCGAGTTGCCAAGTCATTCACCAAAGGCGTGAAGGGCTCGGGCGAAAAATTCGAAGTGAGCGAGGCCGAAGCTGTCGATATCATTATTAATAAATTGAAAGAAAAACATATCATCTAAGTCGGGCATTATGGAAAAAAGTCAATATAAAGATGTCTATGTGTTTGTAGAACAACGCGAAGGACAAATTCAGCCCGTAGCACTCGAATTGCTGGGCAAGGCTCGCACATTGGCAGATTCGCTCAAAGAACAGGTCGTAGCCGTACTCGCAGGTTGCTGCATCAAGGACAAGGCTGCAGAGTTGATAGCATACGGCGCAGACCGCGTAATCGTGGTTGATTCTCCCGAACTGAAAGAGTATACAACTGAACCTTATACTCAGACTATCTATCAGATAATTGAAGCAAAACGTCCGTCAATTGTGCTCTACGGAGCAACAACCATCGGTCGCGATTTGGCACCAAGACTTTCGGCTCGCGTGAGCACAGGCCTTACTGCAGACTGTACTGCGTTGGATATCAGTGAAGAAGGCGATTTGTTGATGACTCGTCCTGCATTTGGCGGTAACCTGATGGCTACAATCAAATGTCCCGACCACCGTCCGCAAATGTCTACGGTTCGTCCGGGCGTTATGCAGGCTCTCGAGCGCGACAATGCTCGAAAAGGTGAAGTCGAAATGTTTGAGCCTAAGTTCGATACAACCAAATTCAAAGTGCGCGTAGTAAAAACCGTTAAGTCTGAAAAGCAATCGGTTGATATTACAAAGGCCAAGATTCTGGTATCAGGTGGTCGTGGTGTCGGCAGCAAAGAAAACTTCGAAAAACTCGGAGCATTGGCAGATGTGCTTGGCGCAGAGGTTTCGACTTCGCGCGCAATGGTCGATGCAGGGGTAATCTCTCACGACCGTCAGGTAGGCCAGACAGGTAAGACCGTGCGTCCAGATGTTTACTTTGCATTGGGTATCTCGGGTGCAATTCAACACTTGGCCGGAATGGAGGCTTCGGAGTACATCATCGCAATCAATAAAGACAAACACGCGCCGATTTTCGGAGTGGCAGATTTGGGCATTGTGGGCGATTGTATGAAAATTGTTCCCTTGCTGACCGAAAAATTGAGAAAATAATCAGAGAGTGTAAGTGTTTGAATAGTAGTGTATTGTGTAACGGTGGCAAAGATTTTGAAGCAAAAGGTGGCTTTTGAGAATAAATTTTTCGATAAAAAGAACCACCACGTTGAATTTTTGCCTAAATTTGCCGTCGGAATACTATAGACGTAATTCTTTGAAATATTAATATTTACTCTAACTAAAATCAAGAGATGGAAGTAAAAAGTTTGATGGCTGCCCTGGAAGCTAAACACCCGGGCGAAAATGAGTACTTGCAGGCTGTAAAAGAAGTACTCGAATCAATTGAAGAGGTGTACAACCAACACCCAGAATTCGAAAAAGCAAAAATCGTTGAACGTATCGTAGAACCCGATCGTATCTTCACATTCCGTGTGACTTGGGTAGACGATAAAGGTGAAGTTCAAACTAACCTCGGTTACCGCGTTCAATTCAACAGCGCAATCGGTCCGTACAAAGGTGGTTTGCGTTTCCACAAAGCCGTTACTCCTTCAATGTTGAAGTTCTTGGGCTTTGAACAAACTTTCAAAAACGCTTTGACTACACTCCCGATGGGTGGTGGTAAAGGTGGTTCTGACTTCGACCCAGTAGGCAAATCAGACGGCGAAATTATGCGTTTCTGCCAAGCATTTATGCAAGAATTGTGGCAGAACATCGGTCCTGACACAGACGTTCCTGCAGGTGACGTAGGTGTTGGTGGTCGTGAAATCGGCTTTATGTACGGTATGTACAAGAAGTTGGCTCGCGAATACAACACAGGTGTATTGACTGGTAAAGGTATGACTTGGGGTGGTTCTAAGATCCGTCCTGAAGCAACTGGTTACGGTGCACTCTACTTCGTAGAACACGTGTTGGCTAAAGCTGGCAAATCAATCGAAAACAAAACTGTTGCATTGTCTGGCTTCGGTAACGTAGCTTGGGGTGCTGCTCAAAAAGCAGTTGAACTCGGTGCTAAGGTTGTTGCTATCTCTGGTCCTGACGGCGTTTGCGAAATTCCTAACGGTATCACTAACGAAATGATCGACTATATGTTGGTTATGCGTTCTTCTAACCGTAACAAGGTTGAAGATATGGCTACTAAGTTCCCTGAAGCAGCTAAATTTACTGCAGGTAAGAAGGCTTGGTCAGTTAAGTGTGACATCGCTTTGCCTTGCGCATTCCAAAACGAATTGAACGGCGACGACGCTAAAGAATTGTTGGCTAACGGTACTTGGTGCGCTTGCGAAGTTTCAAATATGGGTTGTACTCCGGAAGCTATCAAAGCATTCCAAGATGCAAGAATCTTGTTTGCTCCGGGTAAAGCAGTTAAC
>JAZTZL010000028.1:0-64113 GCA_045637425.1 Rikenellaceae bacterium | reverse complement strand
GTAGATTTTACCGTTTGACTGTTTCAGAACACCACACATAATGTTCATAATAGTTGATTTGCCGGCACCGTTTGAACCCAGCAAACCATAGACACCGTGTGTCTTGATTTCAAGATCGATATCTTTTACTGCCCACTGTACGCTGTAGCGGTGTGAAAGATTCTCAATCTTTACGATTGGTTGTTGTTCCATCTTGTTTGTTTTAAGTAGTTGTTAATCATTAATTTCACTTACTGTAAAAACACCTAAGTCGAGAAACTGCACAAGTTCCCCTTATACTTAAGCGGTAGCAAAGGTAATCAAAAAAATACAATTAGGATAAAAAAGTAGACAAAACGTTAATTTTTGTCGACAAAAATGATTGAAAATTTTCACATTTCGTCGTGAGCAAATCGTATTGCGCGATTCAAAATTTCGTTGAAATTTTTGCATTTGATTAGCTCTTTTGCGCAGTAATCGAGGAAATTATGGTCGTCGAGATTGCCCATTTCCAGAGGCTGCGACAGGGTGAAATCCTTTAGTTTGATGTATTCGATAAATGGCGAATCTGCCGAAAAGTCTTTTGGTGGTCGTTTCAGTGCCGATTCATAATCGAGCACGAAGGGCGCTGCAGATTCCAATGCCTTGACGAGCATTGCGCCGTTATCCAAAAACTCTTCGCGAATGCTTTTCAACTCTTTGGGTGACGGGCAGTGTTCTCCGGCAGCCAAGATGTTGTGTTTTAAGAAGTTGCTGCAATCTGGTTCGATGTGGATATAGTATCCCGCGAAGCCCGAACATTTACCACCGGGAGCAATATATGCACTTATGTGTGTCTTATAAGGTGTCTTGTCGGTGGAAAATCTCAAATCTCGATATATTCTATATGTATATTGGTTCAGTCGCAGTCCATCGACCGACGGGTCTGCCTCGGCGAGTCTCGCACACAACTTGGTGGCAAAGCCATCGAAACGGTTGCGCACCTCTTTGTATTTACTCTTATTTTCGTTGAACCATTCTCGGTTATTATTGTGTGTTAGTTCTTCGAGATATTCCAATATTTTTTTCATTATTCCACAAACGATTTTTTCGGTTTGTCAAAGGTAGTAATTTTTATTGAGATAAAAATGATAAAATAAAAAGTTGAATTTAAATTTGGAAATGAAGATTGTAATTTATATATTTGCAATTAATAAAACATTCTCGTCGTAAAAAAATTTGGATATGAAAAAGTTCTTTGGTTTATTTCTGTTTCTGGGTTTATTGAGCCTTTCGTATAATGTCAGTGCTCAGGCTCTTTATGTAAGTAGTAGAATGAAACCCATTATGAAGGGTGATTCTGTATTAGTTCTCTACTCGTGGAACGGGCCCGCATATGTAGTTAATAAGGTTGAATTTGAGGGATTTTATTCACCAGATTCAATAGAAATGGAAAATCGACAATTTGCGATGTACATATATCCCAAGGCTACTCGTAAATTTGTTCCTACCTATTATAGGGCAATTAACGGTGAAAAGATATCGATTTATCCGACTGTCCTTAAAATGCTTACTATTGTCGTCTTAGATGAAAATGGTAATGAGGTGAGAGATGAGTATTCAGATGTGCCAAATACGCCTGTTGACTATAGAAAGCTTGATGTTGCTGGGAAAACACCAAGCGAAATGTTACAAGCTTACAACCTAACTCATAAAGAAATTCCAGCGAAGAAAGAAACGGTTGAAAATTCTGCGACCGAACAAAAAAGTCAGAATGAAAAATAATGTTGAATTTTGTAATACGGAAAATAAAGAAAAATTGATTGTCCACTACCACATAACAATGTGGAAACCTAACTCACAACTGTAGTGTTTGGGTTAGTCAAGATGAAAAAATAGTTAACCGGCCGAAGACCTTGTGGCGAGAAGGGTCTTCGGCTTTTTTTGTATGAAAATGCGAGTGATAATTGGTCGGGCGTGATGAGATGCCGTGGCTAATTTTGAATCAATTGTATAAATTGGAGCATATTAATTAAATTTTTTCTACCTTTGCAAATGTTAAATTCGGAGGAGGTGGCTCGAATGATGATTCGGAGCTGCCTGTCTTGAGTTGTAATTAGTTGAAAAATAAAAATTTAGATAGTTTTTGATGGGATACTTTAAAAAGTACAACAACCTTTTCGGGTGGGTCGTAGCACTCATTTCGGGAGTTGTCTACGTTATGACAACTGAACCTTCGGCAAGTCTTTGGGACTGCGCCGAATTTATCGCAACTTCGTATAAATTGGAAATCGGTCACCCTCCCGGTAACCCGTTGTTCTTCCTTATTGCGCGTCTTTTTGCGATATTTGCGCCTTCGACTCAATTTGTAGCGCTGGCTATCAACATTATGTCCTGCGTATGTAGCGCGCTCACAATTATGTTCCTCTTCTGGAGCATTACGCATCTTGCTCGCAAAATTGAAGTGGGTGCGGGTAGCGAGCCTACAAAAAATCAAAGTTGGGCTATCATCGCTGCGGGTGTAGTCGGTTCGCTGGCTTATGCCTTCACAGATACGTTCTGGTTCTCGGCTGTGGAGAGTGAAGTTTACGCAATGTCGTCGCTCTTTACTGCTATGGTTTTCTGGGCAATACTCAAATGGGAAGAGTATGCCGATGAGAAACACTCGGGCCGTTGGCTGGTGCTGATTGCATATTTGATGGGTCTGTCGGTGGGAGTTCACTTGCTCAACCTGCTGGCTATCCCTGCAATCGTGTTTGTTTATTACTTCAAAAAATACGAGAAAATTACACGTCGCGGAGTAATCCTCGCTACGGTTGCATCTGTGTTGCTGCTGGGATTGGTGAATTTCTTCGTGATTCCGGGAACTGTCGCTATGGGAGCCGCTTTTGACTACGCATTTGTCAATTGGTTCGGTATGGAGTTCAATACGGGTCTGATTGTATTTGCACTGTTGCTCTTTGCGCTGCTGGGTGGCGGACTCTGGTTTACATATAGCAAAGGTATGGTAAAGGCCAATGCTGCATTGTTATTCATCGCTGTGTTTATGATTGGATATGGCAGTTATACTTCTTATCCGATTCGTGCCGTTGCCAATCCGCCGATGAACAGCAACAATCCGAATAATGCCTATGCGTTGAAGTCTACGCTCGACCGCGACCAATATGGTTCTCGTCCGTTGTTGTTCGGTCCTTACTACAACTCTGAGTACAACGGCGTGAAAGAGGGCGACTTCTATATCGCGATAGGAGACCGCTATGAAAAATTCTCAAGAATTATAGACTATACATATCCATCTGAATTGAAAACATTCTTCCCCCGTATGTATAGTCCGGCACACGCCGAAGGTTACAAGGCGTGGGGCGGAGTACGCGGAGTGAAACGAAACTACATAAACTATCGTGGTGAGCCTGCTACAGTGACTCTTCCGACTTTTGCTGAAAATCTGAAGTTCTTCTTCAATTACCAGTTGAACTTTATGTATTGGCGTTATTTTATGTGGAACTTTGTGGGTCGTCAGAGCGATGAGCAGTCCGTAGGCGAACTTACTAAAGGTAATTGGCTGTCGGGTATTACTCCGATTGACGAGATGTTGTTGGGTCCGCAGTCTAATCTGCCCGATGATATGAAGAACAACAAAGGTAGAAATGTGTATTTCTTCCTGCCGTTCTTATTGGGCTTGTTGGGCGTGTATTATCAGTACATTCGCGATGGACGCGGATTTACCGTGGTTATGTGGCTTTTCATTATGACGGGTCTTGCAATTGCAGTCTATCTGAATATGCCTCCAGGTGAGCCTCGCGAACGTGACTATGTGTTTGCCGGTTCGTTCTATGCATTCTCAATTTGGATTGGTTTGGGACTGTTGTTGATTCACGATTCGCTGAAGAAGTTTACTTCAAACAGATGGGCAACACTTGGTGCTGCGACTGTGCTTTCGGCAGTTGTTCCCGTTATCCTGATTGCTCAGAACTGGGACGACCACGACCGTTCACACAGATATGTGGCTCGTGATTTCGGCCATAACTACCTCGAATCTACGCTGCCAAATTCAATCATAATGAACTTCGGGGATAACGACACATTCCCGTTGTGGTATAGTCAGGAGGTTGAAGGAGTGCGTCCTGATGTTAGAGTGATGAATATGAGTTACCTCGGTGCTGAGTGGTACATCGACCAGATGAGAATCAAGTCGAACGAGTCGGAACCTGTGCCTTTCTCATTGCCAAGAGAAAAATATACCGGAGTGAACGGTTCGTTGCCCGTTTACGAAACATTCGACCGCCCGTTGGAGATTGCACAAGTGATGGAACTCATCAAGAGCGAAGACCCTCGAACCAAGGTCAAAATGTACAGCGGTCGCCAAATGGACTACATTCCGGTGACTACGATTCTGTTGCCTGTCAATAAGCAGAACGCAATCGAGTCGGGTATTCTTCGCGCTGAAGATGCTCACTTGGCAGTTGATACGATTGTGCTCAAGTTGTCTGGATCGCAAATCGACCGCAGCGAAATGATGTTGCTCGACCTGCTGGCTAACTTCGATTGGAAACGCCCGTTGTATTTTACTCAACCTACGGCAGTGACTCGCCAGTTGGGATTGACCGAATTTATGCAACAAGATGGTTTCGCTTACAGATTGGTGCCTATCAGAACTGAGGTCAAGGGATTGACCGTAGGTCGCATCGATACCGAATATTTGTGGAATAACTTGATGAACAAGTTCAAGTATGCCAATATCAAAGACCCGCGAGCTTATGCAGATGCAACTATTCAACATTCGTATCGAGTAGTACAAATCAGAGGTACATTCGCGCGACTGGCTCAGCAACTGATGGAAGAGGGTGATACAACCCGAGCTAAGCAGGCACTCGCATTCGGTTTGGAAGAGGTGCCATTCTCGAAGATTGCTCACTCGTATGACTCTACGCTGCCTGTAGTTGAAACATACTACAAGATGAACCAGCCCGAAAAGGCTAACGAGGTGTTGAACGAATGGACATATATTCTGAAACAGCATATGTTGTACTACTCACAATTCAGTGGTGCGAAGTGGAAGAGCGTTGAACGAGAATTCGACGAAGATGTATATATGCTGTATGAACTCTATAAACTTGCAACCAAGTATAAACAGACTGCTATAATGGAAGAGATGGAGACATACTTCAAACAGTGCGGTCTTATGGAGGAATAATGAGAGATATTCATCAGTTAGATACCGATTTGGAGTTCGAAAACAAGATTCGTCCTCAGCAGCTGGATAATTTCAGTGGGCAGGATAAGATTGTTGAGAATCTTCGTGTTTTCATCAAGGCTGCCTTGATGAGAGGCGAGTCTTTGGACCATTTGTTGTTGCACGGACCTCCCGGGTTGGGTAAGACTACGCTGGCAAATATCGTCAGTCGCGAGATGGGCGTAGCTATGAAGGTTACCTCAGGGCCGGTGCTGGACAAACCGGGTGATTTGGCGGGATTGCTGACCTCGCTCGAGTCGGGCGATGTGCTGTTCATTGACGAAATTCACCGTCTGAGTCCCGTGGTCGAGGAGTATTTGTACTCGGCTATGGAGGACTTCAAAATTGATATTGTGCTGGATAAGGGGCCGAGTGCGAGGTCTATTCAGATAGAACTCAATCCATTTACACTTATTGGTGCTACGACCCGTAGCGGTCTGCTGACAAGTCCGTTGCGCGCTCGATTCGGCATTCAGTGCCACCTCGAGTATTATGATACCGAAACACTGAAAAAAATCTTGCGTCGCTCGTCGGGAATTCTGGGTATGGAGATTGAGGAGGAGGCTCTGGTCGAGATTGCATTGCGCAGTCGCGGTACGCCTCGTGTGGCTAATTCTTTGTTGCGCAGGGTGCGTGATTTTGCACAGGTCAAGGGCGACGGCGTAGCCGATTTGAATATTACGAGATATGCGCTCGATGCTCTGAATATCGATTCGCGAGGTTTAGACCAGATGGACAATAAGATTCTGGCTACGATAATTCACAAGTTCGGAGGTGGACCTGTTGGGCTGAATACCATTGCTACGGCAGTAGGCGAGGACGCAGGTACTATCGAAGATGTCTATGAGCCATTCCTTATTAAAGAGGGATTCATTCGTCGTACGCCGCGAGGCCGCGAGGCTACGGAGTTGGCATACGCCCATTTGGGAGAGATGAAACCCAATACAATGGCTACGCTTTTTTAATGATTTGATATATGAAACGGTTGATGATTGTCAGAGGCTGGTTTGGTCTGTGGGCACTCCTGACCGTTTTGTTTTTGTACAGTTGCGGATACAATTCGTTTGAGGATATTCCATCAGAGGAAGAGGTTGAGACGGGCGATTCGGTGGAGGTGATTTCCATTTCGCAACTGAAAAGTCTTTATGTCGAGGGCGGAGTTACGCTCACAACAGATGCAGTGGTCAGGGGCGTAGTCACGGCCAATGACGTGGCAGACAATTTCTATAAAAAGATTGTGATTCAGGACTCTGCGGGAGCAGTTGCCATTGCGCTGGGGCAGTACGATTTACATAATTACTACCCGCTTGGAGCAAGTGTATCGGTGAGGGTTCGAGGTCTGCGGCTCGGAATGAGCGACCGAATGTTGCACTTGGGGCTCGCACCACAGGGTGACGCATCTGAAGAAATAGCCGAAATTGCAACTCTTGCGTTAATGACCAAATATCTGTTTGATGTGCAAAAGGGTGGTGAACAGCAGCCTGTTGTGCGCAAAATTTCGGAATTGACTGTAAATGATGTGGGGCAATTGGTCAGGATTGACGGTGTCGTAGCTGACCTCTCGATGTGGAGTCGTTGGGCTCAATCCGAAAAATATTCGCCATCGGGTTATGCTCGGTCGATGGATATTGCTGCGATGGATTCCGAGTGGCGGACTATCTATATTTATACCAGCGGCTATGCTCAATTTGCTGATTCTTTTGTACCTGAATCGACATTTTCTGTTACGGGCATTGTGCTGAAAAAGAATGATTCGGAGTATAGAATCCAGATGCGCAGTCTTGATGATGTCGTAATAAACAATTAGTATAATGGCTGGAGTCTACGTACATATTCCATTTTGCAAAACAAAGTGTTACTATTGCGACTTCTATTCGGTTGCAAATCACGCCCGAATGGCCGAAACCGTAGATGCCATTTGTCGAGAGATTACTCTGCGCCGAGATTTCTTGACCGAGCCCGTCGAAACGCTCTACTTTGGTGGGGGGACTCCGTCGTTGTGTAGTCCGGGGCAGATTGCTCAAATTGCTGAGTGTGTCAGGAGCAACTTTGACTGCTCGCAGTTGGTGGAGTTTACGCTCGAGGCCAATCCCGAACAACTTACTGAAGATTACCTATCTGAGTTGAAAAGCATCGGAGTCAATCGACTCAGCATCGGTGTGCAGTCGCTTTCGGACAGAATACTGAAATTTATAAACAGAAAACATAGTGCTGCACAGGCAGTTGCTGCCATAGTCGAGGCGCAGCGTGCAGGCTTCGAAAATATCTCGGCAGACCTTATTTATGCTATCCCGGGGCTGATCGACGAGGAGGTTGAATCATCACTGGCTCAACTCATTGCGCTCGGAGTGCAGCACATCTCGGCCTACCACCTGGGGATTGAGCAGGGTACGGTATTTGGTCGCCGTCTGGCTGAAGGTGCAATTAGCGAGGTGTCGGAGCAGGTCAGTACGCAGCATTACGAACTCGTGTGCCGAATGTTGAGGGAGTCGGGGTTTGAACACTACGAAATATCCAATTTTGCCCGCCCGACCTTCCGCAGCAAACACAACTCCTCCTATTGGCGCGGAATACCCTATCTGGGCGTTGGGCCTGCTGCGCACTCATTCGACGGGCAGAGCCGCTACTGGAACGTAGCAAATGTGAATGAATATTTAACTTCGGTCGATGCGCTGACTCACATTGAGGGCGAACATTTGACTCAACAAGATGTTTATAATGAACACCTTATGATAGCATTGCGGACTGCAGAAGGTGTTAATCTCACGGAATTCCGCACAAAGTTCGGTGCCGAGGCGCTGGACAATCTCTTGGCTGATTCGCAGCCTGCTCAAAAAATCGGCAACATTATTGTTACTGACCAGTGGTTGAGAATCCCCGAAGAAAAGTTTTTGATATCCGATTCTATTATCTCCGAACTCTTCTTAGGATAAAAGGTTCTCGCTCTGAGAAATAATGGACGAACGTGGTCGTTTCCAACCAGATTTTCTGTTCGAAATCAGTTGGGAAGTGTGTAACAAAGTGGGTGGAATACATACGGTTTTAGTGTCGAAGGCTCGCGAAACCGTAGCTATTATGGGCGATAACTATGTATTGATAGGCCCTGATTTGCAGAACGATAATATCCATTCGGAATTTGAAGAGGATTACAACTTGATGAGCCGTTGGCGAGATGCGCTCTATGATGTGGGCATTCGCGTAAGGGTGGGGCGGTGGAATATAGTTGGACGACCGATAGTGGTTCTGGTCGATTTTGGTTCGCTGATAAACTACCGCGATGACCTATTGCGTACGATGTGGGACCAATATCGTGTCGATTCCATTTCGGGTGGTTGGGACTACATCGAACCTGTCCTGTTCGGCTATGCAGCAGCTCGTGTAATCGCAAATTTTGTCGAGTCGGTCTGCACTCCATCAACTCGGGTCGTAGCCCATTTTCACGAGTGGCTGACCGTATCAGGCGCTCTGTATCTTAAGAGTAATACCCCTCAGGTTGCAACCGTTTTTACTACACACGCTACGGTCTTAGGTCGGGCATTGGCGGCTTCGGGTGCAGCTCTGTATGGTGAAATGGAACACTGCAATACAGACGACGCTGCGCGCAGTTTGGGTGTAGTAGCTAAACATTCGTTGGAGAAAATGGCTGCTGCAAATGTCGATTGTTTTACTACGGTCAGCGCAGTAACGGCGCGGGAGTGTGAATTGTTACTCGGGCGTAAACCAGATTTTATTACGCCAAACGGTTTTGATATTTCAATCTCAGATGATGGCAAAGAAGTGTTGAGCCTGAAAAAACGGTTGTTCAAGGTCGCGGAGTTCTGTCTTGGAGTGAAATTTTCGGAACAAACATTCGTAATCGGAACAAGTGGTAGGTATGAGATGCACAATAAGGGTTTGGATCTATTGCTTGATGCGGTTTGTAACGTGGCGGAGTCAGGGCGTTTGACTCGTCAGACGTTGCTTGTTGTGGCAGTTCCGGCTGCTAACCGTGGTGCTCGACAAGACCTCGTGGAATATTTATCCGACAGAAACGTGAATAAAGAGAGTGGGGTATCTCGTCATTTAACTCATTATCTTACCGATGAGTCCTCAGACCCGATTCTTAAAAAGATTTCAGGATCGGTGTTGGATTCGCCAACCTCTCCGCTGCAGGTGCTCTTTGTACCGACCTATCTCAATGGTGCAGACGGAGTGTTCAATTGTTCATATTACGAATTGTTACAGACTCAAGATTTTACGCTGTATCCATCATATTATGAGCCTTGGGGTTATACTCCGGTCGAGAGCATTGCGTTGGGGATTCCGACATTGACCACATCGTTGTCAGGATTTGGAACGTGGGTGCGCGAACAGAGTTTTTCTCCAAGGTCTGGAATTTGTGTGATTCCTCGAACCGATGATAATTATGTCGATTCTGCAGCAGCTCTATCCAGTGCCATAATGCAATATTCGTCATATTCGCTGCCCGAGATGCGGCGCAGGTCGCAGTGTGCTCGCCAGATTGCAGAACTTGCAAGGTGGTCTAATTTCATTGACTACTACCGAAGTGCGTGGAGTCGGGCTCTGGAGTCGGTTGCTGTGCGGAATCCAAATTTCAAGTCGCACACCTCGGATATCTACTTTGATGATATGTCGGGGAATTCACAAACTCCACATTGGATTCGGGTTATGGTCGAACGTGACCTGCCCGATGAGTTGGCTCCCCTTGAGGAACTGTCGCGCAATCTCTGGTGGTCGTGGAATCATCAAGCCTCGGAACTGTTCGAGTATATTGATTCTCATCTCTGGCACGACTCGGATAATAACCCTATTACATTTCTTGATGCGCTGAATATGAGCCGATTCCGAGAGCTTGTAGCTGATGCCGAGTTTATGTCGAAGATGAATCGTGTGTATGGCGATTTCAGAAAATATATGGATCGAAAATTCGATTCGAACGGGGTGCGAATAGCTTACCTATGTATGGAATATGGGGTGCATAGTTCGTTGAAGATATACTCGGGCGGGCTCGGGGTATTGGCTGGCGACTACCTTAAAGAGGCGAGCGATAAAAATGTGAATATCACTGCTATAGGGTTATTATACAGATATGGCTATTTCACACAGCGACTCTCAGCTGATGGTCAGCAGGAGACAACCTACGAGGCTCAGAATTTTTATAAACTACCGATAACTCCTGTCCGAGATGGTCAGGGTAATTGGGTTTCGGTGCAGGTCGGGCTGCCGGGGCGCACGATTACGGCACTTGTGTGGTGCTGTGAAGTGGGGCGTGTGAAACTCTATCTGCTTGATACAGATCACGAGGCGAATCAACCCGAGGACCGTTCGATTAGTTACTACCTCTATGGTGGCGATTGGGATAACAGACTAAGACAGGAACTCCTGTTGGGTATTGGTGGCGTGAAACTGCTCGAACAGCTCGGGATAGATGTCGATGTCTACCATCTGAATGAGGGCCACGCAGCAATGGCTGCAATCGAACGGTTGAGGTCGATGGTGCAGAATAGAAAATTAACCTTTGACGAGGCTCTTGAATTGGTTCGGGCATCACAACTTTTCACTACGCATACGCCCGTACCTGCTGGTCACGATCAATTTCCCGAGTCGATGATGCGCCAATATGTGTCGCACTATCCCGACTTGTTGGGCATTTCGTGGGCTAGATTCATAGCTCTGGGTATAGACCCGACGGGTGAGGATAATCGCTTTTCAATGAGTCGTTTGGCGTGCAATACTTCGCAGGAGGTCAATGGTGTGAGTTGGTTGCACGGACAGACCAGTCGTAAGATTTTTGCATCTCTGTGGCCTGGGTATTTTGCAGATGAATTGCACATAGGGCACGTTACAAATGGAGTTCACTATCCATCGTGGAGCGCTCCGATAATGCAGTCAATCTATGAAAATTATTTCGGGAGTGAGTTTCGAGCCACGAATCGTTATGATGCAAAGTGTTGGCAGCAAATCTATCGAGTGCCCGACCAGGAAATGTGGAATGCCCGCCTAAAACTGAAAAATAACCTTATGGAGGAGATTCGACGCCGAGTCTCTGATCCGAGTCAGTTCCGTTTCGATTCGCCGCGCAGTATGGTTGCAATTCGCGAAGGGTTGCAGACTGATGTGTTGACCATAGGATTTGCTCGACGTTTTGCTACTTATAAGCGGGCTACGTTGCTGCTGAACAATATCGAGCGGCTCGACCAAATAGTCAATAACCCTGCGCGTCCTGTACGGTTTATCTTCGCAGGAAAGGCTCACCCTAATGACCGCCCGGGACAGGAGTTTATCCGAAAAATAGTTGAGGTTTCGTCTATGCCACAATTTGTTGGCAAGATAATCTTTCTGCAGAATTACGATATGGAACTTGCTGCGAAAATGGTACAGGGGGTAGATGTGTGGCTCAATACGCCTATGAGGACTCAGGAGGCATCGGGTACGAGTGGAATGAAGGCCGCAATGAATGGTGTGTTGAATTTCAGTGTGTTGGACGGCTGGTGGGTTGAGGGCTATCGCGAGGGTACGGGGTGGACTCTGCCAATGAAGGCTACTTATGATGACGAGCGCTTTCAGAATGAAATGGATAGCGAAATGATTTACAACATTATCGAAGAACAGATTGCACCTATGTACTACAGCAGACTCGATGGTGGAGAACCTGCCCAGTGGCTGAAAATGGTGAAACGGTCGATTGCAGATGTAGCCTCGAACTTTACTTCGTATAGAATGATAATGGATTATGAATCACAATATTATCTGCCGCTAAAGGAACGCAGTGCGGGGCTTGTGGCTAACCGTTTTGCTGCGGTGCGGTCACTCGTGGAGTGGAAACATCGTGTCGAACAGTCGTGGCATAAAGTTAAGATAATATCTGTCTCGAGTCTGAATATGAGTCGTTCGGTGATAAAGACGGGTGAGCGCTATCCGATTGAGGTCGTAGTAGATGTAGGTGATTTGTCGGCAGCGGACATCGGTGTAGAAATACTTTATTCGGCACAGATATCCGATTCGGTAGAGGCCGAGGTGCTCTCGGTGCACAGCCTTGAAGTGTGTGGAGTCGATGGTTCGCGGGTGAGCTACAAAATAGAAATCATACCCGACCGAACAGGTACTTTTGATACAACAATCAGAGTGTTTGCTCGCAATTCGGCACTCGCCCATAGAACAGATTTTCCGTTGGTAAAGTGGATTTAATCGACTAAAATGAGTGCGAATTTTCGATAATTTTGAAGATTTTTGCGTTAAGTTGTTTTTATCGAAAAAAAAACATAAATTTGCAAGAAATTTAAGTGCAGTGTTTCGTCGCAGTAGGTGCGATTTGAATGCTGCGTTTGAGTGTGAATAATTGTTTAATATATAAACGCAACTTAAATAAATTAGTTATGGCAAAACACAATTTTAACGCAGGACCCTGCGTACTTCCTAAGCAGGCTATCGAAGCTGCTATTGAAGCAATCCGTGATTTCGATAACACCGGTATCGGTATTCTTGAAATTTCTCACCGTACTCCGGGTTGGGAACGCGTAATGGCTGAAGTTGAACAACTTTGGCGTGACCTTCTCAACATTCCAGAAGAATATGCAATCTTCTTCTTGGGTGGTGGTGCTTCAACTCAATTCTTTGAAGTTCCTGCTAACTTGTTGAAAACTAAGGCTGCTTACTTGCAAACTGGTGTTTGGGCTAAGAAGGCAGTTAAGGAAGCTAAATTCTACGGCGAAGTTGAAGTTGTTGCTTCTTCAGAAGACAAAACTTACAGCTACATTCCGAAGAACTACACTATCCCGACTGATGCAGACTATTTCCACATCACTACAAACAATACTATCTACGGTACTGAAATCCACGAAGATATCGACTCACCTGTAACTTTGGTTGCAGATATGTCTTCAGACATTATGTCTCGTCCGGTTGATATCAAAAAGTACGGTATGATCTACGGTGGTGCTCAAAAGAACGTAGGCCCTGCAGGTGTTACTTTCGTAATCATTCGCAAAGACTTGCTCGGTCAATCAGGTCGCAAGCTCCAAACTATGGTTGATTATGCTACTCACTATCCGGAAGAAGCTCGCAACCACTCTATGTTCAACACTCCTCCTGTATTCCCTATCTTCGTAATGTACCAAACTTTGAAGTGGGTTAAAGAAATCGGTGGTGTTGAAGAAATGTACCGTCGCAACAAAGAAAAAGCTGCTATCCTTTACAATGAAATCGACCGCAACTCAATGTTCGTAGGTACAGCTGCTAAAGAAGACCGCTCACTGATGAACGTTTGCTTCGTAATGGCTCCGGGTAAAGAAGAATTCGAAGCTGAATTTATGGCATTCGCTAAAGAACGTGGTATGGTAGGTATGAAGGGTCACCGTTCAGTTGGTGGTTTCCGTGCATCTATCTACAACGCTTGCCCGAAGGAATCAGTTGAAGCATTGGTTGCTACAATGCAAGAATTCGAAGCATTGCATACAAAATAATTTGAACATTAACAGAGATAAGGCGATCGGACTCAGGACGGTCGCCTAATTCTCAATAAAAGAGATATAACAATGAAAGTATTGGTTGCAACTGAAAAACCGTTCGCAAAAGCAGCGGTTGATGGTATCAAACAAATCTTGAGCGATGCGAACTTCGAAGTCGTAATGCTCGAAAAATATACTGAAAAAGCAGAATTGTTGGCTGCTGTTGCTGACGTTGACGCTTTGATTATCCGTAGCGACAAAGTTACTCCGGAAGTAGTTGACGCTGCTAAGAACTTGAAAATCGTAGTTCGCGCAGGTGCTGGTTACGACAACGTAGACTTGGCTGCTTGTACAGCTCGCGAAATCGTAGTTATGAACACTCCGGGTCAAAACTCAAACGCAGTTGCTGAATTGGCGCTGGGTATGATGATCTATATGTCTCGTAACAAATTCACTCCGGGTACAGGTAAGGAAATCAAAGGCAAACGCCTCGGTATCCACGCTTACGGTAACGTAGGTCGCTTGGTAGGTCTGTATGGTAAAGCATTCGGTATGGAAGTTATCACTTTCGACCCGTATGCTAATCCTGAAGTTTGCCAAAATGACGGCGTGAAGATGGTTCAATCTGTAGAAGAACTCTACGCTAACTCAGATTTCGTATCAGTTCACATTCCGGCTACTCCAGAAACTAAGAAGTCTTTGAACTACGATCTGTTGTCTAAGATGCCTAAGGGTGCAGCTTTGATCAACACTGCTCGTAAGGAAGTTGTTGACGAAGAAGGTCTGGAAAAAGTATTGGCTGAACGTGCTGATTTCAAATATGCTTCAGACGTTGCTCCTGAAAACTTGGCTCAGTTGATGGAAAAATATCCTGCACAGGTATTCGCAACTGCTAAGAAGATGGGTGCTGAAACTGCAGAAGCTAATATGAACGCAGGTTTGGCAGCTGCTCGTCAAATCGTTGACTTCTTGGTTAACGGTAACCGCAGATTCCAAGTTAATAAATAGTATATAACGCTCAAACCGTCTTACCCGTTAAGGCGGTTTGACTCTTATAATCGAAATAATATGGTAAGAATTAAACCGTTCAAGGGCATTCGTCCTCCGAAAGAAATGGCTGCAGAAGTTTCTTCTCGTCCTTATGACGTGTTGAACTCAGAAGAAGCTAAGGCTGAAGCTACAGAAAGATCTTTGTATCACATCATTAAACCGGAAATCGACTTCGATCCGATCGCAGACGAACACTGCCAAGAAGTTTATGACAAGGCTGTTGAAAACTTCAAAAAGTGGAAAGCTAACGGTTGGTTGGTTCAAGATAACGAAGAATTCTACTACATCTACGCGCAGACTATGGAAGGCCGTACTCAATATGGTCTGGTTGCTGCAAGTTACTTCGAAGATTACTTGTCAGGTGCAATCAAAAAGCACGAATTGACTCGTAAAGAAAAAGAAGATGACCGTATGATTCACGTTCGTATCCAAAACGCTAACATTGAACCGGTGTTCTTCACTTATCCGGCTAACGCTGAAATCGACGCAATGGTTGCTGAAGTTGTTAAGGGTACACCTGAATACGACTTCGTATCTGACGAAGGTTTTGGTCACCAATTCTGGGTAATCAAAGATCGCAAGATGATCGACCGCATCACTGAAATCTTTGCTGAAATCCCTGCAATGTATGTTGCTGACGGTCACCACCGTACTGCAGCAGCTGCTCGTGTGGGCGAAGAAAAGAAGGCTGCTAATCCGAACCACACTGGTGATGAAGAATACTGTTTCTTCTTGTCAGTTATCTTCCCTGACAACCAATTGAAGATTATTGACTACAACCGCGTGTTGAAAGATTTGAACGGTCTGACTAAAGAAGAAGTTATCGAAAAACTCGGTAAGAACTTCGAAGTTAAAGAAATGGGTGCTGAAATTTACGAACCGAGCGGTTTGCACAATTTCTCAATGTATATCGACGGTAAATGGTATAGCTTCACTGCTAAGCCTGGCACTTACAACGATAACGACCCGATTGGCGTTCTCGACGTTACTATCTTGTCTAACCTCGTTTTGGACGAAATCTTCGGTATCAAAGACTTGCGTACTGACAAACGTATCGACTTCGTTGGCGGTATCCGTGGTTTGGGCGAATTGAAACGCCGTGTTGATAGCGGTGAAATGCAAATCGCATTCGCTCTCTACCCAGTATCAATGAAACAATTGATCGACATCGCTGATACTGGTAACATTATGCCTCCGAAGACAACTTGGTTTGAACCGAAGTTGCGTTCAGGTTTGGTTATCCACGCGCTCGACTAAACTACATCTTAAATAGTTGTATAAATGAAAATCTGCTTGCATTAATTTGCAGGCAGATTTTACTTTTTTGATATTTTGTCGGTAAAAATTGACATTTTGTAAATCGTTGTAAATAAATAAATTTATGTTTTGAGGTACAGAAAATTGAACAAATATTTGGAAAAATGAAAAAAGTTTCCTATCTTGCACTCGAACCATAAAAGGAAATGCCTATTGATTGAACTCTACTCTGACCAATAATTGAGTAGACGATGAAACTGAGAAATCTAAATGATTTGGAACTGCTGAATAGATATTCGGTAGGGGAAGAGGACGCCATTTCTGAAATTATTGATCGTTATAAAAAACGTGTTTTCGATTATATCAGGAATATGGTTAAGTCCGAGGCTTTGGCTGATGATATCTTCCAAGAAACATTCATAAAGATTGTCAAATCTCTGAATGAAAATAGGTATGTCGAGAGTGGTAAATTGCTCTCGTGGATGCTCCGTATTGCACATAATCAGGTAATAGACTACTTCAGAAAGACAAAATCTGAAGCAAAGGTGTCGTATGATAATTGTGAAGTTAATGTTTTGAATAACAAGAATTTGGTCGATTCAAATGTCGAAGACCGGATTATTGAAAAACAACAACATCAGACTATCCGCCGACTCGTTGAGCGACTCTCTGCCGAACAGAAAGAGGTGGTGATTTTGCGCCACTACCACGGACTGAGTTTCAAGGAGATTGCCGAACAAACGGGAGTGAGTATCAATACCTCGCTGGGTAGAATGCGCTATGCACTGATTAATCTGCGCAAGATGATCGAGGAGGAAAATTTAGCTCTGTGTTAATGAAAAATAATTCAGTTAGTGTACAATAATTCATTCGGGCAGTTCGTTTTATGTATATAAACTTAATAACGACTGCCTATGGAAGATGATGACAATTTGTATTTAACTGAATGTGAGAGAGAAAATGCGCTGTACTTGAGTGAGGTCATCAAAGACGATTTCGATTTGTTGACTATTGATATGATGCTGAGAGATGCGTACGGCAAATTGGGTTGTGAATTGAATTAAGTGTGTTGGGTTGTGTGTGATTTTTAGGGGAGAAACGCCGGAATTTCGTGAGAGATTCCGGCGTTTCATTGTTTATGTGTGTGATCACAAAAGGGTCTATTCCTGAGGTACGAGTTTGATGTTCAGCTCTTTGAGTTGTTCTTCAGAGATAATTGACGGCGAGTCGATCATCACGTCTCTACCAGCATTGTTCTTCGGGAAGGCGATGAAGTCGCGGATTGATTCCACGCCTGCGAAGAGCGAGCACCAGCGGTCAAGACCGAATGCGATACCACCGTGAGGCGGAGCTCCGAACTTAAACGCATTCATCAAGAATCCGAATTGCGCTTCTGCCTGTTCTTCGGTGAATCCCAATGCTTTGAACATCTTTTGTTGCAGTTGTGCGTCGTGAATTCTTATCGAACCACCACCTACTTCTACGCCGTTGCACACAAAGTCATACGCATCTGCGTGTACTTTGCCTGGGTCGGTATCCAACAATGCCACCTCGTCAATCTTAGGAGATGTAAATGGGTGGTGCATAGCATAATAGCGTTGTGTTTCGTCGTCCCATTCGAGCAGCGGGAAGTCTACAACCCACAGCGGCGCAAATTTCTTCGGATCGCGCAGCCCGAGTTGGTTACCCATCTCAAGACGCAGTTGGCACAATGCAGCCAAAGTCTGTTTGCGTTCGCCAGCCAGAATCAGAATCAGGTCGCCAGCCTCTGCCATTGAGCGTTGTGCGATTGCTTGCAGTTGCTCTTGGTTGAGGAATTTATCTGCGCTCGATTTGATATTTCCGTTCTCTTCAACGCGCGCATAAACTAAGCCTTTAGCGCCGATTTGCGGACGTTTTACAAATTCGGTCAGTTGGTCGAGTTGTTTGCGAGTGTATGATGCACAGCCTTTTGCGCAGATTGCACCAACATATTTAGCCGAGTCGAATACTACGAAGCCCGAGTTGCGAGTAATGTCCGTAATGTCATTGAATTCCATTCCGAAGCGGATATCTGGTTTATCCGAACCGTAGCGCGACATTGCCTCTTCCCAGCTCATTCTCGGGAACGGCATATCGAATTTCACGTCCAATACCTTGTCAAACATATGTTTAATCAAGCCTTCGAACATATTAAGTACATCGTCGCGTTCTACGAAAGACATTTCGCAGTCTACCTGTGTGAATTCGGGTTGTCGGTCGGCACGCAGGTCTTCGTCGCGGAAGCAGCGCACAATCTGGAAGTAGCGGTCATAACCTGCTACCATCAGCAACTGCTTGAAAGTCTGCGGCGATTGTGGCAGCGCGTAGAACTTACCCGGGTTAAGTCTTGACGGTACGATGAAGTCGCGAGCACCTTCGGGCGTTGAGCTAATCATATATGGAGTCTCAATTTCGAGGAAGTTGCGAGAATCCATATAGTTTCTGATTTCGAATGCCATTTTGTGTCGCAACACCATCGCATCTCTCAGCGGTGGGCGACGCAGGTCGAGGTAGCGGTAGTGCATTCTCAGGTCATCTCCACCATCAGAGTTTTCTTCGATGGTGAATGGCGGCGTAGCCGAAGTGTTGAGTATATTGAGCGATTCAATTACCAATTCGATATCTCCCGTTGCGAGTTTGGGGTTTTTCGATTGGCGTTCGCGAACTGTACCTGTTGCCTGAATGACAAATTCACGACCCAGCGATGCAGCACGTTCTTTAACCTCATCGGTTGTAGTGTCATCTGCTACAGCTTGTGTGATGCCATATCTGTCGCGAATGTCGATAAAAGTCATAGCCCCGAGTTTGCGAGCCTTTTGCACCCAGCCCGAGAGTGTTACGGTTTTTCCTACATCGGCGATTGTCAGTTCGCCGCAAGTGTGTGTCCTGTACATATCTGTTCTGTTTATTGTTATCGTTAATATAATCCACAAAGGTAATGAATATCTGCGGAAAAATCAATCGAAAAGCCAATAAATAAGAGAACTTATTCCGCAATAGTGCAAAAATAAAAAGTGCAGCTCGGAATGTTGGGCTGCACCTTTTTTGATTAATTGGTATAAATATCCCTGAAAAGGACTATTTCAATTTTTTAGCGAATTTCATTTCGTCGAACAGGTAGCTTGCTCCACCGATTCGGTCGATTACGAACAGCACATAGCGAATGTCTACCGAGATGTTGCGGCAAACTTCAGGATCATATTCCAAGTCACTCATAGTACCTTCCCAAGTGCGGTCGAAGTTTGCACCAAGCAATTCGCCGCGAGCGTTGAGAATCGGGCTGCCAGAGTTACCACCTGTTGTGTGGTTTGCAGCAAGGAATGCTACGGGTACGGTGCCGTTTACTGCCCAGCGACCGTAGTCTTTGGCTGCGTAAACATCTCTGAGTCGTTGCGGAATATCATAGTCATAAATCTCGGGATTATCCTTTTCCATAATGCCGTCGATTGTAGTGTGGCTTCTATATGTAGCGCCGTCTGCGGGTTGGTAGCCTGCTATCTTACCGTAGGCGATTCGCAGTGTCAGGTTTGCGTCTGGATAGAACGGACGTTCTGGTTGGAATTCCATCAAACCGCGCATATATGTGCGATAGCGGTCTGTGATGCGAGCGTTCAATTCTTTGTATTTCGGAGCCACGTTTTTGTTGTAGGCATCTCTGAACTTAACAAAGAACTTCATTGCAATATCTTCAGCCAAAGCCTTTTCTGCATCTTCTCTTGCCATCAGTGCGTCAAACTTAGCCTGGTCTACCAAAGCCGAATTAGCGAAGATGTTTTCGATTACTTTGCAAGCAGGTCTGTTATCACACTTTTTGCAATGTTCACAACCGCGATATTCCAGAGGAACGTTCTTTGTGTATTCGTCAAACAACATCAGAGAAATCTCCTTGTCGATTTGAGTTACATAGTTTTTGAAGTAACCTTTACCTGCAGCAATCATCTTATCTTTGCCTTCCATTTTTGAAAGACGTTCAGCGAATGCCACGAATTCCATAGCGCGGAATGCCTCTACATAGTAGTCGGTCATCAATGCGTATTTTTCGAGTTCGCCATACAATGTGCCCATTTCGCTCACGATGTTGCTGTATTCGGGTTTATCCTTAGCCCATTCTGTGAATTCTCTCTCGAGTTTGCGTTTCTTTTCTACGGTGCCCAAACGTCTGAGACCTTTCATTTCGCCTTGCCATTTTTTCCACGCGTTAGATACGTTGGCATTCTTTGATGCGTATTTGATGCGGATAGCTGGGTCTGAAGATTGGTATTTGTTCATCACGTCGAGGCGTTTTGTGCGCAGAGCAATCTTCAGCGGGTCACCTTGGTTTGCGATGTAGTCAATGCCGTAAGAGAGGATATACTCCTGAGTGCTGCCCGGGAAACCGTAAACGAATGTGAAGTCACCCTCTTTAGCACCCTGGGTTGCAAGTGTGAAGAATTTTTTCGGACGGTAAGGAACATTATCTTTAGAGTATTTTGCTGGGCGGTTGTTCTTGTCTGCGTAGATGCGGAACAGAGAGAAGTCGCCTGTGTGGCGCGGCCATACCCAGTTGTCGGTATCACCACCGAACTTGCCGATTGATGATGGCGGAGCTCCTACCATACGGATATCTTCGAATACTTCGAAAACATACATAAAGTATTGATTGCCATAGAACAACGGCTTGATGTCGATTTTGTAAGTATTGCCTTCGTTTGCTTTAGCTTTGACTGCTTCGGCATTCTTTTTAATTATTTCGTTTCTCTCTTCGGTTGTCATATTTTCATTTGTGCCGGCCAATACTTGGTCAGTAACATCTTCCATTCTGACAAGGAATGAAACGGTGAATCCTGTGGGCAACTCTTCGCTACGGTTCATAGCCCAGAATCCGTTTGTCAGGTAGTCGTGTTCTACGGTACTATGGCTCTGGATTGCCGAGTAGCCGCAGTGGTGGTTGGTCAGCAACAGACCTTCGCCTGAAATCAATTCGCCTGTACAACCTGTGCCGAACAGTACGATAGCATCTTTGAGTGATGTACCATTCTCATTGTAAAGGTCTTGTGCTTTGAGTTTCAAGCCTCGTTGTTGCATCTGTTTGATGCGAGTTTTGTTGATTGTGCTTGGCAGCCACATACCTTCATCGGCGCGACTTTCCAAACTTGTTCCTGCCACAAACAGGGCGGACATAATAAAAAGTAAAGCTTTCTTCATTGTGTTATAAAATTTTATACTCACCCCAAAGGTAGCAATTATTTCCCGAAGATTCACAATCTTTCCGCTTGATTTTTTTGTACGGACTTTACGTCTGAAAGTGAGTGTACACTTTTCTCTTATGTAATAAAATTGTTTTGACGGGACCATCGGCTCAAATGATAGAAACTTTTCGTTGGTTCGTTGATTCAGATTTGAAAGGCGTAATTTGTTTATTAAAAGTGTGTTGCGTTAAGGAAAAACATTTGAGTGTAAATTCAGCTTTGAAACATATTAACGCAGATCTTCGGTATAATGATTCAAATTTTGTATCTTTACGCCCAGAAAATAACCAAAAAATGATATGAAAAGATACCTATTATTGATTTTGACAGCCCTGACTTCAGTTACATTTGCTCAGGGTCAAGAACGAAAATTGCTGACTATGGAAGATGCAATTCTCAATTCGGCACTCTCGCCTAAGGGCTTTCCCGTAAAATGGGGCGCAGATGCCAAAGGAAAGACAATCTACTCGACTGGTGTAGGCGATAAGATTGAGTGGTTTTATCCTACAAATGGCAAGGCTGCTGTGGTAAAACCTGCTGATAAACCAGCAACCAAAACAACTGACAAGCCTCGCTACTTTGTTAAAGGCAATAACCTTTATTATGAGCTCGATGACAATAAAGTGGCTATTACCTCAGAGAGCGATCCAAATATCGTTAGCGGTAGCGAAGTGAGCCGCAATGAGTTTGGTATCAAAGGTGGTATTTTCCCTTCACCAGACGGACTCAGTGTGGCATTCTACCAGAAAGATGTGAGCAAAGTTGCTGATTTCCCGCTGCTTGACATTACTACCCGTACAGGCTCGTTGGTAAATATCAAATACCCGCAGAACGGACTTCCCTCTGAGCGCGTTTCTCTCGGTATTTATAATACCCAAAATGGCAAAACTGTGTGGTGTAAGGTTACTGATTTCGACGAAGAACGCTACTTGACGAATATCACTTGGAGCCCCGACGGTAAACTTATCTACATTCAGGTGCTCAATCGTGCTCAGAAAGAGATGCACTTGAACTCATACTGCGCAGCTACGGGCGAATTCGTAGAACAAGTGTGCGTGGATACTGACCCACGCTATGTTGAACCATCTTATCCGTTGCGCTTCATCGGAGAAGATCCCAACAGATTTATCTACTCAACAAACGTGCGTGATGGCTATTGGAACCTCTATCTCTACGAACGCAATGCCAAAACAAACAAGTGGAACTGCCGCCGATTGGCTAAAGTAGATGGTGATATCTTCTATGTTGCTCAAGACGACAAATGTGTATATTATAATTCATTTGAATTCTCGCCCGTTGAACAACACTTCTGCAAGGTGGATATCAAGAGTGGTAAAACAATGCGTTTGACACACGCTCCGGGTTGGCACTATTGCTCGCTCTCGCCAGACCGCAAGTGGTTCGTTGATAACTACTCATCGCTGAATGTTCCCCGCGTAGTAAATGTGGCTTCTACTGATGGTAAGGTGTGCCGCACACTTTTCGAGGCTCCGAACCCAACAACAGAATACAACTACACCAAGATTGAACTGGGTTCAGTTAAGAGTGCAGATGGCAAGTTTGACAATTACTACCGACTCATCTACCCGATTGACTTCGACCCCGCAAAGAAATATCCCGTAATCCTCTATGTCTATGGAGGTCCTCATAGCCAAATGGTTAATAATACATTCTGCGCTAACTTGCGTCGCTGGGAGATGTATATGGCTCAACGCGGTTACGTTGTATTCGTTATGGATAACCGAGGTACACAATACCACGGCGCAGAGTATGAAAAGGCTATTCACCGTCAATGTGGTCAAGCCGAAATGGCTGACCAGATGAAGGGTATCGAGTGGCTCAAATCTCATTCGTGGGTTGATGCCGACCGCATCGGTGTTCACGGTTGGAGCTACGGTGGTTTTATGACTATCTCGTTGATTACGAACTATCCTGACGTGTTCAAAGTTGGCGTAGCAGGTGGCCCTGTAATCGATTGGAAATGGTATGAGGTGATGTATGGCGAACGTTATATGGAAACAGAAGCTACAAATGCAGAAGGCTTTAAGAAGGTATCGCTCATCAATCAGGCTAAAAACTTGAAGGGTAAATTGCTCATCTGCCAAGGTGCTATTGACCCCGTAGTTTTGTGGCAGCACAGTCTCAGTTTCATTCGCGAGTGTGTTGTGAACAATATTCAGGTTGATTACTTCCCATATCCTCGCCACGAACACAACGTAATGGGCAAAGACCGAGTACACTTGATGAACAAGGTTACGCTCTATTTTGAGGATTATTTGAAATAATCACAAACTATAAGGTATGCATACCATTAGCTTCTCGTTAGATTTTTTTGCTGAACGTATCTGCACAGAGCCCGAAAAGCTCAGCTACTGTGTTATTCAGCGCACATACAACAATCCGGAATATGGTTGTTGTCGGTTTCCTGGACTCTGTGTTGAGGGACTCGGAGAATATGCTTACTCGCTCACCGAAGGATACTTTGTCCGTTTGGGAGAGATTTTCGGTGATAGCATTATCACCGTGGAGAGTGCGATGATCGAAGCTGTAGAGGACGGATACATTTTCCGAACAGCCTCAGGCATAGAGGATTTTTTCAGTATTAATGATCTAACAAAAGTTTGGTATACACGCATTTTGAATGACAGACTAAAATGACCATTCGGAAAATATTACAATAAGTTGCGAAAGTATCGAAATTTTATTGTAAGTTTATACGTTTAATGGCATTGTAGAAACAATAAATTCAATAAATATTTTAAAAACTAAAAAAACTTTCACTTATGTTCAAAGGACATCCTAAAGGTCTTTATGCGTTGGCACTCGCTAACACAGGCGAACGTTTCGGCTACTACACAATGTTGGCCGTATTTGCACTCTTCCTGCGCGAGAACTTCGGTCTTGCTGCCGGTACTGCAGGAGCTATCTATTCAACTTTCCTCGGCTTGGTATACTTTATGCCTCTTGTAGGTGGTATGTTGGCCGATAAGTTCGGTTTTGGTAAAATGGTAACAATCGGTATCTCGGTTATGTTTGCCGGATATGTGTTGTTGTCATTCCCATTGGGTGGCGATACAGTCGCTATGATTGCGATGATGGCTGCATTGGTGCTCATCAGTCTCGGTACAGGTTTGTTCAAAGGTAACCTCCAGGTTATGGTTGGTAACCTCTATGACGATCCGAAATATGCAGACAAACGCGACTCTGGTTTCTCGCTCTTCTATATGGCTATTAACGTTGGTTCATTGTTTGCTCCGACTACAGCCGTTGGCATCAAACAGTACGCAATGGACGCGTGGAACTTCTCTTCAAATGACGCATACCACTTCGCATTCGCAGTAGCTTGCGTTGCTTTGATTGCTTCAATCCTCATCTATTACGCATTCCGTTCGACATTCCGTCACGTTGAAGGTGGTAAGAAAAAAGGCGATGCAGCTGCTAAGATTGAGGATACCCTCACACCGGCAGAAACTAAACAACGCATCGTGGCTCTCTGCCTTGTATTTGCCGTTGTTATCTTCTTCTGGATGGCATTCCACCAAAACGGTTTGACTCTTACATATTTCGCTGACGAGTTTACTGCAACTACAGCATTCGGTCTTGAAACTATGTTGTTTGATGTTTGGAATCTTGCTCTCATCATCGTTGCTGTATATGCTACATTCTCAATCTTCCAAAGCGAATCGAAGAAGGGTAAACTTGTTTCAGGAGTAATTGCCTCTGCAGTATTGCTGTTCCTTGTTTACCGCGCAATGGGTATTGGCGCTGATGCAAGCATTGGTATCGCAGCTCCGATTTTCCAACAGTTCAACCCGTTCTATGTCGTAGCCCTCACTCCGGTATCAATGGCAATCTTCGGTTCATTGGCTAAGAGTGGCAAGGAACCATCAGCTCCGCGTAAGATTGCTTACGGTATGTTGGTTGCAGCTATTGGTTTCGCAGTTATGGCATTCGGTTCAAACGGTCTGAATACACCTGACCAACAAGGTCGCTCAATCGCAGTTGCAAAGGCTGAGGTATTGGCTAAAGAGTGCTACACTTATGCAACTAACGTGGATATGTTGAAGAGTGTTGATGATGCAAAATTGAAGGCTTTGGCTGATTCTGGTGTTGAAGCAGACAAAGTGTTGGGTGTGAACCTTAAGAGTGCAAAGGACTTTATGGGTAAACTCAACGACAAGACTCGCCCGGTATTCACAGAAGTGTACAATGCTCAAGCTGTTATTTTGGCTGCAGCAACAGATGCTGAGGCAAATCAAGAAACAATAGCAGCAGCAACAGCTAAACTTGCTACTATCAAGGCTGAAACAAATCCCGAAACTCGCACATCATCTTATTGGTTGATTTTCACATACCTCATTCTGACTTTTGCTGAGTTGTTGCTTTCACCGATGGGTATATCATTCGTATCTAAGGTTGCGCCTCCAAAACTCAAAGGTTTGATGATGGGTGGTTGGTTCGTAGCAACTGCTATCGGTAATATGCTTGTTGCCGTAGGTGGTTTCCTCTGGGCAGGTCTGCCACTTTGGGCTGTATGGACAGTGTTCGTAGTTCTCTGCTTGCTGTCGGCTCTCTTTATGTTCGTTATGATGAAACGTCTGGAGAGTGTTACTAAGTAATCGGTTTGATTATATAATATAAAAAGGAGTGTCATCGGCACTCCTTTTTTTGTAGTTATGTGTTATCCAGCTGATTTTATGAAATTTCTAAAAGAATTATTAAATTTGCGCTTGATTTTATAGCAACAACTAAATTTGTGCCGATTATGAAATATGGAATAGCTCTTTTTGCAGCAATGTTTTTGGTTGCTGCTTGTGGAAAACAACAAAAGAATGTAGTCTTGAACGGATTTGCTCAGGGCTCGACATATCATATTGTGATTGCGCAGGACACTGTTGCAGGGTTGTGCCACTCGATTGATTCGCTTTTTGACCGAATTGACGAGTCGCTCTCGATATACAACAAGGCCTCGCAACTGTCTAAAATCAATCGCAACCAGAGCGATTCGTTAGACGACCACCTGAGCTATTGCATTAATTACGCGCAGGAGTTCAGTAGAATGACCAACGGAATGTTCGATGTTACTGTAATGCCACTTGTCAGAGCTTATGGCTTTGGTGCGGATAAGGCTGTGCAATCGCCCAATGTTGATTCGCTGTTGCAATTCGTTGGATATGAAAAGATTACGATTAAGGATAACCGATTGGTAAAGGCTGATTCGCGCGTTCAAATCGACCTTAATGCCATAGCGCAGGGTTACACGGTGGATAAGGTGGCAGAACTTTTTGACCATTATGGCTACGAAAACTACCTGATTGAAATTGGAGGAGAGATATATGCCAAAGGCGAAAAACCAACAGGACAGCCCTGGATTATTGGTATCGATTCCCCTCGCGAGGGTAATTATATCCCAGGTAATGACCTTATAATAAAGCTTAAGATGAAGAATCGCGGATTAGCGACTTCAGGTAACTACCGAAAGTTCTACACCGATTCGACAGGTCGAAAGATTGTTCATACGATTAATCCTATCACGGGAGAACCGGTAGTCAGTTCGCTGTTATCGGCTACGGTTATTGCTAAGGACGCAGCTACGGCAGACGTGCTGGGAACGTATCTTATGCTCATTGGCACAGATGCAGCCAAGGAATATCTGGCTGCGCACCCTGAGATTGATGCGTTGCTGATATATGACCAAGATGGCGAATTCCGCACTTTCCGTACTCCCAATCTCTCAGTGGTTGAGTAGCTCTAGAACGGGTAGCCTACTGCGAAATTCAGCGTGGTGTTTTTCAGTCTGAATGAGTCAATCCAGCGGCAGTCTGGCAATTCGTTTGGGTTGTAGAGTTTGATACCCCAGTCGAGTCTTAATATGAAGAATCCGAAATCAAGTCGGGTTCCGATACCTGTATTGAATCCAAACTGACGATAGAAATTGTTCCATTTGAATTCTGACTCTTCGGTTACGCCGCTACCTGTGAGCCAAACGTTACCCAAGTCGCAGAACACTGCTCCGTGGAAGATGTTGGCAATGGGGAAACGCAGTTCGAGGTTTGTTTCGAGTTTGACATTACCGAGTTGTTGCGGATATTCGGGGCGTACGATTGTTGAGTTGCCCGGACCCAATGTTCGAGCCTGCCAGCCACGCATCGAGTTGCTACCCCCGCAGTAGAACATTCGCTCAAAAGGTACAGAACTCGAGTTGCCGTACGCTACGCCCAGGCCACCGAACAGACGGTAGACTAGTGCCGTCTTTGCTCCCAGCGGAATGCGGTAACTGAAATTAGCTTCGCCTCTGACATATTGAGCATATCTGATACCCAGGAACTTGTAGTGAGGGTCTTCTGTATCGCCCTGGCTTGTCAGTAATAGATTTGACAGCATATTGAGCAGATTCCCCGATGTTTCGAAGTTCATTCTGAGTATGGTGGTATTGCGGAATTGCCCACGTTTTGAATTGTTCATCAGGAACGAACTCGACAGACCTGCAATCAGTTGCGACTCGTAACTGCGTTTCAGGTAGGGGTTCAACAGCGAGTTGAAGAAGTCGGGATTAATCGAATAGAGTTTAATCAGACTCACATCAATCGGATTCACCGAAAATGTCCAATATTTACCCGAATTCCAGCTATAACCCATTGCGGCGCCAGCCAGAAGTCGTTGATAATAAGGTCTATCCTGAATATTCGCCGAGAGTGAAAGTTTTGTTCTCGGCGAAGATAGGCTATTTTCATAGTTTTTGCTAAACGGCAGGAAGAGTTGCGGGAACGTCAGCAGTGACGAAATGCCGAATTCATAGGAATTTTGTCTGCCCGATGTTCGCATAATTTCGTAACCACCAGTCAGGTTGAGGTCAAGTGTTTCGATGCCCTTCATCAGGTTGCGGTTAGTGTATCCGACGGTGAACAGCAGTCCGTAGTAGTCGGAACTTGTCGTAGCCTCAACCTCAAGTTTGTAGCCCTGTTTGAGTCTGGGTGTGCAGTTAATTTTGAAGTCAATTTCTCCTCGACCTGCTTGATTATTTGTAGAATCAGTTACATCTTTGAACGTGAATACAGCAGTCTTGAAGTAATTGAATCTCATTATGTTGTCGTATGCCTTTTTGACTTGTTCGGCATCATATACATCACCAGGATATATATTTATCGCCTTGAGGAATACGTCTGGTCGTACATTGAAACTGCCCGAAGTCAGGAATTTTATTCCATTGAAAACGGTGGTGTCGAGTCGGTTTTCATAGGTCGAATCGGTCATTGCCAGCGTCGGATCGAAGTCCATATTGACCTCAATGTTTCGTATCCGATAGACTCGGTTCATCTCTCTGATGGGGAATCCTTTAGCGTCATAACCGAGTTGATTTTGTCGGACTATGGTTCGAATATTAATTGTGTGTTCCTTGTTCAGCGAGTCTGCCAAAAATGATATATTGTTGATAGTGAATGCGTAATAGCCTTGGTTTTGTAGCAATTCTGCGATGCGTTTACGTTCGGCATCAAGCATTGCGATATTGAATAATTCGCCGGTATGCAGCAGCGTATTTGCCGAGTCGGCTAATACTAATGATTGTAATGATTTGTCGCTGAATATATAACTTAATTCGCCTAAACGCCACGGTTTGCCCTCTTTGATTTCGTATTTTACTTTTACTTTGCGGTTGCTGGTTGTAGTCGTAGCCGACACAGAGTTCTGCAGGAAACCGCAGTTGTTGAGATATCGGCTGATTTCGCGAGTCGAATTTACCATCTTCAGCGAGTCGAACACCACGGGAGGCTGTCCGATTTTTCTCATCATACGGCTCCACCACGAGAACTTGGCAGTATCTTGCAAGTTGTAGATTCTGAGATAGAATTGGTTGCCCAACAATCTCTTATTAGGTCGCTGAATGATGTATTTTGACAATTCTTCTGCTTGGTAAGCCTTGTCTTTGGTCACGCCTTTTTCTCGTTGAATCTTGACTGTATTTTTAGTCAGCAGTCGTTCGCCTTCGGGTACGTAGCGAGTGAGCGAACAACTCGCCAGCAGTACCGATAGAGCAATTGCTATGTAGTTGAAAAGTTTCACGTTACTTTGCAAACTTGAATCTGATTCTTAAAACGCCTTCGTTGTAGTCGGTTGAGATTATTTTCACGGGAGGAATTTCCGAAGTATTCTCGACGTGAGCTCCGATGCAGGGGCAGGCGTCGTAGTCGCCGATTGATACGATTCTGACATATTGAGCATCGGCATCGGGTATTCTTGTCAGGTTGAAAAGTTTTTGAGCCTCGTCTTTAGGCATATTTCGAGCCGACACCTGAAGGTTCGAAGCGATGACCTCATTGACCTGAGTTTCGACTGCTGCAATCTCTTCGGCCGTAAGATTTCTGTCGAAGTGGATATCTATTTTTGATTTTTTACGTTCGACGTGAGTTGTAAATGCACGTTCGGTGCCAAACATTTTGACGATAGTTCCGGTCAATATGTGCTCGGCAGTGTGCATAGGAGGGTATTCTTGCTTATTGTGTTCGCTGAGAGTAACGTTGGTTTCCATAAAAAATGCCTGTCAAAAAAATAGATGATTCGCAAAGGTAGTGATTTATTGTGAAAATCCGTATATTTGTGCAAACGAAATAATCAGATAATGACACAAAAGAGGTGGTTATACGGCTTGGATTTGAATGATTTGACTCAGGTCGTAAACGAGTTCGGATTGCCTAAATTCGCAGCTCGGCAGATTGCAGATTGGCTATATAATAAGCGTTGTCGCTCGATAGACGATATGACGAATCTTTCGCTCAAGGCTCGTCAGGCTCTGAACGAGCATTTCGTAGTGGGTGACTTGGCATATTGCGGAGTTCAAGAGTCTACGGACGGAACTAAAAAATATCTTTTCCCTACGCTTGAGGGGCAATTCATCGAATCGGCATATATTCCGGACAGAGAGCGAGCTACGCTGTGTGTGTCGTCGCAGTCGGGTTGCCGAATGGGTTGCCGAATGTGTATGACCGGTAAACAGGGTTTTCAGCACAACTTGACTTCGGGCGAAATTCTTAACCAGATTCGCAACATCGACGAGAGTGCGCGACTGACAAATATCGTATATATGGGTATGGGTGAGCCGCTGGACAATGTTGATGAAGTGCTGCGCAGTCTGAGAATTATGACTTCACCGTGGGGTTATGGCTGGAGTCCGACCCGCATCACGCTCTCAACCGTTGGTGCGATTGCCGGACTGAGGCGATTCCTTGATGAGACTACGGTGCATCTTGCTGTTAGTCTGCACAATCCTTTCCCAGAGGAGCGCCGCGAACTGATGCCTGCACAAAATCGCAATCCAATTGAAGGTGTAATTGATTTGCTGCACCAATACGATTGGACTCACCAACGCCGCGTTAGTTTCGAGTATGTGATGCTGGCAGGTGTAAATGATACGCCACGTCACGCAAAGCAGATTGCCCGATTGCTGAAGGGTATTTTCTGCAGAATGAATCTTATCCGATTTCATACTATACCCGATGTTCCGTTCAAGGGGTCGTCAGAGGCTGCAATCGAGCGATTCAAGGCGTTGCTCGAGAAGGAGGGGTTGATTACCACTATCCGTGCATCGCGAGGTGAAGATATCTCGGCAGCCTGTGGTTTGTTATCGACAAAAGAACTCAATAAGAATAAGAAGTAATGAATAGTGAATATATGCGACTTGCCATTGAGTTGGCAAACAAGAGCGTAGCCGAGGGTGGGGGACCGTTCGGAGCTGTCGTAGTGAGAGATGGCGAAATAATTTCTGCCTGTGCCAATCGCGTAACGCTTGACAATGACCCTACAGCACACGCCGAGGTTACGGCTATTCGTGAGGCTTGTTCAAAGTTGGGCACTTTTTCGCTCGAGGGGTGTGAGATTTATGCCTCGTGTGAACCCTGTCCGATGTGTTTGGGGGCGATTTATTGGTCGGGCATCAGCAGAGTTTACTATGCAGCCACGCGCGAAAATGCTGCGCAGGCTGGTTTTGATGATTCGATGATTTATGACCAGATTCCGCTTCAGCCCGAGCAGCGGTCGGTGCCCTGCCTGAGGCTCGAGAGCGACTCTCTGCAGCAACCCTTCGACCTTTGGCAACAGAAAAACGATAAGATTGAATACTAAAAATAGAGCCTGCCCAAAAGGGGTAGGCTCTGTTTGTTAAGTTTATTTCCAGCGTTTGCCAAATGACGAAGACGGGAAGAAATCATCAAAACTTCCACCAGCGATGTCGTCAATATATTTTTCCCTTTTAGCCCCTTGTAACTTTTTAAGTTGAGCAATTACTTCTTCGTATTTGTCAGGCTCCACAACTATGATTCGTGTGCCCATTTCACTTATGGTGCCACTTTTATTGTATACTTTAATACTACACCATTTAGTTTTTTCAGGTTTCAATGTTACTATCCATACACCCTTCCTTAAATCTTCACGAGTAGTACAAGCGCCATTTTCAGCCTCTATTTTCTCGATATTAATGGGAAGAAACACAGTCTTGAAACGAACAGAGTCACCTTTGGCTATGATAAACCTTTCTGCTTTTAATCTAAAATCAGAATTTCCTCTCAGTGCAAAATGTTCAAACGTATTCGCCAGCGAATCTTGTATAGCCTGCTCGGTCGAAACAAGATTTCGCTTCTTTTTAGATTTTTGAGCGTTAACGGAAACTGAGAATAGACATAACAACAAGATTAAAAATACGTTTCTCATAAAATTTGTTTTAGTTAAAAAAGATTGGGTTGGTTGTGTTTTGCAAATATATAATTTTTACGTTTAATCTTCAAGTAAAATTTTGTATTTTGGAGTGAATAATGAAAAAAAGCCTGCCCCTTTTTTAATAGCCAACAAAAAAGGGGGCTTTCAAGCCCCCTCTGTGTTCTATATTGCGACTGAATTATTCAGCAACAACTTCGAATTTAACTTCAGCAGTAACTGCCTTGTGAAGTTTCACTTGAGCAACGTAAGAACCGAGTTCTTTTACAGTGTCGATAGTGATAACCTTCTTGTCGAAAGCAAAACCGTTAGCTTCGAGAGCTTCAGCAACTTGAGCAGTTGTGATAGAACCGAAGATTTTGTTGCCTTCTTCTGCAACTTTAGCTGAGAATGAGAGTGTCAATTCAGCAAGTTTAGCAGCTGTAGCTTGAGCATCTTCGAGCAACTTAGCTTCTTTGTGAGCTTGTTGACGAATGTTTTCAGCCAAAACTTTCTTAGCAGATGCAGTAGCAGCCTTAGCCATACCCTGAGGAATCAGGTAGTTATTTGCATAACCCGGGCGAACGTTAACGATATCGTTGCGGCTACCCAAATTTTCAACGTCTTTAATCAGAATGATTTCCATAATTAGAGTCCTCCGCAATTATTTCAACATATCAGTTACGAATGGCAGCAAAGCCAAGTGACGAGCACGTTTAACAGCTTGAGCTACTTTCTTTTGGTATTTTTGAGAAGTACCGGTCAAACGACGAGGCAGGATTTTACCTTGTTCGTTCAAGAATTTCTTCAAGAATTCGGGATCTTTGTAGTCGATATACTTGATTCCGCTCTTTTTGAAACGGCAGTACTTTTTCTTCTTAACCTCTACGGTAGGAGGATTGAGATATCTGATTTCATTAGATACTGTTGCCATAGCTTATTCCTCCTTCTTTTTGTTAAGTTGATTTTTACGTTTTTCAGCATACTCGATAGCGTACTTGTCAAGTCTGAAAGTCAAGAAACGGATAATGCGTTCATCTCGACGGTAAGCAGTTTCGAGCTTTTCAACGATGTTTCCTTCAGCGCTGAATTCGAGAAGGAAGTAATAACCGGTGGTCTTCTTCTGAATCGGATATGCGAGATTTTTCAAACCCCATTCCTCTTCATTAACGATTTGACCGCCGTTTTCGGTGATGACACCGCGGAATTTGCCAAACAGTTCCTTTAACTGAGCGTCCGACAGAACGGGCGTGGCAATGAAAACGGTTTCGTAACGATTCATAAATAAGTTTTTTTTATTAAACACTTTGATTCAAAAAATCGCCGCAAAGGTAATTCAATTTTTTTTAATTCTCAAATTTTTCTTACAATTTCTTTATTTGCAGGATAATTAATAAATTTGCACGAAACTTTAATAATGTTATTGGATTATGAATTGGATTGATATAATTTTGATTATTCCGTTGTTGTGGGCTGCCAGAGTTGGCTATCGCGATGGCGTGATTGCTCAGTTGGGCGGAATTGCGGGCGTGTTGCTCGGAGTATGGCTTGCATTTCGTTTCAGTACGCAGGTCGGAGTATGGCTGAATTTGCCCGAGGGTATCCGTAGTGAGGCTGCATTTTTGATAATCATCATTGCTGTAGTTATTATTGTGGGGTTGTTCGGAAAATTGCTGGGACGATTGTTTGATTCGGTTGGGCTTGCCATTGTGAACAAATTTGGAGGAGTGCTGCTGGCATTGGTGAAAATGTCGCTGATGTTGAGCGTGCTGATTATGGGCTTTGAGTTGGTTAATAACTCTACAAAGTGGGTTGAGCGCAAGACTATCGAGAGTGCAATCCTGTACGAGCCGATTCAAAAGGTATCTTCTGCGGTATTCCCTTATTTGATAAAACTCAAAAATGATGTTAATGAGTAACGAAAATATTCATCAAGGGTTGGTCGTAAAGTCTGTCGGCAACCTCTATACGGTTGTGGACAGTGAGTCTGGGCAGTGGGTTGAGTGTCGAATAAAAGGTCGGATTCGTTTGCGTGAGATTCGCACAACCAATCCAGTTGCCGTAGGCGATATTGTCGAGTATGAAATTGATGCTACGGGTCAGAGGGTTATTACTGATATTGTCCAGCGAAGAAATTATATTATTCGTCGGGCGTCTAATTTGTCAAAGGAGTCGCACATCATCGCAGCAAATCTTGATGGTGTGTTCATTGTGGTTACATTGGATCGTCCTCCTACAAGTCGAGAGTTTATTGACCGATTGTTGGTTACAGCCGAGGCGTATAATGTACCCTCGACCATCGTATTGAATAAAATAGACCTTTATCAGAGTGAGGAACTCGAACTGATGCGACAAGATTTTGTTCAGACCTACACTAAAATCGGCTACCGAGTGTTGGAGGTGTCAGCTGCCGAGGGCGATGGTATGGATACTCTAAGGGAGTTGTTGGCGGGTAAAGTGTCTCTTTTTACGGGTAATTCGGGAGTTGGTAAGTCTACGCTTATCGGAGCGTTGATTCCTGATTACAAACCCAAAACCGGTGAAATTTCCGAAGTGAATAATCGAGGAAAACATACTACGACCTTTTCAGAGATGTATCCCTTGTCTGAGGGCGGATATATCGTGGATACTCCGGGTATAAAGGGTTTTGGTGTAGTGGATATCGAGCCAGAGGAGATCGGGCATTACTTTCCTGAGATATTCCGAGTATCGCAGCAGTGTCAATATGGCAACTGCACACACACTCACGAACCCGGTTGCGCTGTTAAGCAGGCTGTCGAAGATGAAGAAATACCCTACACGCGGTATATTAGTTATCTAAAATTGATGGACGATGGAGGAAAATATAGACGTTAAGGAGCGGATTGCCTATTTGTCGTCGTTTGTGTTGCCCGAGCGTTTCGAGCGAATGTGTCAGGTCGTAGCACAGAGAACTCGCTATATGACAATCTGTTTGGAAAATACGTTTCACCCGCAGAATGCGAGTGCAGTGGTTAGAACAGCCGAGGCACTCGGGTTGCAGGATATTTATACAGTTGAGACCCTGACGCGCTTTGACCCGAGTACGAAGATTGTGCGGGGAACGGATAAATGGGTTGATATTCATCGCTATCGTGCCTATGAGGGTGGCTCGACCTGTGCTGTGGTGGGCGATCTGAAACGTGCAGGGTATCGTATCGTGGCTACTACACCGCACGAGGGGGACCTTACTCCCGAGACATTTGATGTTACTCGGGGCAAATTCGCAGTCTTTTTCGGCACCGAGCACGCCGGTATTTCAGATGATGTGATCGCACAGGCAGATGAGTTTTTGAAGATCCCGATGTATGGATTTGTCGAGAGTTTCAACGTGTCGGTTTGTGCTGCTATAATTATTCAGAGATTAACAGAAAAATTGCGCGCATCGAGTGTTGATTGGCAGTTGAGCAGCAGCGAACAAGACGAATTGTTGTACAGATGGATGTGTGATAGTATTAAGGATTCAACCCGAATTTTGGAAAGGAGATTTGGAAAATGAGAATGAAAGATTTGTTTCTGACACACGTTGGTCAGACTTCGGATATGCCTCTGATGATGGAGGTCGAACGAGCAGAGGGTATCTATTTTTACTCGCCTGATGGGAAACGATATACGGATTTGATTTCGGGTGTAACGGTTTGCAATACGGGACACGCCAATCAGGAGGTGATAGACGCAGTCTGTGAGCAGGCTCGCAAATATATGCACGTTATGGTCTATGGCGAGGTGATTGAGTCGCCTCAGGTGCAGTATGCTGTAGCATTGGCTCGCGAACTGCCCGAACAACTTTCGACTGTCTACTTTGTGAATTCTGGCAGCGAGGCCGTAGAGGGTGCTCTGAAGTTGGCTAAGCGCTGGACCGGTCGCTCGGAGTTGATTTCGTGTCAGAATGCCTATCACGGCTCTACACACGGAGCGCTCAGTATGATGGGCGGCGAACATTTTCGTGAGGCATTTCGTCCATTGCTGCCCGATGTTCGCAGAATAAGATACAACTCTATGGAGGACCTTAAGTATATCACTTCGAGAACTGCGGCGGTGTTGATTGAGCCGATTCAGGGTGAGGGTGGTGTGCGAGTGCCTTCGAAAGAGTGGATTGTAGCGCTGAGACAAAGGTGTACCGAGCAGGGCGCTCTGTTGATATACGACGAGGTGCAGTGTGCATTCGGTCGCACAGGTACGCTCTGGGGTTGGCAACACGCCGGCGTAGTGCCCGATATTATGTGTCTAGCTAAGGCGTTGGGCGGCGGAATGCCGCTGGGAGCATTTGTCTCGTCTGCTAAAATTATGGATTGTCTTAAACGTAATCCTGTCTTGGGACATATAACTACATTTGGGGGGCACCCTGTGTGTTGTGCTGCGGGATTGGCGTCGTTCAAGTATTTGCTGAGAAATAAGTTGCATCTGTCTGCCGAGGCTAAAGGCGCCCGTTTCGAGGAGCGATTGCGTGGACTCGAGGGGTTGCGAGAAATTCGCCGTGCTGGATTGCTGCTGGCTCTGGATTGGGGTAGCGCAGAGAAATGTAATGAGGTGGTGAAAAAATTGACCGATGCGGGAATGATGACCGAATCATATCTGTTTGCTCCTGAATCAATGAGAATATCTCCTGCGCTGACAATTACAGAAGAGGAGATTGACTCGGTGTGTGATGAATTTATTTCGATACTTTCACGATAGTGCTATTCTATTACGGCTACGACTGTCGAGTCGCAGTCTGCCCACTCATATACCCAAAGCGCAAATGATGTTGCACACCGTACGCACATATGCGACCTGGGGGTAGTGCCCAGAGTGTGGCTCCACTCAATGATGTTGCGTGCGGGGTAGTTTGTCGGAATGCCGTGAATGTAGGCTCCGCCTGAGAAACGGCTGGCGTAGGGCGAGAAGCCGGCTACGGCAGTCGAACCGTCGTGCAGAAACATCATTTTTTCGACCTTGTCGCTGATTATGAATATCCCGAGTGGGGTGGTGCGTTTATAGGGTGGACTCTCTATGCCCGTCGATGCAGGATTTGCAGCTCGCAGCCACCAGCCGGTGTCGCTGCGTTCGCAGGCGGTGATTGTCTGGAATTTGCGGTCTACTATGATGAATTTCTTGAAGTTGCGATTAGGTAATTTTCGCAGATAGCGTTTCGGAATATACCACTCACCTGAAATAGCCACACTCTTTGCTTTGATAAAATTGTTCGGCAGTGAGTCGATAACAATCGCCAGCGAGCCGTCTCGGGCGTAACGCTCGGGAGAACGGTCTGTTGTCGTACGGTAGAGAGGGGCGGCCTGATGGCGAATGACTCCGAATTTGTCTTGTATTGCTCCGTGGCGGTCGATGGTGAACTCCGTCACCAGCGCAGCGTTGCCGTTTCGGTTTTTGTAGTTGTCCACTACTGCCGCCACTTCATCTTTAGCCGTTGCTCTCATTACCAACTCAATTACCGAATCAATTTTGTCGAGCTGCAGTGTGCGCTGTGTGTCTCGATAGGGGAAGGTGTCGGACAGGGTGTATCGGTCGTAGAGCAGCGCTCGGCGTGAGATTATCGCAGTACAAGTAAAAAACAGCATTACCCCTACAATGGAGAATGTAATAGTCCGTTTCATAATGTTCGTAACTCGCGGTGTTGAGGTTGTGTGACAACCATAAATGTGTTAGTTTATGCTGCCGTTGTAGGTTACGGTATTATAGAACGTGGATCTCACTTCGAGTTCGACCTGCCCGCTCGGAGTCGAAATGTTGAAATCAAATGTATATGTATTTCCTGTAAAGTCAGTGCCAGAGAATACGATGTGCCAGCCGTCAGATGTTTTCCCAATAGAGTAATTTTCGGGTTGCCAGATGTCGAAATTGAGAATGGTTAGATATTGATTTACGTAGCCTTTATAATAAGGTAAATATACCTGAGCAAGATTGTTCTCGAAATCAATATAGTAATTTCGGAAAATTGACTGCGTAGGACCTGCGAACTGAGAAATGGTTATAGGTGTGAATTGCCAATCTTTCGAGAGTACGAGCGAGTCGATGTAACGGGTTTCGCGGGCGTAGCGCTCCTGACGAGCCTCGGCGCGTTGAGCGCGTTTCTCCTCTCTCGAGTTCTGACTGCTTGCTGTGCGTAGCGAAATGATGAGTGTGAATAAAGATGCTACTGCGGCTGCTACGATCCAAATTTTATGTTTCATAATGGTCGATTTTAGGTGGTTTATTGGGAATTAATATTTGCGAATTGTAGGTTGTAAACGCAATTTTTCTGCCAATGAATGACAATTTGTGAAAAAAGTAGTAACTTTGCGCGCTTAAAAACAAAACAATAAGATGCAAAAAATTCGTAATATCGCAATCATTGCCCACGTAGACCACGGTAAGACTACGTTGGTGGACAAGATGATACTTCAAGGTAAGTTGTTCAGAGATCCGGATAAAGCCGGCGAACTCATTATGGATAATAATGATATTGAGCGTGAACGCGGTATCACGATTTTGGCTAAAAACGTGTCGGTAATCTATAAGGATTATAAGATTAATATCATTGACACTCCGGGTCACTCGGACTTCGGTGGTGAGGTTGAGCGTGTGTTGAATATGGTAGATGGCGTATTGTTGCTGGTCGATGCTTTCGAAGGAACAATGCCCCAGACTCGTTTTGTTTTGCAGAAGGCTCTCTCGATGGGTAAGAAACCTATCGTAGTAATTAATAAGGTAGATAAACAAAATTGCCGCCCTGATAATGTTCACGAAGAGGTATTCGATTTGATGTTCGCACTGGACGCAAATGAAGATCAACTGAATTTCACTACACTTTATGGTAGTGCAAAACAGGGCTGGATGTCTAAGGATTGGAAGAATCAAACTGCGGATATTACTCCGCTGCTGGACGCGATAATTGAGGAAATTCCTGCGCCGCAAGTGGTTGAGGGTACTCCGCAACTTTTGATTACATCACTTGAATACTCGTCATACGTCGGTCGAATCGCTATCGGTAAGTTGAGTCGTGGTACGCTCAAGAACGGAATGTTCTGCACGCTGGCAAAACGCGATGGCGAAACTATGGTCAAGACCAGAATTAAGGATTTGATGGTATTCCAAGGTCTGTCGAAGGTTAAGGTTGATGAGGTGCAGTGTGGAGAAATATGTGCATTGGTGGGAATTGAAGGCTTTGAGATTGGGGATACAATCGCAGATTATGAAAATCCCGAGCCAATGGACCCGATTGCCATTGATGAGCCTACGATGAGTATGTTGTTTACGATTAACGACTCGCCTTTCTTTGGTAAAGATGGTAAGTTTGTAACTTCTCGACACCTGAAGGAGCGTCTTGATAGAGAGCTTGAAAAGAATTTGGCACTGAAGGTTGTGCCGGGTGAAAGTGCGGATAGCTTTACGGTATTTGGTCGCGGTATTCTGCACTTGAGCGTGTTGATTGAGACGATGCGTCGTGAGGGGTACGAATTGCAGGTGGGTCAGCCACGCGTAATTATCAAGGAAATCGACGGTCAGCAGTGCGAGCCAATTGAAGAGATGACTATCGACCTGCCGGAAGAGTTTTCGGGTAAGGCAATTGAGATGGTTACCAAGCGTAAGGGGTCGCTGTTGAGTATGCACTCTGTTGGCGAGCGTGTGAGATTGGAGTTCGAAATCCCCTCTCGCGGTACTATCGGTTTGAGAAGCAATTTGCTGACTGCCACTGCTGGCGAGGCTGTGATGTCACACCGCTTGAAGAGTTTTGAACCATATCGTGGCGATATGGAGACACGAATCAACGGCTCGCTGATTGCAATGGAGACAGGTCAGGCTTATGCCTATGCAATCAATAAGCTGCAAGATAGAGGTAAATTCTTTGTCAATCCGGGCGACGAAATCTATGCAGGTCAGGTAATTGGAGAAAATACCCGCGCAGAAGATATCGTAGTCAATCTGACCAAATCGAAAAAACTGACCAATATGCGCGCGAGCGGTAGCGATGAAAAAATGAACATTGCTCCGGCAATCATCTTCTCATTGGAGGAGGCTCTCGAATATATTAAGGACGATGAATATGTGGAAATCACTCCGAAGTTTATGCGCTTGAGAAAGGTTATTCTTGATGAAACTGAACGCAAACGCAGATCGAGATAGTCCGTTTCAGGATAACAAATTACAGAGTCGATCGGGTTGCGGAAAAAATGATGCCGCCCGATCGATTTTCTTTTTCCGAAAAACTGCCGTTATCCACTTGATAAAGTGGTAAATAAAAATGAAAAAAAGTTTTGGAAAAATTAGGTTGTTTGTAAAAAAAAATATAATTTTGCGAGGAATTTTCTGCTTAAATGTAGGGGGAGATATGCGAAATTGTTCGCACAAAACATTGATTATCAATCCATTGGATTTGACAACTTGATGTATTTGTGTCGAAGATTTTTAGTGTATTGAACTCGCGTTTTGCGGAAATAAAGTAAAATTTTTAATTAACATAAACAAACAAAATGACTGATCCTATTGCAGACTTTCTAACACGGATTAGAAACGCGGTGAAAGCCAATCACAAGGTGGTTGAAGCTCCCGCATCGAAAATGAAGCTGGAGATCGCAAGAATCTTGCACGAGCAAGGTTACATCTTGGCGTATAAGATGGGTGAAGACCAACGTGGTCACAAAACCATCAAAATCGCTTTGAAGTATCACCCAGAATCGAAACTGTCGGCAATCAAAAACCTTCAACGAGTGAGCCGTCCAGGTCTTCGTTGCTATTCAAATGTGAGCGAAATGCCTCGCGTATTGAATGGTCTCGGTATTGCCATCTTATCAACATCAAAAGGCATTATGACCGACAAACAGGCTCGTAAGGAAAATGTTGGCGGCGAGGTGCTGTGCTTTGTTTACTAAACATTAAAAAAACATTTAGAAAATGTCAAGAATTGGAAAATTGCCTGTAAACTTGCCATCTAATGTAACAGTAACTGTTGCAGCAGATAATACGGTAAGCGTTAAAGGACCTCTCGGTGAATTGACTCAAAAAGTTGATCCAGATATCACTGTGAGCATCGAAGAGGGAGTTTTGCACGTAACTCGTCCTACAGATCAACCCCGTCATCGCTCGATGCACGGTCTCTATCGTGCACTTATCGCCAATATGGTTTATGGCGTATCGACAGGTTACGAAATCAAACAAGAATTGATCGGTGTCGGCTACAAGGTTGAAGCTCAAGGTCAATTGTTGCAATTCAGCTTGGGATATTCACACGATATTTACCTTGAATTGCCTAAAGAAGTAACAGCATCGGTATTCGCAGAAAAGAAAGGTAACCCGATCCTGACTCTCAAGAGTGCAGACAAACAACTCATCGGTCAGGTAGCAGCTAAGATTCGTTCGTTCCGTAAACCTGAACCTTACAAAGGAAAAGGTATCCGCTTCGTGGGCGAAGAAATCAGACGTAAAGCTGGTAAGTCGGCAAGTGCTAAATAATAAAAACGGAAGAATATGGCATTCAATAAGATTGATAGAAGAGTACGAATCAAACATCGTATTCGCAAGGTGGTCAGCGGCGTAGCAGAACGTCCTCGTATGACCGTATTCCGCAGCAATCGCCACATTTATGTTCAGTTGGTAGACGATACAAAAGGTATCACCCTCGTATCAGCATCAACCGGCGAAAAATGTTTTGAAGGCAAACTGACCGGAATGAACAAAGTTCAGCAGGCAGCTGAAGTAGGTAAGCTGATTGCACAACGTTCGATTGAAAAAGGTATTACAGCAGTAGCATTTGACCGTAACGGATACCTCTACCACGGACGAGTAAAAATGTTGGCCGACGCAGCTCGCGAAGGCGGTCTTAAATTCTAATGTATTATGTCAAACGCGAATATACAGAAAGTAAGAACTTCAGACTTGGAACTTAAATCTAAGTTGGTAGGCATTCAGCGTGTAACCAAAGTAACCAAAGGTGGTCGTACATTCACCTTCGCAGCAATCGTTGTCGTAGGTAACGGTAACGGCGTTGTAGGTTACGGCCTCGGTAAGGCAAATGAAGTTACAGCTGCTATCGAAAAAGGTACTGAAGATGCAAAGAAAAATATGGTTAAAGTGCCAGTGTTGAACGGAACTATTCCTCACGCACAAGAATTCCGCTTCGGTGGTTCGTTGGTTTTGTTGAAACCGGCAGCTCCTGGTACCGGTGTAATCGCCGGTGGTGCGATGCGTGCAGTGTTGGAAAGCGTCGGAATCCACAACGTGTTGGCTAAGAGTAAAGGTTCTTCGAACCCTCACAACTTGGTTAAGGCTACAGTGGGCGCTCTGATGGAAATGAGAGATGCTTATAGCGTAGCTCAAGTTCGTGGCATCTCACTGGATAAGGTGTTTAACGGATAAAACAGACAGAGATGGCAAAAATTAGAATCACAAAAGTACGCAGTTCAATCGGCGCAAGCGAAAACCAAAAGAAAAATCTGCTTGCCCTCGGTCTGAGAAAAATCAATCAAACCGTAGAACACGAAGCCTCACCAATCATTATGGGTATGGTTACTAAAGTTAACCACCTCGTAAAAGTAGAGGAAGTAAAATAATTTATTAATCCCAATACCAAAAAGAAATGAGTCTCAGTAATTTGAAACCCGCAGCAGGGTCTGTAAACAGAGAAAAAAGAATAGGTAGGGGACAAGGCTCTGGCCACGGCGGTACATCTACACGCGGTCACAAAGGAGCTAAATCTCGTTCGGGATACCACCGTAAACTTGGTTTTGAAGGTGGTCAGATGCCTCTCCAGAGACGTCTCCCTAAATATGGATTCACTAACCTGAAAAGAGTAGAGTATAAGGCAGTAAACCTTAGTGTGTTGGAAGAGATTGCAACAGATCACCAAATCACTGATATCAACGTAGATCTGTTGGTTCAGGCTGGTGTTGCATCTAAGAATGACAGAGTTAAGATTCTTGGAAACGGCACTCTGACTAAGAAGATTAACGTTACGGCTCACGCATTCTCTAAATCAGCCGTAGCAGCAATCGAAGCACTTGAAGGTAAGACTGAAAAACTCTAATCAATGAAAAGACTGATTGAAACATTAAAAAACATTTATAAGATTGAAGAATTGCGTAAGAGAATCATCTTTACGCTCGGAATCTTTCTTATCTATCGTTTGGGCAGTTTCGTCGTAATACCCGGTATTAATCCGACTATGTTGGACAAATTGGCTACACAGTCGGATAGTAACGGTTTGATGGGATTGTTGGATATGTTCTCGGGTGGTGCGTTCAGTAATGCATCAATCTTTGCGTTGGGTATTATGGCCTACATCTCAGCATCGATTGTAATCCAATTGCTGGCAATGGTGGTACCCTACTTCCAAAAGTTGCAACGCGAAGGCGAAAGTGGTCGTCGCAAAATCAACCAATGGACTCGCTACTTGACCATCGTTGTTTTGATGTTGCAAGGTCCGGCATATCTCGCTAACTTGTACAACACTATCCCGGCAGAAGCATTCGTTCTGGGTGTTGACAGCTTCTTGTTCCGCTTTGTGGCAATGGTGTCAATGATTGCAGGTACAATGTTCACTATGTGGTTGGGTGAAAAAATCACCGACCGTGGTATCGGTAACGGTATCTCACTGATCATTTTTGTCGGAATCATTGCACGTCTGCCGTTTGCGTTCATCGCTGAAGCTAACACTCGCTTCACAGGTGCAGCCGGTGGTTTGGTAATGTTGGTTGTAGAATTGGTTATCTTGTTCTTGGTCTTTGCAGGTGCTATTGCCCTGACTCAAGGTCAACGTAAGGTGCCCGTTCAGTATGCTAAACGTATCGTCGGTAACAAACAATATGGTGGCGTTCGCCAATATATTCCGATGAAGGTCAACTCTGCAAACGTGATGCCTATCATCTTTGCTCAGGCGTTGATGTTTATTCCGATGATTTTTGGTAGATTCGATTCAACACAAGGTATCGCAGCCGTATTTGGTGATTACCAAGGTTTCTGGTATAACTTTACATTCGCTATTCTTGTAATTGCATTTACATACTTCTATACTGCAATCACAATGAATCCGAATATGATGGCTGAAGATATGAAACGCAACGGCGGCTTTATCCCAGGTGTTAAACCAGGAAAACGCACTGCTGAATATCTCGATACTATTATGACACGAATCACGCTCCCGGGCTCAATCTTCTTGGCTATCGTGGCTATTATGCCTACTTTCGCAATGAAGATTGGTATCACTCAACAATTTGCGCTCTTCTTCGGAGGTACCTCATTGTTGATTCTCGTGGGTGTAGTGTTGGATACATTGCAGCAAATCGAAAGTTATCTGTTGTTGCGTCACTATGACGGTCTGATGAAGACAGGTCGTATTCAGGGTCGTCGCGGATAATGTTTCAGGGGATTATACTGTCAGATAATGATATATCTTAAGAGTAAAGAGGAGATAGAGTTGCTCCGTGAAAATAACCAGTTGGTGAGCCGCACGCTCGCTGAGTTGGCTAAGTATGTGAAAGAGGGTGTCACAACTCTCGAACTCGACCGCATCGCTGAAGAGTTCATTCGCTCACACGGAGCAGTCCCCGGTTTTCTGGGTTATAACGGATTCCCAAATTCACTGTGTATCTCAGTGAACGAGCAGGTAGTCCACGGAATACCCTCCTCTTACCGACTTAAGAACGGAGATATTGTCTCAATCGACTGCGGAACCTATATGCACGGATTCTACGGCGATAGCGCCTATACGTTCGCAGTAGGTGAAGTCGATGAAGAAAAAAAACTGCTGATGCAGGTTACTAAGGAGGCCCTGGTTAAGGGTGCAGAACAGGCTTGCGTCGGAAAGCGTACAGGAGATATCGGATACGCAGTTCAACGTCACGCGGAATCGTTCGGTTTCGGCGTGGTCAGAGAATTAATCGGTCACGGACTCGGTAAACATATGCACGAGGATCCAGAAGTGCCAAATTACGGCGCAAGAGGTCGAGGCCATCTGCTCAAAGAGGGAATGGTGATTTGCATTGAACCGATGATTAATGCCGGAACAAAATCCGTAGTCTTCGAACGCGACGGTTGGACAGTCCGTACTAAAGATAGAAAACCATCGGCCCACTATGAATTCGCTGTGGCGATAACCAAAGATGGTCCAGATGTTTTGACAGATTTTAGCATTATCGAACAGGCAATCGCCGAAAACAAGTAAAATATGCCAAAACAAGCATCAATAGAAAGAGACGGAACTATTATCGAATCACTTTCGAATGCAATGTTCCGAGTGGAATTGGATAACGGCCACGTCATCACGGCTCATATCTCTGGTAAAATGCGAATGCACTACATCAAGATATTGCCCGGTGATAAGGTAAAGGTAGAAATGACTCCTTATGACTTGACAAAGGGTCGTATATCGTTCCGTTACAAGTAATTACGTAACACACAAAATAATAAGAGAGATGAAAGTAAGAGCATCAATCAAAAAACGTAGTGAAGATTGCAAAATCGTAAAACGTAAAGGTCCCCTTTATGTGATTTGCAAAAAGAACCCTAAATTCAAAATGCGTCAGGGATAACCTCTTTTTTGGGAATTCTTAGGGGTCGCGGCTGACTGTTCAGCCATCAGGGCGGTTATGAGAAATTGGTAACGACTCGCACAACTCGAGTGAATGCGAATGTTTTGTGATTGTCTTGTTGGTTGACTACCCGAAAAATTCCAAAAGAATCTCTGCAATTTTTAACAATTTAAACAAAAGTTATGGCAAGAATTGTCGGTGTAGATTTACCGAAGAACAAACGAGGCGAAATCGGACTTACCTATGTTTACGGTATCGGTCGTAGCTCGTCTCGCGCGATTCTGGACAAAGCCGGAATCGACTATGACACAAAAGTCAAGGATTGGACTGACGAACAAGTAACAGCAATCCGTAACATCATCGCCTCAGACGGCTATCGCGTAGAAGGCGAATTGCGCTCAACGGTTCAATTGAACATCAAACGTCTGATGGATATCGGCTGCTATCGCGGTATCCGCCACCGTCTTGGTCTCCCAGTTCGTGGTCAAAGCACTAAAAACAATGCTCGTACACGTAAGGGTCGCAAGAAGACCGTAGCTAACAAGAAAAAAGCAACTAAATAACAAGTAATCAGTTATGGCAAAGAAAACCGGAACTGTAAAGAAGAAAGTTGTAAAAGTAGGTGCAATGGGACAAGCTCACATTCACTCATCTTTCAACAACGTAATAGTTTGTCTGACCAACGAAGTTGGCGAAGTAATCAGCTGGAGCTCAGCCGGCAAAATGGGTTTCCGTGGTTCAAAGAAAAACACTCCGTATGCTGCTCAAACAGCAGCTCAAGATTGCGCAAAAGTAGCTTTCGATTTGGGTCTTCGCAAGGTGAAAGTATATGTGAAGGGTCCGGGTCAAGGTCGCGAATCAGCAATCAGAACCATCAACAACGCTGGTATCGAAGTAGTCGAAATCATCGACGTTACTCCGCTGCCTCATAATGGTTGCCGTCCGCCCGCTCGTCGTCGCGTGTAATTTTATTAGTAAAATTGCTGCATAAAAAGACGAATAGGTAAACAAATTAAAACGAACTCTTAAAAGTAAAGATTGAAATGGGAAGATATATAGGACCCAAAACTAAAATCGCAAGAAAATTCGGCGAAGCTATCTTCGGAACCGATAGAGCGTTTGAAAAGAAAAACTACCCTCCGGGACAACACGGACGTAACCGTAAGAAAGTTTCTGAATACGGTACTCAGCTCAAAGAAAAACAAAAAGCTAAGGCTATCTACGGTGTACAAGAAAAACAATTCCGCAATACTTTCGCATTGGCTGAACGTATGGGTGGTATCGCAGGTGAAGACTTGCTGCGTTTGTTGGAAAGCCGTTTGGATAACGTAGTTTATCGTTTGGGCATCGCTCCGACTCGTGCTGCTGCACGCCAGTTGGTTTCTCACCGCCACATCACTGTAAACGGTAATGTAACTAACATTCCGTCTTACCAAGTGAGAGTTGGTGATGTAGTAGGCGTACGTGAAAAATCAAAATCATTGGAAGTTATTACTGACTCATTGAGCACAGGTGCTAAATCACGCTACTCTTGGCTCGAATGGGACGCAGCTTCTATGAGCGGTAAGTTCTTGCAACGCCCAGAACGCGCAGATATTCCTGAAAATATCCGCGAAAATCTTATCGTCGAATTGTACTCTAAGTAGTAATTAAAACAAACAGAGCATAACTATGGCAATATTAGCATTTCAAAAACCTGAAAAGGTTATTATGCTCGAATCCACTTCGACTATTGGACGTTTTGAATTTCGTCCTCTGGAGCCGGGATTTGGCATGACAATAGGTAACGCAATTCGTCGCGTGCTGTTGTCGTCACTCGAAGGATATGCAATCACTACGGTGAAAGTTGCAGGCGTAGATCATCAGTTCGCATCTATCCCAGGTGTGATGGAAGGTATGATCGAGATCATTCTTAACCTTAAGAAGATCCGTTTGATGCGCACCGTTGAGAATGTTGAAAGCGAAAAGGTGACAATTAATGTAGCCGGTCAAAGTGAACTTACTGCCGGATTCATCTCAAATTTCCTTACCAACTTCAAGGTGCTTAATCCGGATCTTGTGATCTGCCGCCTGGACAAGAGCGTTAAATTGCAGATGGAATTGACCATCAATAAGGGACGTGGCTATGTGCCTGCCGACGAAAATCGTCCGGCTGATGCCGAATTTGGACTATTGCCAATCGACTCGATTCATACGCCCATCGTAAGAGTGAACTTCTCTCGTGAGGATTATCGCGTGGAACAAAAAACCGACTACGAAAAATTGTTGTTGGAAATCGTTACCGACGGCTCAATCCACCCGAAAGAAGCTCTGAAAGAGGCAGCTAAAATCTTGATCCAACACTTTATGTTGTTCTCGGACGAAAAGATTACGTTGAATCTTGAAGAAAACAACGCAGTCGAAGAATTCGATGAAGATGTACTGCATATGCGTCAATTGCTCAAAACCAAATTGGTTGAGCAAGACCTCTCTGTCAGAGCACTCAACTGCCTCAAGGCAGCCGAAGTCGAAACAATTGGTGATTTGGTTCGATTCCACCGCAATGACCTGCTGAAATTCAGAAACTTCGGTAAGAAGTCGTTGTCAGAACTCGACGAATTGCTGACCAACTTAAACCTCCACTTCGGAATGGACGTTTCAATTTACAAACTCGACAAGGATTAAATTAATGTCCTTGAAAATCAACTGAATGAACGATGAGACACAATAGAAAATTCAATCACTTGGGACGCAAAAGCGAGCACCGCAAAGCGTTATTGGCTAACCTCTCTTGCTCGTTGATTATGCACAAACGCATCTTCACGACTATAGCTAAAGCCAAAGCCCTGAAAATGTATGTTGAACCGGTTATCACAAAATCAAAGGAAGACACTACACACTCACGTCGTATGGTGTTCAGCTACTTGAAGAGCAAAGAAGCTACTGCTGAATTGTTCCGCACAGTTGCTCCGCTGATTATGAACCGTCCGGGCGGTTACTGCCGTATCCTTAAGACAGGATTCCGCTTGGGTGACGGTGCAGATATGTGTATGATCGAGTTGGTTGACTTCAATGCAACCTACAACGAAGCTCCTGCTAAAACAGAAGCTAAGCCTAAGACTCGCCGTAGCCGTTCTAAAAAGGCTGCTGCTGAAACTGAAGCTGCTGCTGAATAACACATATTCAGAACCAAAAAAGGCTGGAATCTCAAGATTCCAGCCTTTTGTTTTTTATTATAATTGAAAAAACTATTCAGATTTGAATTTGCTCGAGTTTGTGTGTTCGACCTTTTTACGAGCATATTCCTCTGTGATTTTCAGAGTCTTACGTTCTGTAGACGGCATTTCATACATTGAGTCCATCATAATTGCCTCGCAAATTGAGCGCAGTCCGCGTGCTCCGAGTTTGAACTCAACAGCCTTGTCTACTATGTAGTTCAGCGCCTTTTCCTCAAAAGTCAATTTTATACCGTCCATCTCGAACAACTTCTTATATTGACGAATGATTGAGTTTTTCGGCTCGGTCAATATATTGCGAAGTGCCTGCTTGTCAAGTGGCTGCAGATAGGTCAGTACGGGCAATCGGCCGACGAGTTCGGGGATAAGACCAAATGACTTAAGGTCTTGTGGTGAAACGTATTGCAACAGGTTGTTGCGGTCGATTGTTGCGCTATTTTGCGCCTGACCGTAGCCCACAGCTCGGGTATTCATTCTTTGAGCAATTTTCTTTTCAATTCCGTCGAATGCTCCGCCGCAAATAAAAAGAATATTGCGAGTGTCGACCTGAATAAATTTCTGCTCGGGGTGTTTGCGACCGCCTTGTGGCGGTACATTGACTACAGTACCTTCGAGAATCTTCAGCAGTGCTTGCTGCACACCCTCGCCCGAGACGTCTCGCGTAATTGACGGGTTATCTCCCTTTCTTGCAATTTTATCAATTTCGTCAATGAAGATAATGCCGCGTTCAGCTTCGGCTACATTGTAGTCCGCAACCTGAAGCAATCGTGATAAAATGCCCTCGACATCTTCGCCGACATAACCTGCCTCGGTGAGTACAGTAGCGTCTACGATGGTGAAGGGTACGTTCAACCGTTTTGCTATTGTTTTGGCCAGTAGGGTTTTACCTGTACCAGTCTGACCTACGAGAATGATGTTAGACTTGTCGAGTTCGATATCCTCATTACCCTTTTCTTGCTCGTGCATCAACCTTTTGTAGTGGTTGTAAACAGCAACGGAGATGTATCTCTTCGCATCATCTTGACCGATGATATATTGGTCAAGATACTCCTTTATCTCGTTGGGTTTGATGAGATTATCTTTGTTAATTGGCTTTTTGCTGCGAGTTTTTGTTGCGAGTTCTTCGTTGAGAATATTGTGTCCGTGCTCGAGGCATTGGTCGCAAATGAACGAACCGTCCATACCTGAAAACATCAGTGCAACCTTCGATCTCGGCAGTCCACAAAATGAACAACAATCTTCGTGTTTGTGACCTTTATTGCTCATTATTAGTATTTTATCTATTGCGTCTAATTAAAACTTCGTCAATCAAACCATATGCTTTAGCCTCGGTAGCGCTCATCCAATGGTCTCGGTCTGCATCTGCCTCGATACGTTCGATTGGAGCTTGAGAGTGATCTGCCAAGATTTCGTACAATTGGTGTTTGAGTTTGTTAATCTCTCTTGCAGTGATTTCGATATCCGAAGCCTGACCTTGAACACCGCCCATCGGTTGGTGAATCATAACGCGAGAGTGGGGCAGTGCCGAGCGTTTACCTGCTGCACCGGCAGCCAACAAAACTGCTGCCATAGATGCAGCCATACCCGTACAAATTGTTGAAACATCGGGAGTTACCAACTGCATAGTGTCATAGATACCCAAGCCCGAAGAAACTGAACCGCCAGGCGAGTTGATGTAAATTTGTACATCTTTGTCTGGATCTGTTGATTCGAGGAAGAGCAACTGCGCCTGAATGATATTTGCTGCGTCGTCATAAATCGGGCAGCCGAGGAAAATAATTCTATCCATCATCAATCTCGAGAATACGTCCATCGTAGCGATGTTGAGTTGTCTTTCTTCGATGATGGTTGGCGAGATGTACTCTGCGCAAATTGATTGATAGTTATGCAATTTCAACGAGCTGATACCTTGATGCAGACGTGCATATTTTTCAAATTCAGTCATAGGTTTACTTATAGTTTAGTGAATAAAAATCCGCGAAAAGTCATTTTTGCAGACCTTTCGCGGAGTCAAATATACAAATTTTTTTATTTGTTTTCAAATAATTTTCCGAAATCCTCAACAGAGATTGCAGTATCCTTGATAGCTACTTTTTGGCTCAAGAGGCTGATGAGCTTGCTATCGAGAACTTTGTCATTGATGCGGCGATTTTCGTCTTTATTAGCCAACATCTGTTTAGCGTAGTCTGTCAGCATATCGTCACCCATTCCAACCATACCATATTGTGCAAATTGTTGGCGAGTGATATCCACTGCTTCAGCCATAATTTCTTCTTCTGTAACGCTGATTTCCAATTCTTTAGCATAGTGAGCGCGAATCAAATCCCAACGCATCATATCCAAGAACTGCGGGAAATCTTTTTCGATTTGTTCCATAGTGTACTTGCCTTCGTTGATGTTGTACACCCAACGTTTCAGGAAGTCGCCTGGAAGTTCCATCTTAGCTTTTTGAATCATAAATTCTCTGAAGTCGATTTCGAAACGGATTGCGCTCTCTTTGTTCAATTCTGCAGAGATTTGAGCATCAACGAATTTGTCGAAATCCTTCATAGTTTTAACTTCGCCACCAGGGAATGCCTTAGTCATCAATTCTTCGTTGATTTCGGGCACTACGAATTTGCGGATACGAGTGATTGTGAAGTTGAATTCAGGTTTCAAGCCTTTCAATTCTTCCTTCTTCATCTTGAGTACAGCTGCGCGTTGTTGTTCGCTTGGGTAGATTTCTTCGATGTTAACTTCCATTGTATCACCCAATTTCTTGCCTGCGAACTTATTGCGTACCTCTTCGCTCAGACTTACAAGACCAACGTAAGCCTCTTCAGCTTTGAGTTCTTCGTTTTCGAGAGTACCTGTGATAGCTTCGTCTTTTTCAACTACTTCTACATCTGCGAGTTCACCGAAACGACGGCTGAAGTTTGATTTGTAACCTTCGCGCATATCGTCTGTGATTTCGATTTGATAGTGTTTTACGCTATCTTTTTTGCTCAAAGTGAGGTCAATTTCCGGAGCGATGCCGATTTCGAATACAAATTCGAATTCTGTTTGGTTTGCGAAATCCAATTCTTGTTGTTTTTCGCTAGGCATTACATCGCCAATTGCGTTGATGTTATTTTCTTTGATATAGTTGAAACAAAGTTGTGTAGCTGTGCGGTATGATTCTTCTGCAACTACGCTCTTACCGAACATCTTGCGCACAATGCCCATAGGCACCATACCTGGACGGAATCCCGGAATGTTTGCTTTTTTCTTATAGTTGTGAAGAGCTGCATCAACAGCCTTTCCGTAATCCTCTTCATTTACGGTCACTCGGATAAGCGCCGACAATTCATCGATATTTTCTCTTACGATATTCATTGTTTTGTCTGTTATATTATGTTATATGTGCGGACGAAGGGACTCGAACCCCCACGCCTTACGGCACCAGATCCTAAGTCTGGCGCGGCTACCAATTACGCCACGTCCGCTTTAGCATTCCGAGAATCGGCTGCAAAGTTAGCACAATTTTTTGCTAATTACAAATTTAACTTCATTTTTCAGCGATTGAATTCCAAAGCTTTTCCTTTGGACGACAGATTGAACTCTCCCTTATCATATACGATGTGGCCATTTACTATGGTAGTTTCCACGCTGCTTGACAATTTTGTACCTTCGAGTGGGCTCCAGCCACATTTGCTGTAGATATTTTCTTTTGATACGATGGTTGGTTTATTGGGGTCTACGATGGCTATATCCGCATAGTATCCAGCTTTAATGTATCCTCTATCCTTAATTAAAAAAAGTTCTGCCGGAGCGTGACACATCTTTGCAATTACCTCCTCTTCTGAGAGGTAACCTTGACGAGCCAATTCGAGCATAGTTATCAGCGAGTGTTGCACAAATGGTCCGCCTGATGGGCATTCCAGATAGGGTGCAGATTTTTCCTGCTCGGTATGTGGAGCGTGGTCGGTGCCGATGACATCAGCTCTGCCCGATTTCAGTGCTGCCAGCAGTGCAAGACGGTCGCTTTCGCTCTTGATGGCGGGATTCCACTTTATGCGGTTGCCGAGTCGCGCGTAATCTTTATCCGAAAACCACAGATGATGTACGCACAATTCGTTGGTTATCTTTTTTTGATTCAGAGGTTTGCTGTCGAACAGTGTCAGTTCGCGAGCTGAACTCAGGTGCAGAACGTGCAGTCGACTACCATACTTATCTGCCAATTCTACAGCCTGTGCCGTAGTGCGGTAGCAAGCCTCGGTGCTGCGAATGAGAGGGTGCATTGCGGGTGTTATGTTATTCCCGTACGCCTTCTTATATTTATCGAGTTCTTGTGCTATCAATTCGTTGTTTTCGCAGTGAGTTGCCACCAGAACAGGCGATTCAGCAAATACTCTCGAGAGTGCCATCTCCCCTGACACCAATAGCGAACCTGTTGATGAACCCATAAATACCTTAACTCCGCAGACGTGTTTGGGGTCGAGTCGGTTCATATCTCGGCCGTTGTCTTCCGTCGCCCCGAAATAGAACGAGAAATTTGCAGGCGAACACTCTGATGCGCGTTCGAACTTTTGCTCGAGCAGTTCAAGCGTAGTTGTTGCGGGGTTATTGTTTGGCATATCCATAAACGAGGTGACGCCACCTGCGACTGCGGCTTTCGATTCGCTTGCGATGTCTGCCTTGTGAGTCATTCCCGGTTCGCGGAAATGTACCTGATCATCGATTACTCCGGGCAATACCCATTTGTTTTGGGCGTCGATTACGCGGTCGACCGGCTCGCCTCGGTATTCACCGCGACCCACCTCTACGATTCGTTCTCCCTCGATGAGCACGTAGCCTGTAAATCGTCCCTCACCTTGTATGATTTCTCCTGATTTTATGAGTGTTCTATTCATCTTGATACTCTGTTTGAGGTAATCTATTTTTTGATTTTATGCCGAGTTCCTGCAATTTGTGTGCTTGTTTTTTCAGGTTGTCCAGCTGTCCATAGGCAGTATTGTATGCCGATTGAGCTTTGGTCAGATGGTCGTTGATTTTATCCATATTTTGACAGAATCCCACGAATTTATCCAGCAGCAATCCTCCACGTCGCGAAATTTCCTGTGCATTTTTCCACTGACGGTCGCGACTCCACAAGTCATCTATCAATTTGAGTACTGCAAACAGATTGGTCGGACTAATCAGTATAATCTTGCGCATATAGGCGTATTGCCACAATTGCGGATCCTCCTGCAGCGCTGCGATGTATGCGCCCTCGATTGGCATAAACATTATTGTGAAATCGAGTGTGCCCTCAATCACCTGACTGTAATCTTTTTTCGACAGTTCATCGACGTGTTTGCGCACCGAGAGGAGATTCTCTTTCAGAGCCGCTTTGCGCATCTGCTCGTCGGTTACCTCTATTGAGCGGTTATATGCCGACAGCGAAACCTTCGAATCGACAATGACATGGCGTTCGTCTGGGAAGTGCAGCACAACATCGGGAATCAGTCGCTTACCATCTTCGTTTGATACGGAGTTCTGAATCGAATACTCTCGGTCGCGGGTCATACCCGACTGCTCGAGCATTCGCTCGAGAATGACCTCGCCCCAATTACCCTGAGTTTTGCTCTCACCTTTGAGTGCCCGAGTCAGGTTATTCGCCTCTTCGCTCATCTGGCGATTCATCTCGACAAGTTGGCGCACCTGTTCTTTCAACTCGGTACGTTGTTTTGTCTCGTCTCCGTAGACACTATCCACCTTACGACTGAAGTGCTCGAGATTTTCTTTCAGTGGGGTGAGTAGCTGGTTGAGCGTAATTTGATTTGTCTCCGAGAATTCACGTTTCTTTTCGCTGAAGAGTCTGTTTGCGGTATTTTCAAATTCGACCTGCATTGTGCGTTTCAACTGCTCGGTCTGGTCAATGCTCTTGCGCAGCAGTTCACACTCGGTGCTCTTTTCTCCCAATGACTTATCCAATATTCGGTTTTGTCGATCGAGTTCCTGTACCTGCTGCTCGAGATTGACTATCTGCTGTTTATGTCCTTTAATGCTTCTCTTTTGGGCAATGATATACACAACGAACCCAATAATTAGCACTCCCATCAATATGTAGTAGGGAGTTGCTGCCACTTGAAACAATATGAGCGAAGGAATAAACATTATCTCTTTTTTTAGTATTGTTCTGATTCGTTAGGGAAGTCGCACTGCTTGACATCTGAGATATACTGACGGAATGCATCAGCCATTGAGTCGTGCAGGTTTGCGTATCTGCGCAGGAATCGTGGCGAGAATTCGTTATTCAGCCCAAGCATATCGTGGCTGACCAGAACTTGACCATCTACAGCACCTCCTGCTCCGATGCCGATAATAGGTATTCTCAACTCTTTAGCAACACGGCCAGCCAATGCTGCGGGAATCTTCTCCAATACGATTGCAAAGCACCCTGACTCCTGTAGCATTACTGCATCTGATAGCAGTTTTTCTGCTTCGGCCTCCTCTTTTGCTCGCACTGTATATGTTCCATATTTATTAATCGATTGCGGGGTAAGGCCGAGGTGTCCCATTACGGGTATTCCTGCACAGAGGATACGGTCTACGGATTCGATAATTTCGACTCCACCCTCGAGTTTTACGGCATTAGCTCCGGTCTCTTTCATTATTCTTACTGCCGATGCCAGAGCCTCTTTCGAGTTGCCTTGATATGTGCCGAATGGCAAGTCTACTACAACCAACGCCCTATTGACTCCGCGAACTACTGATTGTCCGTGGTAAATCATCTGATCGAGGGTTATAGGTAATGTGGTGTCGTAACCAGCCATAACATTGGCTGCCGAATCGCCAACCAAAATGATATCAATACCGGCTTCGTCTAATATGCGTGCCATTGTATAGTCGTATGCTGTGAGCATCGAAATTTTTTCTCCTTTATTCTTCATTTCCGCCAGACGATAGGTCGTCACTGTGCGTAGTTTGGTCTCTGTTGACATTGCGTAAAATAATTTATGGGTATGTTTTGTAGTCACAAAGGTATGATTCTTTTTGGAAAAATATCATTGTTGAGCTACTATTTTTCGATTCGGCTATCTTTCTTACGTTTATGGGTTGAGTGTTATGATTTGTTTACCGGAGCGTTGCGCAAATTCCAGAGTCTTTTGTGTACCTCCGGGGGTGCCGTTGAAATAACAAACTATCAGTGAACAGTGGTCTACCAAATATCTGTTGCGAATGTGGTAGACTCCTGTATTGGTGTAGCAGGGAGAGGTGATTACCGTTTTATCTGCCTGTGAAAGTATGTGTCTGTATTTAAGTTTTGTTTGAGCCGAGAATTTTGAGTCCTGCTCGGGGAAGGGTAGCACGGCTATGAGTTTGACTTCGGGGTGAGTCTGCTTTGCTTTCAGCACTGCCTCGGCAGCCATCATATCGAATCCCAATGCCATTCCGCTGTGAAATGTCGTAAAGCCTTGTTCTATGAGAGTGCCGACTATTCTGTCAAGAGGCTCCATTAGCGAGTAAGGAGCCTGTCTGTGCCCTGTGAATGAAACGCAGTTTTCGTACATATTCTCTCGTTTAGATATGGAACAATTTTTCAAGTGTGCCATTCTCCTTCAATCTTTGTGGAGTGTCAATCGTGAATTCTCCATTGTCGATTATGAGAAGTTTATCGCAGAAGTGCTCTGCAACGGCAAGGTCGTGTGTCGAGTATAATATACTGCGGTTCAATTCTTTGGCGAGTCGGCTTAGCAGTTGCGATATCTGATACTTGTTTGGAATATCCAGAAATGCCGTAGGTTCATCAAGCAGTACTACGGGGGTATCCTGAGCCAATGCTCGGGCAATCATAACTCGCTGACGCTCGCCATCGCTCAACGTGTCGATAGACTTTTCGCTGAACTCTTGCATCATCACCGACTCGAGAGCGTGGCTTACTATTTGATTATCTTCGTCGCTCATTCTGCCGAACCAATCGGTGTAGGGCGAACGACCGAATCCGACAACATCTTTTACTCGGAGTCCGTTGATGCGAACATTCTCCGTAGCAACAAATGAAACAATCTTTGCGCGTTGAGCCGGACTCATCGTTTCAATGGGTTCGCCTGCAACGAGAATCGTACCTGAAATAGGTTGTTCGATGCCCGAAATGCAGCGCAAAAGTGTACTCTTTCCCACACCGTTGCGACCAATCAGTCCGATGAGTTCACCCTGTGGGATATCGACATTTCCCGACTGCATCAATATTTTGCTGTCGAAGCCGAGTTTAAGGTTGCGTATTTGTATTGCGTGTTTCATTTTCAGAAGAAGCGACGATTGTGAAGAATTACCATAATTATAATCGGAATACCCATTAGTGCCGTAATGGTGTTAATCGGCAGAGCCAAGTCGAGTCCCGGCAACTGTGAAATGATGTCGCACAGAGGCAGTATCACGGCTCCGAGTAGCATCGAGGCGGGCATCAGTATTCGGTGGTCGGCATTGTGTACCAACATTCGTGCGATGTGGGGTACTGCGATACCGATGAATCCGATGGGGCCGCAGAATGCTGTGATTGTCCCCGCGAGCAGAATCGTCCCCGCGAAAATCAGCAGTCTGACTCTTTGGATATTTATCCCCGAAGTCTTTGCGTAATTCTCGCCCAAGAGCATCAGGTTAAGAGGTTTAATCAGTATTACCGAGATAGTAAGACCAATCAGAGTGAATGTTGTGATGAAGGGCAGTTGGTTGAGTGTAACGCTACCAAGGCTACCCATAGTCCAGACAACGAAGGTTTTGAGTGCATATTCAGGAGTCAGATACTGCAACATCTCGACAATAGCCGTAGCGCCGCTGCCAATCATCATACCCAGAATAAGTATTGCCATAATATCTCGCAGTCGGGTCGCGGCAGTCATCACAATAAGCAATATTGCTGAAGCACCCAGCCAGGCTGCGCCGATTACTCCGACATTTCGCACCGATTCGGGAATCTCGACCATAGTGCCCAGCAGTGGCATTCCCAGCAGGAAGAGTGCTACGCCAAGACTTGCTCCCGAACTTACCCCCAAAACATATGGACCTGCCAGAGGGTTGCGGAACATAGTTTGCATCTGTAGTCCGCTTGCCGATAGTGCTGCGCCTGCCAATACTGCGACAATGGCTTTGGGCAGTCGGAAATTCAACAACAAGGTACGCGTCAGTTCATCGCTGTTGTTGTTCGTGATTACAGCCCATATCGCATCAAGCGGTAACTTCACCGATCCGATAAGCAGGTCGGCGATAAAAACTACCACTACTCCGACTCCAAGAAGTGTGAATGTCAGTGAATATCTGCTCATTTCATTGGTTATTTAAGTTGGTGGAAGTAGTTTAACTTGTGTTCGGGCAGTAGTTGTGGGTGCAGTATGCGAATCAAATCTTTCAGTATTACATCGGGATTTATTGTGCCTGATTCCCAGAAGTCGCTACCGCCCATCGGTGTTGTTATTCGATTGTTATTGAACACGCGATTGTTCTTTACAGCAGGAATGTCTGCAAAGCGTGGATTATTAGTCAATAGGTATGAAATTGAGTTCGCTTCGCTGGGGCAGAACCAGAAATCAGCCTTGCCGCACAATACAAATGCCTGTTCGGTTGAGATTGAACGGCTGAGTTCGCTGTCATAACCCTTGCAGATGTAATCACCTCCGGCGTCGTTCAGCAACTTAACAATATAACTGCGGTCGCCTGGAACAAACCAAGTGTCGCGCCACGGCGAATTGAGCATTACGCTCGGACGCTTGATATCCTCGGTTATGAGTGATTTTACCTCTTTGTAGTTTTGTTCTATCTCTTGGAAGATATTTTCTGCCAAAGGGCGTCTGTCGAACATTTCGCTCATTGCAATCAGCCACTCAGCTTTACCTAAAGGATCATTTTCAAGGTATTCGTAAAGATACAGTGTTGGCAATCCCAATTCGGTCATCTTCTGGGTACTTGCTGCATTATCGCCTTGTGTGCCGTAGACGAAGATTGCATTGGGACGCATAATGGTTGCGAGTTCGTAGTTGAGCCCCGACTCGTAGCCTATATCTCGGATTTTCTCTTGTTCCAAAGATTCACGAACTTTTGGGCTGGTTACATATTGACACCCGGAGATTCCTACAATCTTATCCAATTGTCCGATTTTTTCGAGCATAGCGATATGTGTTGTGGACATACATATTACGCGCTGCAGCGGAATGAATATCGTTCTGCCTTCAAATCCATTTGGTGCAGCCTGTCCGTTTCTCGACAAGAAGATATGTTTATAAGTGCTGTCTGCTTCACGAATGGAGAGAATTGAACTCTCGCCATACTTGTACAACACGAATCGTTTTGAGTATTTCGGTGCGTAGAGCGTATCCAATCCACTGACAGAAAATCTACTGCTGCTTGGATTTCCACACCCGAACATCACGAGTGCAATGGTAAGTGCCGCAACTTTGCTAAATATAGAAATCATTATTATTGCTCCTTTTTAGATTTTGCGGACATTGCCATCGTGTAATCAATCACAAGAATGACCATTGCCGAGAAAAATGAAAATTCGTGTCTGAGGAATGTCGATGCGGTAATTACTGCCGCAGTGCTCCAAATGATAAGTCGAACTTTTTCGTCAGATTTCAGACTCTTCCACTTACTGTAGTGTGATGACACGAATGAGGCATTGAATGCCAGATAGCCAATCATTGCAGCCACGGCAATCCACATTCCGACCACAGTTGCTCGCGCAATAGGGGCGGATATGATGACAGCTATGACCGTAGCCAAAATAACAGAACTGCGTTTAAGTTTGAGTTGCCCGTTATCCATATTTTGTGTAGGTTTCTGTGTCACGTCTGTTATCCTCTGTTTTGTTTTTGTTGGTTATTGTGTTTGGCTCCGACACGTTGCTTCGGATTTTTGTTATTTTTCTTGTGTCGTTGTTTGTGATCGTGGCGAACATTGTCAAGAATTGTACTTTCGATATTGATGCTCGAGCCCGACATAGTGCGGATATCGGCCATTATCGTTTCGTTGTTAATGTTTTCGTTATTGAATTCCTGACTTTTACTCTTCATATATCGGGCGATTCGGTGTATTGCCTCTTGTCGTTCGGGCGAATCGGTTTGAATTCCGTTTACCTCACGAATCATCTTTGCCACATTTCGTCCGTAGTGTTTGAATTCCAAATCACGCTGCGGGTAATTTGGGCGTTTGGGCTTTGGATTGATCATTTCGGGGCTCGGTTTTGGGTAGGGACTATCCACATCGAGTCTGAAATTCGATATGATAAAAAGGTGGTCCCACAGCTTATGTTTGAACTCCTCGGTATCTCGCAGCGCAGAGTTGATGTTGCCCATAACATCAATGACTGCAAGTGCTTGTTTATTACGCAGTTCTCTGTCTTCTATTGTCAGCAGAAACTCAACCATTTTTAATACGTGTCGTCCGTATTCGGGCATTACGAGTTTGTTTTGTTCGAAGTTGTATTCCATTTGTAAGTTGTAAATATTCTAAACAGACCAAGATTATATTCTCTATGGATTAATCTTGTTAGTGTTGGTAAATGGCTGATTATTAGTGTGTTAAATGAAAAATCAACCACTTTGCGAACAAATGTCAGAGATTTTGCTCGCAAACCTGAAAACTTAATTATATTTGCAAATATATTTATTTTTTATCAAATGATTAGCTAATCTATATAAAATTTTTTTATGAATAATATTTTAGTCGTTGATGACGAACGCAGTTATCGGAATAGTCTAAAAGAGATGCTCGAGTATGAGGGTTATGCCGTGGATTTGGCAGAATCGGGTATCGAGGCGTTGGAAAAGTGTGGCAACAAGCGTTATGATGTTGTAACTTGTGATTTGAAGATGTCTGGAATGTCGGGACTTGAGGTATTGTCCAATTTGCGAAAGAGTGATTCGAGTCTGCCCGTAGTGATTATTTCGGCTCACGGCAGCGTCGCTTCGGCTGTGGAGTGTATGAAGTGCGGGGCTCACGATTTCATAGAAAAGCCTGTGAATGTGAGTCGTCTGCTCGGTTCTGTGCGCAGTGCTATCGAGCCCGAAGTGCAATGTGCAAAAAGCACTGCGCGAGGTTATTCGTCTAAATCGCATAGCAGAGTTGATGATATAATCGGTTCATCAACCGAGATAATGAAGGTCAAGAATATGATTGACCGAGTTGCACCATCAGAGGCTCGGGTGCTGATTACGGGCGAGAACGGTACGGGCAAGGAACTCGTAGCGCGCTGGCTGCACGAAAAGAGTGCTCGTTTAGGGCAACCATTCGTAGATGTGAATTGTGCGGCAATTCCTTCTGAACTCATCGAGAGCGAATTGTTTGGTCACGAGAAGGGTGCGTTTACTTCGGCAATTAAGCAGCGAAAAGGTAAATTCGAACAGGCCGAAGGCGGTACGATATTCTTAGATGAGATTGGTGATATGAGTCTGTCTGCTCAGGCGAAGGTATTACGCGTGTTGCAGGAACACCGAATATCGCGTGTAGGTAGTGATAAAAACATTCCGATAAATGTTCGTGTTATTGCTGCGACAAACAAGAACCTGAGAGATGAAATTGCGGCTCATAATTTCCGCGAAGACCTATATCACCGTCTTAGCGTAGTAGTGATTGAGGTGCCGCCGCTCAGAGAGCGAAGTGAGGATATCGAACTGCTTGTTCCGAAATTTATTGAGCATATCTGCGACGAATACCATATTCCAGGGAAGAAGATTTCTCCTCAGGCGCTTAACTACCTAAAATCGCTCAGTTGGTCGGGCAATATCCGCGAACTGAAGAACGTAGTCGAACGGCTGATAATTCTGTGTGGGAATAACATTTGTCTTGAAGATGTAAAACAATATGCCGAGAGAGTTGATTAACCCTCTCGGCATAGCCTATCTTCAACTTCCTGATTAGATAGAAGATGAAATCATAAATACGGCAGCAACTGCCAAGATTGCGTACAATTCCGGGAACGCTGCCAAAACGACTGTCTTACCGAATACGTCGTGTCCGTTGCCGATTGCAGTGATACCGTTAGCACAAATCTTGCCTTGACGCAATGCACTGAACAAACCTACCAGACCCAAAGCGATGCCACCGCCCAAGATAGCATAGGCCTGGAACATTGAAATTGTTTCCACCAACAGCGGTTTAACCATAAAGTAGCCTACGAAACCGTAAAGACCCTGAGTACCTGACATCGCACTCAAAACCAGATAGCTACCGAATGCATTGCTGTTTTTGCTCATTGCACCAACAGCTGCGTTACCACTGATTGTTACACCATAGGCACTTCCGATGCCGCACATTGCCAGCATCAATACTACGCCCAAATAAGCTAATAAAATAGCGCTCATAAGAAATTTGTTTTTTAGTTTAACTTTATTTTGGTTATTTCTTTTCTTTAGTTAAGGGTTCGAAAGCTCTGCCGCCATCTTCGAATCCTGCGTTTTTGTAGAACTCTACAAATGTCAGACGCAATGGGTGAACAAATGCTCCCAGCACGCCCATAAACAGGTTGATGCCGTGTCCGATTACCATAATCAGTATCGCCACGATAGTTCCGACTACGGGGATATCAGGGCTCATACCCAGCGCCAATGCGTTGAATACGTTGGCAATGATACCGCTACAGATACCCAGCGCAAAGAGTCGGATATATGACAGCAGGTCGCCCAAGAAACCTGTTACGTTATTGTACAAATCCCACAGCCCAGAGCCGAAATTCGCAAATATGTTTTTGCCCGGCGAGTTCATAAAGAACATCATAATGGCTGCTACTCCCATAATTGCGTAGTATGCAGGACTTGATGTGGTGAATCCTTCGATGCTGACGGGCATACCCATTGCTAAACCCGTAGCTACGAGGGTCATAATCCAGCCTATCGTAGACATTCCGTACAGCCAACCGAAGCGTTTCATTGCAAAATATGCCTTCAGCGCCATTGCGTAGATCAACTGAACAACACCAACATAGATGGCTACGGTGAACATCTTATCTTGAGCTATGAACATATCCTTGATATTGACCAGCGCAGGAACTTTTGCCAATTCCACTCCGAAGAATGTACCTGTGAGGGCTCCGAACAGCACGGTCGAGAGTCCGCACCAGAAGATAAGGTCAGCGACATCACGACCGCTGCCCTTGAGTTTGAAGTGCAGAATTGCCGCTGCCACAACAAAGATGAGTCCATATCCTGCATCGCCCAGACAGAATCCGAAGAACATCATAAAGAAAGGTGCAAAGAAAGGAGTCAAGTCCGTAGCGTGGTAGTTCGGCAGTGCGTACAGATTCGAAATTACTTCGAACAGACGAGCGAACTTATTGTTTTTCAGCACTACGGGTGGATTATCTTCGATAGTCGGAGTCTCTTTGAACGAGATGATTTCATCTTCGGTTGCGAGAAATTCATCAACACTCTGCGCCGTCTCTTCTTTAGCCCAACCTTCGAGAACTACGAGCGAACCTTCAGCTTCGCGGCTACCGCCTGCAACCAGCACTTTGTCGAGTTGCATCTGGCTCTTCAGTTCGTTGGCTACCGGAGCCAGCAGTTCGCGCGAACGTGCACACTCCAGAAGTGCAGTGTTGCACTCTGCCATTCTGTGCTCCAACTCCTTGATTTTAGACTCTTTCTCGGTGTAGTCGGTTTGCGGAATCTTTACCTCTTCTGCCGAGTTGAGTATCAGCGGTTGTTGAGAAACTTCTCTCACAGCAGCAAAATAGCAGATACCCTTTTCCGATGAGATTAATTCTATGGCAGCCAACTGACTCCACGCTTCAAGTTGTGATTTGAAGATGTTTTCGTAACTTGAGAATAGGTGAATTTCGAGTCCTGCTGCCTTAATCTTTTCGATTTGCTCGGGGTTGAATGTCCCCCACACGCGCAACGAGTCTGCCTCACCCTGCAGTTTTGCAATTTGAGTTTTGATTTCTGCGATTTCTGCTACGGTGGAGTTGTATGTGTCGAACACTTCGCGGCCATCGTTCATTGGTGCGATGGCACTCAGGTCGTTTGTTTTCGCCAGTGAGTTGAGTTCGCGACCTACGGTTGCGTATCGCTCGATGGTTTGCAGCATTCGGATTTGCTCGATGGTTGGAGTCCAATCCGATACTGTAATGTCAACAAGTCCGAGTTCTTGCAATCTGTCGAGAAATCCCTCATAATCACTATGGTGCAAAATAAGGGAGTATTTCATCATTGGTACTATCATACTGCGTCCTCCTCTGCTTGTTGTTTATTCTTGACTATCTTTTGCGAAGATTTCGAAAGATTTTCTTCGTCTTCAAGATAGCGTTTGATTTTTCTTATTGCATCTTCATAGCCAGGAATCTGTACCTTCTCATAGAGGTTTACTTTCTGAGTGGTCTTTTTGCGAGCATACTCCAAAAGTTCGGTTTTTTTGCGATAGAATTCGCCTTCGATTCCGAGTCTGGCAATCTGCTTGAGCAACTCGATTCCACTCGAAATCCACGCCGGCGAACTGAACATATCATACGATTTCTCCTCGAAGATGATGTTTTGCAGAACGGGGATTCTTACCCCTGCAATTTTGGTTATG
>JAZTZL010000027.1:0-12340 GCA_045637425.1 Rikenellaceae bacterium | reverse complement strand
GTATGCGTGGAGAGAGAGAGGTCATACAACCTGCAAAGTATCCGACCTTGCCGCTGCCTTTTGATGTGTCAATCTGGCTGGCGTATCCATACGGATTGAGTCCTATGCGCGGAACGCTGCCTTGACGACGATTCAGTCGTATGCTGTTCAGGTCTATTCCCACAGGACACCGCTGTTCACATCGACCACACATCAAACAATTATCGGCAATCTTTTGTGTAAGATTTCCTTCACGACAATCTCTCAAGAAGTAGACAGACTGCATATTATTTACGCCTGCAGATGATTGCATCTGACAAGGGTCGATGCAGATGCCGCACCTCGAGCAGGCTGCGATTTGAAACTCGTCTATTGCCGAGGGGGTATTCTTTGGTCTGATGTTGTAGTTTTTGAGGAATATATGTGGTATTTCTGCGAAAATGTGCAAGTAGCGAGAGAATGGTAGCGACACCATAAATACGCACAGCACAATTGAATACAACCACCACAGTGGCAGTTCGAGGTTTTCGATTGGCAATATGCCCGAAAGAAACGAGCCTACGGAATATGTGAGAAAACTTCCTCCTCGATGGATTCCGCACGTTGCACTCTCGGCAAGCAGACGCACAGGGAAGATCAACCATAAAGATGTGAGTGCGAAACGGTCTGCGAGCGTATGTTTCGTAGCCTTTCTCATTCCCAGAATTGTCGATTTGAAACGCTTGATTACGGCCAATGCTACAGAGATGAGAATAATCAGTAGCAGCGCGTCCATAATCGGTGCGTAGTCAATGACGTGAGCTACGTTGTCGGGCGCAACCGGAACGAAAAATCTGAAAAATACGTGTACATAGAGCGGGACAATCTGGTCGCTCAGTATTGCTGCAGTCTCAAGTCAACGCACAAGAATCAACAAGAACCACCCCAGTGCCAGACTCATATGCATATAACCCAACCTTAGGTTTACACGATAAATCTTCAAGTGCAGCAGACACTCGGTGACGCACTCTTTAATCGAGATGAGAGTCTTTCGTGTGAAAATTGATTTGAAGAATATACCTCTCTCCTGTGATGTCAGGTCTGCAAACCAATTGGCATATTTGTAAATCAGCACGCCGAGCATAATCAGCACGCCGAGCGAAAAGGGGATTACAAATGGGTGAAAATATATATCCATTTTCAGAGTATTCTACGGAGTGTTAAAATTACGTTACGGGTATTGATGCCTCGCGGACAGATAATGAAACATTTTCCACAGAGCATACATTTTTCAGACTCTTCGCGAGCCTTGTCGTACTCGCCACGACGCACCAAAGTATGTAGTTGACGGAAGTTGAAATCGGTAAGATTTCCCGCCGTACAGGTCGCCGTGCAGCAACCGCACGCGATGCAGGAGATCAGACTCGGTTCTGCTTCCTGCAACCGATTGGCCAATGTCATATTATTCGAGTCCAAGTCTATAGACCTCTTTGTTACTGTGCTATACCCCCATTTCATAGGTTAGAGTGTTTTAAGGTAATTCAGTACGCTGTGAGCGCACGATGCAGCATCGTGCAGCGTTTCGCTGATGTTCTTCGGCGCTTTAACCGTACCCACCAAAAATACGCCTTCACACGCAGTTACGTTGCTGCAGTCGAAGGGATTTTGAGGTTTCATAAAGTTGCTCAGTCTGAGGTCGAGTCCGCAGTCGGCCGAGAACGAACGGTTGCTGCGCCCTGCACAGAATCCAACCATCAGCACCAGCATATCTACGGTCATTCTCAATGGACGACCAACAAGCGTATCTTCTGCCTTGATTTTAACCTTGCCGTCTATTGTTTGGGCTGCTTCGGATATTCTGCCGCGAATGTGGTTAATGCCATATTTTTGTTGCGATTCGCGGTACAGTTCCTCGTAACCGGGACCGAACATTCGCATATCCATATAGAGGTTATAGACTTCGCAGTCGGGGTAGAGTTGCTTTATTTCGATGGCCTGTTTAACGCCCGTTACGCAGCATACTCGCGAGCAGTGGTTCTGATTGACCTTCTCATCGCGCGAACCCACACAGTGCAGTATGGCTACACGTTTGGGAACCTCACCCTGCTTGGTCAGCACACGATGTTCTTTGAACATCTTTTCGAGGTCAACGGAGGTTACCACGTTGTCGTATATGCCATAGCCGTACTCCTCCTTTATCGTAGCATCAAACAGCTCGAACCCAGATGCAATAACAATAGCATCAGCCGTCAGGTGTTGTCCGTCGCTCAGCGTTACGCCTTTACCCGATGCGTCGATGTGTTTCACTTCGGCAGAGGTGATGAGCCTGCTGCCCGAGCGTTTATACTCTTCGACAATGCGGTCGAGAACTTCGTGTGCAGGAGTAAATGTCGGAAACAGTCTGTCCCATTTGTTCAGTTTGCCACCAATTGTAGATTCTCGTTCGATTACGGTAGTGGCAACTCCCATTGATTCCAATGTTGAGGCTGTCGATAAACCCGCGATGCCTCCGCCTATTATGATTACCTGTTTGCTCATTTATTCCAATATTTTGAGTTCTATTTTGTCGAACGGCGATGGTTCAGGACGTTCGATATATTTTCCGTTATTGCCGAGATATTTTGCTCCCGGGTCGTATTCCACGCCGAGTTTGTCCAGCAGCGGTTCTACGGGTACTTGGTGCATCTGCATACCCAAATCCCACGGGTCGTAGCCCAATACAAGTCCTGCCATCTCTTCGTATGTGAGTACGGGGATACCCTCTCCGTTTTGTCCGTAAGTTTTTCCCTCAAGTTCGCTTATTGCGTACTGCCACTTGTCGAGGAACATTGAACACCCCGGGCAGTTTGTGACGATGAAGTCTGGCTTATACGGAGCCATACTCTCGAGTTTATGCTTCGAATTTGAGATAGAGTAGCCTCTGTTTGCCATAACCAAATAGTTTCTGAATCCGAATCCACAGCAGTGTCTGCGTTCGGGGTAATCGACACTCTGACCGCCCCACGCCTCAACCATATCGCTCAGCACTCTGGGGAATTCTGCTCCGCCGTGGCTCGACTTTGGGAAAATCTTGTGGTAGTGGCAGCCAATGTGGTCAACTACCTTGAGTGGTTCGCCTGTCTCTTTGTTGATTAGTCGGCGCACTCCGAGTTCCGCAATTTGCTTGCGGTGGTGGTGTATGATATCTGATGTGTGCGCTACGTTGGTCGGAATCTGAAACTCTCGTCCCGTAGCCTTGTACAAATACTCACGCGTTTTTTCCAGTGTTTCGGGGAATTCGTGCCAAGTGGAAAGAATTTCCGAATATATACCGAAAGATGTAACACACGATACTGCGAAATTGGTCATCTGTGCTTCGGTCATCAGCGCGAACTGACGCGCTACGACGGTCATAATTGTTTCGAGCGGCACGATGTCCGAGTGGTATCCGATGCCCGTACACGAGGTGTGGTTGGCATCGTCCAGTACGTTGCGTTTCAGGTCATTGCGCAGTATATTGAGAAACGCCTGTTCCGAGCCCGGGAAGAAATTCTGGCGAATGCAACTGCGTACATAGAAATAGTTATCATCGGCTACCTCTTTTTGGTAGTCGCTCCAGCGTTTAATGTCCATTGTGATTTCCGTTGTTTGCAGTTAACAAATGGTTCATATACTCCTCCGAGTGGCTGTCCATACCCATCATTCGGGCAGCCTCCTCCGAGTAGTGTTCTATAGTATTGAACATTTCTGTTCCTCCTGTGATGTCGAAAATTTTGTGTATTTCGTCGAGAACTTGTTGGTCAATTTCGCGCACAGTTCCATCTCCTCTGCGTCTGTAGTTCTTGCCCAGACGTTCAAATACATCAGAGTCGTGGTCATAGACCCACTGCCAAACGGGTCCTTGTTCGGGGTGCAGTTCGGGGTCGATGCGTTTTGGGGTCATACAATAACCCGTATCGAGAATGTTCTGTCCGATTGTGCGTTTGAGAGCCAACTGCTGGCGACCCTTTTCCGAGTGAATAAACAATCCTGTCTTTTGCGAAAGGGTTCTCAGAGCCTGAATGACATATCCCGGAGTATTACCTCTTGGACATCTTGGTCTGCAGGACATACATTCGCCACAGTACCATATAGTTTCGCTCTTGAGCAGATTTTCAATTTTATCGTTATCGGCTTCGAAGACGGTAACTACTATTCGACGAGGGTCGTAGTCGTAAAATTCCGCTGCGGGGCACACTGCAGTACAGACTCCGCAATTCATACAAGACGACAATCCTTCTCGGAATCTGACGTCTTGCATCAACATAGAATAGTAATCAGGTGTCACTTTATCCATAGTTCACACGATTAGTTCTGATATAATTTTCCGACTACAAAATTACTCAAAACAAATGTGCTGGTATGGTAGTTTTTTGACCTATTTTGAATAAGTAAATATGCTTATTTCTGCTACTTGATTCTGAGTCGGCGTCCGATTCGGAGCGTTGTTGTTGATTTGATGTTATTGAGTCTACAAATCTGATTTACAGTTACTCCGTATCTGCGAGCAATTTTACTCAACATATCACCCTGTTTTACTATATGCCAGATTTCTCTGCTTGCACGTTCTGCGTTCTCGGCCTTAACCGGAGCCGAATCATCGCTCAACAATGGGAACTCGAGATCCTCATCTTCTTCAAGCAACTCAGATGCGCGAGAGTGGATATTGAAAAATTTCTTCTCGAGCATAAATGTTTGATATTTGAGTTGTCCGTTTTCGAAGTCGATTAGGAATTCTGGGTCGAAAGTCTGGTCTTTATAACGAATTTCGAAGTGCAAGTGCGGACCACGGCTACGACCTGTGTTGCCGCTGAAACCTATTACCTGCCCGGCCTTGACGTAGTCGCCGACCTTGACGTTATTGCGCGAGAGATGGGCATACCACGTTTCGAGTCCGTTGAGGTGGCGTACGATAATCAGGTTGCCGAATCCGCCCGAGTTGTATTTTGCATAGCGCACCTTACCCTCGAACATTGCATAAATTGGCTCGTACATTTTCAATGGAATATCCACTCCGTTGTGAGCTCGGCGGCGACGGGGTCCATATTTCGAATAAACTTTTCCCTGAACGGGTGTGTGGAATTCGTTGAGGTTGTCTACGAGGTGGAGTTCTATCTCTGCAGGTAAATCTCTGAGCTCGATACTGCGATAGGCAAACACTTGGTCTGTAACCCAATGCTGTGTATAGATGGGCAGCTCACTTACCTTTTCGATGCCAGGACGGAAATACTCCCACGTATTGTTGCTGAACAAGATGATGCTTGTTTGCGGGTCACTTGTCTTGATAGTGTCGATTGGAATTCGAGGCAAATCTTCAATTTTTGGGGTGTATCTCTGTGCCTGAACCGAGATGGTTATAAGTGTTAATAACAAATTGGTTATGAGCAGTTTTTTCATCTGTCTATATAGTATTGGGTTTATTTTTCGTTTTCTAATTGTTGAGCGATTTCTTCGAGTGAATCATAAAATTTCTGACCGAAACATTGAATCAGCGGTTGTTTTACAGCCTGATAGACTTTTATGTTGAATTTTTTGCCGCACTGTTCTGCATTTACACAGGCACTCCAGCGGTGATAGGTCAGTCCGTATGTGCCCGTAGCAAAACGTTTTACGCGGATAGGGTACAATGCACACGAGATAGGTTTGCGGAATGAGCATAAACCTTTGCTCCACGCGCGTTCTATTGCGCAGAGCGTCACGCCGTTTACTACGAACGAGAATGCACATTCGGCTCCATTGACAAGTGGGGTAGTAAGGTCGCCGTCTGAGTCGATTACTGCAAGTCCGTTCTCTTCTACCGACTGCAAACCCTCGGGTGTCATAAACTGTTTGAATGCCTCAAACGACTCTTCTAGTTCGAGTAGCTCCTCCTGTTCGAGAGGGGCTCCTGAATCGCCCTCTACGCAGCACGCTCCGTGACATTTGCTCGGATCGCAGGCAAACGGTTCTGTCAAAATATCCTGACTTACAATCTTATCATCTATCTCAAATAACATATTTGTTCAATCTATTTTTAGTGTCTAAAAGAGCGATTGTTGTTGCTCTTTTTGTGGTTGATTATCTGTTTTAATTGCTGTCTCACCATTTCCAATCATCGCCATAAATTGGTCGAGGTTAATTATCTGAGTGCCATTTCTTTCGGCTTTTTCGAGTTTTGTTTTACCTACTTTGGCTCCGGCCAGCAGATAGTTTGTTGAGCCCGACACCGAGGTGAGAAATTTTCCACCGTTCGATTCGATTAACTCCTTGAGTTGCTCTCGTGAGTATTGCTCGAAACTGCCCGTGACTACGAACGATTTCCCCGCGAGACTTTCCGATGCGAGCGCCTCCTTCTGGCTGTTCATCTGCAGTCCGAACTCGGCGAGTCGTGCCACCATTGTGCGATTATCCTCATCTGCAAAGAATGAAATCACACTCTCTGCAATCGTTGTTCCGATTTCGGGCGCAGCGACCAGCTCCTCGAGCGATGCGTTCATAATCGCCTCCATCGAGCCAAAATGCGTAGCCAAATTCTGCGCCTTTGTCTGGCCTACGAATCTGATGCCGATGGCGTAGAGCAGTCGCGCGAAAGGCACTTGCTTTGAACTTTCGATGCTATTAAAGATATTGTCTACCGATTTTTCGCCCATTCTCGGCAATGATAACAGGGTTTTCCTATTGAGTGTGTACAGGTCGGTAATATCCTTAATCACACCATTTTCATAGAACATAACGATGGTCTCTTCGCCGAGCCCGTCGATGTTCATAGCCTTGCGAGATATGAAGTGCGTGATGCGCCCTACAATTTGCGGCGGACAATGGCTCTGATTCGGACAGTAGTGACGCGCATCAATCTTTATCAATGGCGTATTGCATTCGGGACATCTTTCAGGGAAAAGCAGTGGCGTGCTCTCTGCCGGACGCAACTCAAGATTTACGCCTGCAACCTTTGGTATTATTTCTCCCCCCTTTTCTACATATACCGAATCGCCGATGCGAATGTCGTGCAACATTATCTGGTCTTGATTGTGCAGCGATGCTCGCTTTACGGTAGTGCCTGCCAAGTGTACGGGCGTAAGATTTGCTACGGGAGTAACCGCGCCGGTTCGTCCTACGGAGAATTCGACACTCAGCAGCCTTGCTTCAGCCTGCTCGGCCTTGAACTTGTAGGCTACTGCCCAGCGAGGAGATTTGGCTGTGAATCCGAGCCTCTGCTGCAGCGCAATGTCATCGGCCTTTATCACCATTCCGTCAATATCGTATGGCAGCGTGTTGCGACGCTCTGCCCACGAATTGATATACTCCATCAGTTGGTCTATGTTGTTGAATACTGCGCTCTTGTCAGATATGGGCAATCCCCATTGTGCACAAGCTGCCATTGCTTCCGAGTGACGCTTATATGGCAGATTTTCGCCGTAAATGCCATAAAGTATTGATGAAAGTCCTCGACGAGCAACCTCTGCAGAATCCAATAATTTGAGTGTGCCAGATGCTGCATTTCGAGGATTGGCAAATGGTTGTTCGCCGTCGGCCTCGCGCTCGGCATTGAGCCTGTCGAATGAACTGTGTGGCATAAAAATCTCACCTCTGATTTCGAACAGTTCGGGATAACCGCTGCCAATCAATTTCAGAGGTATGGACTTTATTGTGCGCACATTGCGCGTAACATCATCGCCCACATTTCCGTCGCCTCGGGTTACAGCACGAACGAGTTCGCCTCGCTCGTAGGTAAGGCTGATTGCCAGACCATCGTATTTCAATTCGCAAACAAATTCAACACTGCTTTCACTTTCGCGATTCACTCTGTCTGCGAAATCGCGCAACTCCTCGAGCGAATAGGTATTCCCCAATGACATCATCGGGTAACGGTGTGCTACTTGAGTAAATCCCTCTGCTATGTCGCTACCTACGCGCTGAGTCGGAGAGTTCGGGTCATACATCTCAGGATATGCCCTTTCCAAATCCTCCAACTGGCGCATCATAACGTCAAATTCGTAGTCGGAAATTTCGGGCTTGCCCAATACATAATACTTGTGATTATGAATGTTTAACTCATCTCTGAGTCGTAATATCTCATCTTTAATGGTGTTCATTCGCAAATTTTTCAGGCTGTAAAATTAAAAAATATTTAGTGGAATACCTTAACGCAATATGATATTTTTCTAAAAAATGCTAATTTTGTCGTTCTAAAGTTGTGAAATGGAATTAATAGACGTTAGAAAAGTTATAGAGAAAAAGAGTCCGCGGTTGGCTTCAAGGATTCCTCGATTTGTTACTAATTGGTTGTCACGACTGATTCACCAAGAGGAACTTAATGAGTTATTGATATATGGCGATGGATTGAGTAATGTGGAATTTATTACAGCCGTGCTCGATAAACTTGAGATAGGAAGAGAAATCGTTGGATTGGAAAATCTTGCCGAAGTGGAAAGGCCACTCTTTGCATCGAATCACCCGCTTGGTGGCATTGATGGACTGATACTGCTCGAGCAATTGAATCTCAAAACGGGCGAAACTCGTGCTGTGGTAAATGACCTGCTGATGAATGTTGCTCCAATTAAAGATTTGTTTGTGCCGGTTAATAAACACGGCAACCAGAAGGGTGATTACGCAGCTCGCTTGAATGAACTTTGCAGCGGCAAAGATAATGTACTATATTTTCCTGCGGGACTCTGCTCGCGTTTGATTGACGGTAAAATTATCGACCTCGAATGGAAAAAAAGTTTCGTTCAGAAAGCTATTCAGAATCAACGAGATATTGTGCCATTGTTTGTTACGGGACGTAACTCAATGAAATTCTATCGTTTGGCTAAGTGGCGTGCAAAGCTTGGAATAAAATTTAATATCGAAATGTTGCTGTTGCCAGACGAAATGTTGCGCCAGAAGGGCAAGAATATCAAGGTCGTAGTAGGTAAACCTATCAAGTGGAAAAGTCTTAATGCTGAACCAAATTATCGAAAATGGACTCAAATTATTCGTCAAAATTGCTACGACTTGATGAAAAAAGAGTAACTTTGCAAGATTGAATATTTGAATTTTGTGTATGGAGCCAATAATCCAACCGGTAGAACGTGAACTTTTGGAACGCGAATTATTGCCGCAGTTCAAGTTGCGAGATACCAACTATGGTGGAAACGAAATATATGTAATTGATTACAAGAGTGCGCCTTCGGTTATGCGCGAGATCGGTCGCCTGAGAGAGGTGGCATTTCGTGATGCAGGTGGCGGAACGGGTGCTGAAATCGACATTGACGAGTATGACTTGGTTGATGATGGTTACAAACAACTTGTAGTCTGGGATAGCGAAGATAAGGAGATTGTGGGCGGTTATCGCTATATTATCTCGCGCAATTCTGATACAAAATATCTCTCGACTGAGCACTATTTTCAATTCAGTGATAAATTCAGAACAGATTATCTTCCATATTCAATCGAATTGGGCCGATCTTTTGTGCAACCAAAATATCAGCGCCGAAATCTGAAATCACTCTTTGCGTTGGATAATCTGTGGGACGGCATCGGTGCGCTGGTAGTAAATAACCCTGAAGTGAAATATTTCTTTGGGAAGGTTACGATGTATGGTGACTACAATACAGAAGCGAGAGATCTGCTGATATATTTTCTGAATCGCTATTTCGGAGATAGAGAGGGATTGCTGTTGCCTAAGGATCCTATAAATATGAACATAGATTCGGCGAAGATGGAGTCGATATTTACGGGTGCCGATTACAAGGAGAATTATAAGATTCTGACTCGTGAAGTTCGCAACCTGAATGAGAATATCCCGCCGCTGATAAATTCGTATATGAATCTGTCACCGACTATGAAGGTATTCGGAACCGTTTGCAACCGCGAGTTCGGCTGCGTTGAAGAGACCGGAATTCTGATTACACTCGATGATGTCTATCCAAAAAAGAAGGAACGTCATTTCATAAACTTGTAGATGATATTGAAGATGTCGATTGGCAGTTGAGGTTTGTGATTCTGGCATTGAATTTTTGATTGGATTTAGAAATCTGCCATTTGAAAGTATCTTGAATTAAATTATGCGGCTGCGTTAATTCGCAGCCGCATTTGTTGATGTTTATAAGAAATATGTCGTAACCTATTAGCTAATTATTACTGACAGCATAATAGCGTATCTTTCTAGTAATAAAATTTGTTGCATAGATGGTGTTCATTCCCGCAAATAATGAGCAACTATCACCACCGTGCAAAGGTTTTGTAATTTACGAAAAAAATCATATCTTTGTAATTGGTGATATTTGCCAAGGGCAATATTGTGTGTTTGAAAATTGAGAAAATATGATGGTTGTAAGAGCGAAGGTTTGTGTGGTATTAAATGAAAAAAGAGAGGCTTTAACCTCTCTTTATCAGTGGTGTCACCAGGAGTCGAACCGGGGACACAAGGATTTTCAGTCCTTTGCTCTACCAACTGAGCTATGACACCAACCTGTTTTGCGAGTGCAAAGGTAGAACAAATAATTTGAATAACAAAATAAAAATTAAAAAATATGTCATTTTCTTTAGAAAATATTTTGATGTTTGGAGCTATATTGCTTCTAATCAGTGTAATATCGAGTAAGACTTCACATCGAATTGGAGTGCCGATTTTGATACTTTTTATCGGAATTGGTATGCTTGCAGGATCGGAAGGGGTTGGAGGAATCTGGTTTGATGACCCGGGGATTGCACAGTTTTTAGGCGTAGTGGCTCTGAATATCATACTTTTTTCTGGAGGTATGGACACAAATTGGGCAAATATAAAGCCTATATGGGTAAAAGGCGTAACACTTTCAACTCTTGGTGTAGCGATTACTGCGCTGTGCGTAGGGTTGTTTTGTTATTTTGCGATGGGTACGTTTCCTTTGATTGAATCGCTATTGTTGGGTGCCGTAATTTCATCAACAGACGCTGCCTCGACATTTGCTATATTCAGACAGAAGGAGGCAGGCCTGAAGCATAATCTTCGTCCCTTGCTCGAATTTGAGAGTGGTAGTAACGATCCGATGGCATTCTTTCTTACGGTGTCGCTTATATCGCTGATTCAGAATCCAGAGAGTTCGTGGCTGGTGTTGATTCCGAAGTTCTTTGGAGGAATGATTATTGGAGCTGTGGGTGGTTTTGTGTTCGGTAAATTGAGTGTCTGGTTGATAAACAGAATTAGGCTCGATATTGACGGGCTCTATCCCGTAATGGCTATGGCACTGGTATTCATTACATATACGGTTACAGATGTTGTGATGGGTAATGGATTTTTGGCAGTATATGTTATGGGTGTAATTCTTGGTAATAATACGCTCGTTCATAAGCGCAGTCTGATGAAATTCTTTGATGGAATATCGTGGTTGATGCAGATTGTGATGTTCTTGACATTGGGACTTTTGGTATTTCCGTCACATATGTGGAAGGTTGCAGTGCCGGGTGTAATCATATCGTTATTCCTAATATTCATAGCTCGTCCCATCGCGGTCATATTGTGTACACTTCCGTGGAAGATGCAGTTGCGCGACCGAGTCTTCTTATCGTGGTGTGGTTTGAGGGGTGCGGTTCCTATTATTTTTGCAACCTATCCGTTGGTAGCCGGAGTCCATCACGCAGAGTCGATATTCAATATTGTATTTTTCATCTCTTTGACTTCATTGATATTTCAAGGATCTACGGTATTTCGGTGCGCGCGACTTCTTGGACTTGTAGTTCCGTCGAAACTTAAGCCGCACTATTTTGTGCACCTTGCGGATACCTACCGCAGCGAGTTGCGCGAGGTAGTAGTTGTCGATAACTCACACGTAGTTGGTAAACAGATACTTGAGATAAAGATTCCGGATTCGATACTTGTAGTTTTGATAGATCGTCGAGGTCGCTTTTTCTCGCCACGAGGCAATACGAGGTTAGAGTTAGGAGATAAGTTGTATGTCATTGCCGAGAATCCGAAGCAGGTCGAAGAGTTCTCAAGATATGTTTCGCAGTCGACTCCTGAAGTTTAGCAAATGATTTAGCTCAATTGTAATAAATTCCTAAATTTAGGGATAGTATTTAGAAATCCAAAGCAACCAAAACTAACCAGAAATAACTATTTGTAAATCTTTAATTATCAACATATTCTGAAATTTAACACTTTCAGGCTGCTTTTTGATGGTTCCCAAATTTCACATATTTTTGAGATATATTTCTGACGTGGAGAATTTGCGGAGCTTATTTTTTTGTCATTTCGTGTAGATAGTTGACAAGGGTTTACATCCGTTTACCGTAAGTATCCGCAGAAGTACATCTTTTATCTTAATTCTTAGTTTTTTATCTTTGCGATATAATTTAGATGTAAAAGTGTTATTATGGTAGAGAATTGCAAATCACGTATGAGTAAGGATGAGGCCTATTCATTAAT
>JAZTZL010000026.1:0-40435 GCA_045637425.1 Rikenellaceae bacterium | reverse complement strand
CGCCCATATTTCCACCGCCACTATACTGACCTTGTGTCGGTGCATCACTTCTGCGACCCAGCAACTTGAGTTCATCAGCTAAGATTTCTACTCCCGTACGCTTTTGGTTATCGCGGTCAGTCCATTCGCGAGTGCGGATTCTACCCTCAATGTAGATTTGTGACCCCTTTCTTACATATCTGTCTGCTACGTCGGCCAATCCGCGCCACAGGGTAATGGTATGCCATTCGGTGTGGTCTTTGTTCTCTTTTGTAGCCTGATTGTATATCCTCTCGGTAGTTGCCAATCTAATACGTGCAACCTTTACTCCGCCATCAAGCGAACGCACATCAGGATCCTGACCCACGTTTCCTATCAATATTACCTTATTTACCATATTTGTTCGTTTTTTTTAGTTCTTAATGCTTTGTTTCTAAACACAAATAATAACAATGTACATAAGTGATTACTAATCCTTTATCCCACTTATTAACAATTCTTCTTTATTATTTTTATTATTACTTTTTAACTTCTTTATCTTTATTATTTATGTAAAAATAAAAATTTAATGAAATAATAATATAAGAATAATGACAAAAAGAAAGATTGTTAATAAGTCTTAATAGAATTAATAATCAAGGTTTTGTAACATTGAAATCACGAGCTTGGTTAGCCTTACTTCGGCAGACTGACCTACTCGACAATTCTCTTCGTGCGAATCCTTTTTTCCACTACCGCCGATGTTGGTTATCACCGAGATTCCAAATACAGGCAACTGCATATGGCGTGCTACTATTACCTCGGGAACAGTAGACATTCCGACTGCATCACCACCTATTGTGCGCACAAATCTGTACTCGGCATTGGTCTCGAGCGACGGACCACTCAAGGCTGTGTAAACACCCTTTCTCACATCAATGTCGAGTTGTGCAGCACACTTTTCTGCCAATGCTATAAGTTTCTTACTATATGGCTCACTCATCTCGGGAAAGCGGACTCCGAATTCGTCCATATTTCTACCAATCAAAGGATTAGGTATTAAGTTTATATGGTCTTCGATAATCATTATATCTCCAGCCGAGAAAGTTTGATTCACTCCGCCCGAAGCATTCGATACAAACAGACACTCAATACCCAACAGTTTCATCACTCGTACCGGAAATGTCACCTCTTGTGTAGTGTAACCCTCATAGTAGTGAAAACGTCCCTGCATTGCTACGACATTCACACCTCCGAGTCTGCCAAAGACTAATCTGCCGTGATGACCAGCTACGGTCGATTGCGGAAAATCCGGTATGTCAGAATATTTTACCTCTGCAACCTTATCAATCTTGTCAGCTAAACCTCCAAGTCCTGTACCCAAAATAATTCCGACCTGTGGCTTGAATTCTCCGATTATGTTATTCTGAAGAAATGATTTTGTATTTTTGATTCTCTCTAACATATTGGTTCAGTTGGTTATGAAAATTAACTTCTCTATCTCCTAAAAACTCTATTCCGATTGGTGTAAAGTAGAGTCTCTCTTGCAACACCTTGCTGATTCTGTTCTTGTTGCACAATTTTACAGAGTCTTTTTCGGTAACTACGATTATAGTGTCTTCAGGATATTTTTTCAATGTTTGCTCGAGTTTAGCCAGCTCGTAAACCTTATATGCGTGATGGTCTGGATAGACAATTTTTTCTACTATTTCATACTTCTTTTCGAGGTATTCATACAGCGAATCGGGACGGGCTATGCCTGTCATAACGATAATCTTGCCACCATCTTTAGGTTTGGGTTGATGTTCACTCCAGAACATAGGCATCAACTCCTCATTCACAATCTTAGTATAGAAGAGTTTCTGGTACGGCAATAATCCGAGTTTCTTCTTTATGATTCGGAAATCTATCGGCGAGAGCTCTCTATTAACCTTTGTCATAATTACCGTATGAGCGCGATTCATCTGTTTTTTAAGGTCGCGTAATGTTCCCCACGGCAACAGGTGGTCATCATAGAACGGATTGTTAATATCGACTAAAACGATATTAATCCACGGCTCGACATATCTGTGCTGGAATGCGTCATCAAGAATAATCAAATTGATTTCCGGGTGCAGTTCTCTCATCTTTCTGATTCCCTCGACACGTTTCTCGCAGACACAAACCGTTATGTTAGGAAACTTTTGTTTGATTTGTTTAGGTTCGTCGCCGATTTGTCGATATGATGACTCGCGTGTAGCCTCGATAAATCCGTGAGTTTTTCTACCATACCCACGAGATAGTACGCCGACGGTGTATTGCTGGCTGAGATACGAGATAAGGTATTCTGTGTGAGGTGTTTTGCCCGTACCACCCACTGCGATATTTCCGACACAAACTATCGGAATATCAAACTCGACACTTTTGAGTATTCCGAAATCAAACATTTTATGTCTGAGAAAAACTCCAAAACCGTAGAGCAGTGACAATGGTGCAAACAATAAACTTTTCATTACTAACTTGATAGAATACCTTTACAAATCCCTCAAAGTTAGAACTAAAAAATTGATTTTCAAAATTTTTTTTCACAATAGCAAAAATAAAGTTTTAGAGATACATTTTTATTTTGAAATATTTTAGAGATTCACTAACTTTACAAAACTATTTTTGAACAATAAAAACATAGAATTATGGATAAAGATAATGTTGAAATTCCATTGACAATCGAACTGACAAAAGAGGTTGGTGAGGGTAATTACGCTAATCTTACGGTGATTACACACTCAACTTCGGAGTTCATTCTGGACTTTGTGAGAGTTATGCCGGGTGTGGAAAAGGCTCCGGTAAAGAGTCGCATCATTTTGACTCCGGAACACGCAAAAAGATTACTTATGTCTTTGAATGAAAATATTTCGAAGTACGAACAAATATTTGGCGAAATAAAGATTCCTGTTCCGCAGATTAATCCATTTAATGTCAAAACTAAAGGTGAGGCTTAATCAGGTTTAATCCCCCACCCTGCTGAAAAAAATAACCCGCCGAACTGCTCGGCGGGTTTTGTTGTTTCAACTGTGACTAAGAATTATTATTTTTTATTCTTCTTTGCAGCTTTTTCTATTTCTTCTTTAGCCCAGTTTCTTTTTTCCATCGGTTCGGTCGGGTATTTCAAACCAGCCTCTTTCAACAGAGCGTCAATCTTTTCAGCCTCTTCGTATGGGTCAGAGTGAGGATTGAGTTCATTGTAGCGAACCTTACCGTTTACGTCAATAATTGCAATGTGAGGTACACCGAGAACACCGTAATCAGGATTGTAAACTTCTTGTTTAGCAAATGCAACCTTCCAAGTCATATTTTGTTGACGCATAAAGGTCTTCATCAGGTTGAATTCCTTTTCAGGATCGTCCTTAGTGTTGATTGTCTTCTTGTTAACTCGGTCGATGTGACGGCCTTGAATACTTGTTACACCCAAGATAATAACATCATAATCTTTGTATCTTTCTTGTAATTTTCTAACATTCGGGAATGATTGTACGCAAGGACCACACCAAGTTGCCCAGAAGTCTACGATAACAACTTTACCTCTCAAGTCAGCCAAGTTTTTCAGGTCCATACCTGCGCTGTTCCATATAAAGTCGAGTTCAGGAGCTGTGCTACCAATCAGTTCGCGGCGAGCAAACAATGTGTTGAATGATTCGTATGTGTCTTTCAAGTTATTGATGTTCATATCTTTGCTTTCTGCGATAGCTGTACGCATAGCTTCCAACATCTTTTGGTAGTATTCTTCCTTTAATTCTTTCGGGAAGTTTTCGCCCATATCCAAGATTTTTTTCCAAACATCCTTTGTCAATTGGTAGAATGCGTAGATGTGGGTTGTGCCATTTACGTTAGCATTCAAGAGCTTAACGAAATCAATAAATTGAGCATCAGTCATTTCTACTCGTGAGAACAACTTCAGAGCGTGGCAAGTGTTTTGGTCAGCCAACAAAGTTGTCGGATAAGCCATAATCTTCATAAAGCGCTCGTAAGTCAACTTTGCATCTTTGCCTTCGCGAGAGAAGATCATATAATCCAATGTAGATGCTGAGTCACACTTTTCAGCAGCCTTTGCTTGCAATGCCGGCAACATCCATTTGTATGCAACCTCAACTCTTGCAGTACGCATAAGGTTGATTAATTGTCTGTAGTTAGCCTTGCTCAAATCATACAGACTGTTTTGCTTTTGCAAATAGGTTTTGAGTTCTGTTTCTTTTTCAGCAGTGAATTCCTTCTTGTCAGACATAGCTGAATAGGTTGCAAGAGTTTTGTACAAATCTTTGTACTGTTCGGTTGTTGGTCCTTGTTTGCAGCCAAACAATGTTGTTGCTACCAACGCCAGTAAAATTAATTTTTTCATAAATTTTTCATTTATTTTTAGGTTACACATTATCTCATCTTTGTGATAAGATTTATTCAATTTCTCCGCAAAGTTATGTCAATTTCGGGAAAAATGATAATAGTCAATCAACAAATTTTATGTAACTATGTGATTACTATAAATTATCGATTATCTGTTGAGCCGCATCGATGAAATATTTTTCTACGCCTGATGCTCCGAGTTTGGTCACTGCGCCATTGTCTGCGCTTTCGCAAACGCTCTGCACCAACGGAATCTGTCCCAACAACTTGAGTCCTATTTTTTCAGCCAGCTGCTTACCGCCGTCGCGACCGAAGATATAGTACTTATTTTTTGGTAACTCAGCCGGAGTAAACCAAGCCATATTCTCAATCATACCCAATACCGGAATCTTAATTTTCTGGTTTTGGAACATTTCGATTCCGCGAATAACGTCTGCCAGTGCGATTTGTTGCGGAGTGCTGACGATTACTGCGCCGTCGAGAGTGATTTCGTTAATCAGTGTCAAGTGGATATCGCCAGTGCCCGGAGGCATATCAATCAACAAGAAGTCGAGTTCGCCCCACAAGGTGTCGTGCAGCAACTGTTTCAGTGCGTTCGAAGCCATCGGACCCCTCCAGATAAGAGCCTGGTCTGCGGGCAGATAGAAACCGATAGAGTTAATCTTGATGCCATCTTTTTCAGCTGGTATAATTCTGTCTCGGCCATCAACGTTTTCCAGATACGGGCTGTAATCCTCCACTCCGAACATCTTGGGCATAGAAGGACCGTAGATATCCGCATCAAGGATTCCGACTTTATATCCCTTACGGCTGAGTGCTACGGCCAGATTCGCAGTCACGGTAGACTTCCCTACCCCACCCTTACCGCTGGCTACGGCGATAATCTTGTGAGCCTTGATTTCAGCAGGTGCTTTGGTTTTTTCGGCTACTTCAGGTTTGTTCACATTGAGCAGGAGTTTGCCTTCCAACTCAGGAAATTTTGTCAATATCGTATTGATGATATTTCGTTCAATTGCCTTTGCAAAGGGGTCCTTTGCCTTGCGGAATGTTACAGTTACGATTACCTTTTCGTTCACCTCCTGCAGTTCAACCATACCCAACGAAACAATATCTTGCTTAAACTCTGGGTGTTGTACGATGGAGAGAGATTCTTTAATTTTTTCCAGTTCCATAAAAACAAAATATTTTGTGCAAAGTTACAATTTTACTTCAAATATAGTATCTTTGTATCTGAGAAACCTTAAAAAATAATTTTGTTATGAAAAACTTTATCGGGAACTTTTTGGCTTCACTAACGGCATTTGTTGTGGGGTTGGTGGTTGTATGTTTTATTAATGTGATGATTTTTGCCGGATTGGTAGCAAACTTAAGTTTCGGAAAATCTATTCCTACGGTTATTGGAGACTCAACCATATTGACCATAGATATGAAAACTGTTTTCAAGGAGGGTACTCCTAAAAATGTGTTTAACATTGATGGTCAGTCTATTGAAGTTGATTTATCTTTAGACGAAGAGAATAGTGTCGATTATCTGAAGGCTGTGAATTGTGTTTTGAGCGCAGTGGAAGATGACCGAATAATCGCCATCAATCTTAAGCCCGACGGTATGTCGATGAACTTGGCTCAACTCGTAGAATTCCGCGAGGCGCTGGCTCTGTTTGCTGCGAAAAAGCCTGTGTATGTATTCACCGAAACATTCGAATCGCTGGGTTCATATTTCCTCTCTAACGTGGCTGACTCGCTGGTTATGGGTCGTCTGGGACATATTCCCTGGGTGGGGCTCTCTACTACCTCGGTGCACGTCAAGGGGTTGATTGACAAGTTGGGCGCAGATGTGGAGGTATTCCGCTGTGGTAAGTTCAAGAGCGCCGTCGAGCCGTACACCGAAAAGAAGATGAGTGCAGAGAATAGAAAACAGACCGAATTGATGCTCAATACGGTTTGGAGACACATTGTGGCAAGTACGGCTCAGGCTCGCAAAGTGAAACCCGAAGAGCTCAACAATTTGGCATCAGAATTGAGCATTGCCTCTGCGCAAGATGCACTCAATCACAAGTTTATCGACAAGATTGGCGACTCTGAACAATACCAAAAAATGTTGGCTAATCTGTATGACGGAGATGAAAAAAGCATTAAATCCGTATCGCTGAAGGAGTATATGTCTACGATGACTATGGACTATCAAGGAAAGGGCGCAAAGAAAAATATCGCAATCATCTATGCCAACGGGAATATTATGCCGTCAGACTATGGTCTGTCTGATGAGTTGATTACTGCGAAGGATATGCTGGAGCGTCTGAAAAAGGCCGAAAAAGATAGTACGGTCAAGGCTGTAGTGTTGCGAATCAACAGCCCGGGCGGTAGCGCATTGGAGTCGGAAGTGATTTGTGCTCAGGTAGAAAGATTGCGCAAAGTGAAACCCGTAGTCGTTTCGATGGGGGATATGGCTGCATCGGGTGGCTATTACATTTCGGCTCTGGCGGATAGAATCATTGCTACGCCGCTGACCCTGACGGGTTCAATCGGGGTATTCTCGCTCGGAGTGAATTTCCAGGGTGCGCTCACCAAGCAGCTCGGTCTGACTTTTGATAACGTAAAAACAAACAAATCGGCAGACTTTGGTTTCGGAAAGATGACTCAGGCTCAGAGAAATTACATTCAAAAGTCTGTAGATGATATATATGTTGTATTCAAACAGCGCGTATCTCAAGGCCGAAATCTCACTATGGAGCAGGTTGAAGAGGTTGCAAGTGGTCGTGTATGGACAGGTTTTGATGCTCACCGAATCGGTCTTGTTGATGGAGTAGGGGGGCTGAATAATGCTCTCAATGTAGCTAAACAACTTGCACACATTGAAGGTGAGTGTGGTATTAAGGAGATTTCAAGTTCGCGCGACCTGATGGAGGTGATGAAGAACGGACTCACACCTTACATCAAAACTCAAAATGAGTTGCCGCTGATAGATGAGAGTATCAACCGTCTGAAAGCAGTTAACAGTATGTCCGGAAAAGTACAGGCCATCACTCCTATAGTTTTGAATATACATTAACAGCATTGACTCTTAATTGAAAAAAAATGTTTATAGCTCAGAAAAAACGTGCGGAAAATATTGCAGAGTATATCCTTTATCTGTGGCAGTTGGAGGATTTGCTCAGAGCTCTGCAGTTCAGTCCCGAGGCGATATGGTCGCAACTTGTGGAAAAACAGGGTTCGCTCACTCCCGAACAACAACAGCAGGTGTTTATGTGGTATATGGAGTTGTCATCGCTGCTGAAGGAGGAGGGCAAGGTAGAACACGGCCACCTGAACCATACGCTGCACTTGATTTCGGATATGAATGATATGCATTCCGAATTGTTGGCTTTGCCTGCGGGTGAGCAGTACCGAAAAGTGTGGAGTAGGGTAGAAAATGAGCTTCCTCGCCTGAAGTCTGTATTTAATAACTTGAATGTCACAGATATAGAAGTTTGTTTTAGAGCACTGTACGCAGTTATGCTCTACCGAATCAAAGGCGAGCAGGATAAGCACGACGGATATATCAATGATGTGATTCAGTTGATATCGCCATTGATTGCAACATTGGCGGATACTTATATGAAGTCCGAACGAGGAGAGATTGATATTTATAGAGATTTGTAATTGTAAATTATTTGGTAATCAATGATTCTGAAGGTATTGTTTATAGTGTCGATATTGTTTCAGTTGGTGGCTGCAGTTGTGGCTATCAGGCTGATTCGGGCTACGAAGTACAATGCCTCGTGGATTTTGATTTCGGTGGCTCTGGCTCTGATGGCTATAACCCGAATAGGGGAATTCGTCAGACATATTATGGGCAAGGATTGGCCTTTGTCACAGGAGGTTATGGTGTGGATTGGGATTCTTATTTCGGCGTGTTTCACAATCGGAATTTTTATGATCCCCAAAATTCTGAACTACATCTTCCAAATGGAGCACCAGAAACGAATATCCGCAGAACGAATCATCAATATCGTGATTCACACCGAGGAACGTGAGCGTATGCGTTTTTCGAAGGATATTCACGATGGTCTGGGGCCGCTGTTGTCATCGGCTAAGATGTCTGTATCTGCTCTGGCGGGAACGGAACTCAGTAAAGAGCAGAAGGAGATTATCGACAATACGAATCTGGTTATTGACGAGGCTGTCAAGTCGCTGAAGCACATTTCGAATAATATTAGTCCGCACATACTCAACAATTTCGGGTTGGAGCGTGCAATAGAAAATTTCATCAAGAAGTTCGAGAGCATCAGCGACCTGAAAATCAACTTCAAATCGAATATGAAAAATGTTCGTCTGAAGAATAATATCGAAGTGATTCTATATCGCATTGTATGTGAGATGATTAATAATACGATTAAGCACTCACGAGCCTCAGAGGCAAACGTTTCGTTGATACTGAATGGGGGAGTGTTGACTCTCGATTACAGCGATAATGGCTGCGGATTTATTGTGGAGAATGCGCTGGAGAACAGTTCGGGAATGGGACTTTCAAACATCATATCAAGGGTGGAATCGATTAAAGGTGAAGTCAAAATAGACAGTAATCTGGGGCAGGGTGCCCGATTTGTTATCAAAATAAATGGCGTGAAATGACACAGAATAAGATTAAAATTCTACTGGTAGATGACCATACCTTATTTCGCAACGGTTTGAAAATTTTGCTCAGTACGGTTGCGGATTTTGAGGTGGTGGGCGAGGCTGCTGATGGAGTGAAGTTCATCGAAATGCTCGACTCTGTTACGGCCGATGTCGTTTTGTTGGATATCAGTATGCCCAATATGAACGGCATTGATGCTGCTCGTTGTGCTCTGGAGAAAAATCCTGATTTGAAGATTATTACGCTTTCGATGTATGGCGAGGAGGATTACTATTTCAAGATGGTTTCGTTGGGAGTCAAGGGATTTTTGTTGAAGAATTCGGAGATTTCACAGGTGAGAGATGCCATATACACAGTGGTCGAGGGCGGCTCGTATTTCTCGCAGGAGCTGCTGTTCAATCTTGTCAGCAATCTTAAAAGCGTAGTCCATATTGAACCTGAAGCAATTGATGATGAAGTGGATAACAGTGACGAAAACGAACCTCTGTCTCAGCGCGAGTTGCAGATTCTGTTGTTGATTTGTCAGGGATTGTCGAATGTCGAGATAGCCGATAAATTGTTCATATCCAAGCGTACCGTAGACAAGCATCGCGCTAATATCTTGGCTAAAACACGTTGTAAGAATACGGCCAATCTTGTGGTTTATTCAATTAAGAATCAGTTGGTTGAGATATAAAACTGCCAATTTGTTAAAATTTTCATAGTAAAAAAGTGTTGTAAAAAAAATAACCCGCCGAACTACTCGGCGGGTTATTTTTTTCAGCAGGGTGGGGGATTAAACTTTTTTCAGTTCGATGCGCATCGTGGTACCGTGGTTTACCTCCGACCACAAGACAAATATTCTGCCTCGGTGGTTGTCGTGGATAATCCTCTTGCTGAGCGAGAGTCCCAAACCCCAGCCTCGGGTCTTGGTGGTGAAGCCCGGCTCGAATATGCGCTTGTACGAGGCTTTTGGCATACCTTTTCCGGTGTCGGTGATGTCGATGTATAGGTGACGCTCGTCCTGGGTCATTAATACCGAAATCTCGCCCTTTCCCTGCAGCGCGTCAATCGCATTCTTTATCACATTTTCGATTACCCACTCGAACAGCGCGTCGTTTATCATACTCTCCATCGGAGCCTCGGGCTTACTGAATTCCAATTTTACATTCTTCGGTATGCGTGTCTGGAAGTAGTTCACGCAGTTCTCGATGATTGTGCAAACGTCATTCTTGCTGAGTGTGGTAGATGACCCAATTTTCGAAAAACGGTCGATTACTTTTAATAGCCTGATGAGGTCTTTGTTCATTTCATCAACTACCATTGGGTCTACGGATTGGGTCTTCAGATACTCGAGCCACCCAAGCAGCGATGATGTGGGGGTGCCTAATTGATGGGCAGTCTCCTTTGCCATACCAATCCAGACGCGATTTTGTTCGTCGCGTTTCGAGAATTTGAACGTAACATAGGTGAAGATTACAAAAATAATTATAACACCAATCTGAATGTAAGGGTAGTAGTAAATGCTCTTCAGAATGTCAGATTCATCATAATAAAGGTAGTAGTTATTGTGATAACTCGGAATCGTAATTCGTTGATTCTTTGCCGACATCATACTAAGTTTATCCCACAATTTATCCCTATCCTCGAGTATCTCCTTGGGGATAAGGTGGGCGTTGACTATGGTCATATTCTCGTCGGTCAAGATGAATGGAATCTTGTTATTGGCGTGGATAATGAGCTTAATCAGGGGGTCTTGGTTACTTACGTCGCCCAGTCGGCTCATTGCGTAAGACCACAGACTTACCTCGTTTTGTTCCTTCTCGCGCAATTGTCGAGCCAGGTGGTTGGTGAAAGTCAGCGAAGACAACCCGATTATCAGCCCAACAATTATCAGTGCCATTTTTCCGCGATAGGTCAGGGTGATTTTATCCATTGTACCCATTCGCGAAAAGAGTTTCACGTGGTCGTGGAGAAAATCCTGAATCAGTTCAGAACTATCCTCGATTTGGGCTTTTATTGCCGACTTGTTCAGTTTCATAGTTTGGGTTGTTTGTCTGATTATTCTACTTTCTGTCGGTATCCTTGCTCAGGTATTTTGCAAGTTCGTCGGGGTTATTCAACACTTTGAGTGTTTCGTTCAGTTCGTTGTCATCACCCAGCGAGTGGCGTATTTCGCCGCGACGGTAGTGGTGTCTGAGTATAATTTCGCTCTCAATGAGGGGTTGGATTTCTGACCGGAATGCAGTCAGATTGTCTATGTTTTCGGTCTTGATTAACTCCTCAAGAGCCTTGATTTGTTGTTCAATTCTTTCGAGATATTTTTCTCGAGTGGCAATTTTGCGCAACATTTTCACTGCTGCGTCTGTTTCTGATTTATAGTCTATTTTCTTGTCTTTTGCGTATTCGACGAATTCATTATACTCCTCGTCGGTCAGAGTGAATCTTTTGCCCGTTTCTGTGCCTCTGAGAGGGTGTTTCTTATAATAGATGCGTGCGAAGTCCTCAATGTATCCCTGACTGTACAGGCTCAATGTGAATAGAGTGTGGTAGGTGGGGGTGATTCTCAGGTCGGGCATAATGCCTCCACCATCATATACTTTTCTACCTTTGGCAGTCTTGAACTCATTAATCAGCGAGTCTGGGATATGTTCGATTTCTCCTTTACTATTTCGTTTGCTGTAGTTTATGGCCTGAATGCACCTGCCGCTAGGTATGTAATATTTTGCAGTGGTAATCTTCAGGAAAGAGTTGTGGCCTACGGCGCGGGTAGACTGTACGAGTCCCTTGCCGAAGCTGCGCTGACCGCAGATAACGGCTCGGTCGTAATCTTGCAGCGCACCGGCTACGATTTCCGAGGCAGATGCCGAGTTGCCGTTAATCATAACAGCGAGTCTGATTGTTGTGTCAATAGGTTGATTAGTAGTCAAATATTCGTATTTGGCACTCTCTAATTTACCTTTTGTCGAAACTACCTTGCTATTGTGTGGAATGAATAGTCCAACGATTTTGACTGCTTCGGAGATTAATCCGCCGCCGTTGTTTCTGAAGTCAAGTACGAGCGATGTGATATTCTCCTCTTTTTTGAGTTTGTTGAGGGCCTCGGCTATTTCGTCTGCTGCGCCTTCGGCGAAGGTTGTAAGCGAGATGTATCCCGTCTGCGGAGCTACGACGCCACTATATGACACGCTCGGTATTGAAATGCGTTCGCGCTTGATTGTCAATGTTTTACGAGTACTATCAGCTTCACTCTCAATCTCAATTGTGAATGTGGTTTCCGGGTCGCCTTTTAGTAATGAACTAACCTTTTCTGATGAGAATCCCTTTGCAGATTCGCCGTTTATGGCAGTTATTCTATCGTCGATTTTCAGTCCTGCTTTGTCGGCTGGCGAGCCTTCATATGGTTCGGCAATCATTATGTAATCCACACCTTTTCGTTGCTTGATAACGGCTCCTATGCCGCCGTACTTGCCGGTTGTCCTGATTTCGAACTCCTCCATATCCTTTTGTGAGAAATATTCGGTATAAGGGTCGAGTTGTCTGGACATACCCCAAGCTGCCGATTTGATGAGGCTGTCGGGGTTTACGGGATCGACGTAGAGCAGGTTTATCTCTTTGAAAACATTAAAAAGTATTTCGAGATTTTTTGTGATTTTTTCATCGTTGCTTTGTCCCGATGCAGTGTTCCACGTAAATCCTACGATCGTTAAAGTGCAGATAAATAATAATTTAAGCCGTTTCATTTTTGTTTATACTATTGTTCTTATGAAAATCGAATCCGTAAATACCCAACACGTAAAAAGGTTATTCTCGTGTGTAAGTTGTGATTCTGAACACCAGAGTAACGATTTCTTTTCTTGGCCCCGAGATTTCGATTCGGTTGGCGTGTGTCGTGATTTCGATGCGGTCTTCGTTGAGCCAACGCAATCTTTTTCCTGGAGTTTCACCTCTGAAAATCATTTTGTTATCGCGCTGCTCGGTGAGTTTGTAATTGCTCATTGATAGTGCTTTGAGTATTGCTTCTCGGTGTTTTTCGCCATCAATTTCCATTGTTCTTGAGGTGTATCCAAAGGCGGGGTAGAGTGCCGAAAGTGCAGCTAAAATCAGTGTCAACTGCCCCCAATTCGCAGCAAAAAACAGCTTTTTGAACGACTCTAAGTCGCTGGTTTCGAGCAGTGTTGTGGTTGCGATTATTAGAACTGCCAACGTGATATAAAACACAAATTGTTTTAAGGCTCGAATGATATATCTTGGTGTCATTCTATTTTGTTTTAATTGTTAGTCAATTGATTTTGTAATTCTCATAGCGCAGAAATTTGGTCCGCACATAGCACAGAAATCTGCGCCTGAATCCTTGACCATTTCCACGTGGAACATTTTTGAGCGTTCTGGGTCGAATGACAGGTTGAATTGGTCTTTCCAGCGGAAGTCATATCGAGCCTGACTCATTGCCAAATCGCGAGCAATTGCTGCAGGGTGACCTTTTGCGATGTCAGCTGCGTGCGCTGCGATTTTGAATGTTACGACGCCTTCTCTTACGTCTTCGCGCTTGGGCAGTGCAAGGTGTTCTTTGGTTGTAACGTAGCACAACATTGCGGTTCCCATCCAGCCGATCATAGCTCCACCGATTGCTGCTGTGATATGGTCGTAGCCTGCGCCACAGTCAGTTACGAGCGGGCCGAGTGTGTAAAACGGTGCATCGTGACACCACTTTTGTTGCAGCTCCATATTTTCTTTAATCTTATTCATCGGGACGTGACCGGGACCTTCGATGATAACCTGAACGTCGTGTGCTTGAGCACGGGCTGCAAGTTCGCCCAAAGTTTCGAGTTCGCCAAATTGTGCTGCGTCGTTGGCGTCATCAATTGAGCCTGGTCTGAGTCCGTCGCCCAATGATATAGCAACGTCATATTGCTTCAAAATATTGCAGATTTCGTCGAAATTTTCATAGGTGAAATTTTCCATATTTCGTACTGACATCCACTTCGCAAGTATAGAGCCTCCTCTTGAAACGATTCCTGTTGTGCGTTTTGTTGCCAGTTCGATGTGTTTTTTGAGAATTCCGGCGTGAATTGTGAAGTAATCTACACCTTGTTCGCACTGTTCGATTAATGTTTCGCGGAAAATCTCCCAAGTCAGTTCTTCAATTCTGCCGCTAACCTTTCCCAATGCCTGGTAAATGGGTACGGTTCCGATTGGGGTGGGGCAGTTTCTGAGGATTGCTTCTCGGGTTTTGTGGATATTTTCGCCTGTTGAGAGGTCCATAATTGTGTCTGCGCCCCATTTTGCAGACCACATTGCCTTTTCAACTTCCTCTTCTATGCTTGAGCCGAGTGCGCTATTGCCGATGTTTGAGTTGATTTTCACAAGGAAATTTCTACCTATAATCATAGGTTCGGCTTCGGGGTGCATTCTGTTGGCTGGGAGCGTGGCTCTTCCTGCTGCAATTTCATCTCGCACAAATTCGGGAGTGATTGCTCCATCGATGCCTTGGCTTTCGCGAATTGCGACGTATTCCATTTGTGGGGTAATGATGCCTCGCTTTGCATACCATAGTTGTGTGTGGAATTCTGTCGGTTCTACGTTCCACTTGCACTTGCATTTTGGCAGTCCTTTTTCGATGTCTATCTCGTGATTTTCGTCGCCGTAAGCACCAGATGTGTCGTAAGTAATGAATCTTTCGCCATTTTGTAGCTGAATTTCCTTCATTCCGACAGAAACATTGTGGATTTTGCCGTTTATATAGATTTTTTTTGTGGCGTCTTGCTGAAAATTAATGTTTATTTTTTTCATTTTTTCTCGTGTTCCACGTGGAACTTTTAAGGTTTAACTTGAGGTTATCTTCCAAAATATACCAACAATACATTGATGTCGGCAGGCGAAACCCCCGGTATTCGCGATGCCTGACCAATGGTTGTGGGTTGGATTTTTGTCAATTTTTGACGAGCCTCGATTGACAGCGAATGCAGCGAGTTGAAGTCGAAATCATCTTTGATTCGTGTATTTTCCAAGCGATGCATCTTCTCTGCAGCTTGTTTTTCTCGGTCAATGTATCCGCCATATTTTACAAGAATTTCACATTCTTCGATAGCTTCGTTACTCATTGTAGAAATTACTGCGGATAGTTCGGGTATGTATTTGCTTAATCCCGTGATAGTTATCTCATTGCGCAATATCAAATCATAGAGCTTGCGTTTTTGTGTCAATACGGGCGAATTCTGTGTAGTAAGATACTCTTTCACACATTCGGGTGTAACTCCGAAATCTTTTATGAACTTCATCAGTTGTTCTACTTCCGAGTTCTTTTTCAGCATTGTGTCGAGTCGCTGTTGGTCGGCGAGTCCGATGTCATAGCCGAGTTGAGTCAGTCGGCTGTCGGCATTATCGCCACGCAGCAGAATGCGATACTCGGCGCGGCTCGTGAACATTCGGTACGGCTCATCAACACCCTTAGTTACGAGGTCGTCAATCAGTACACCGATATATGCCTGGTCGCGGTTGAGCACCACTTCGCTCAGCGAGTTTATCTTGCGATGAGCATTAATGCCAGCCATAAGTCCTTGTGCAGCAGCCTCTTCATAGCCCGTTGTTCCATTGATTTGACCTGCAAAATAGAGCCCTTCGACAGCCTTTGTTTCCATTGTATGGCGTAGACAGGTCGGTGGGAAATAGTCATATTCAATGGCGTAGCCGGGTCTGAAGATGTGTACATTTTCAAATCCTACAATCTTTTGCAGCGCTGCGACCTGTACCTCCAACGGTAACGATGACGAAAATCCGTTCAAATAATATTCAATCTCTTCGGCCGATTCGGGTTCAAGGAAGAGTTGGTGTTGGTCTTTATCTGCGAATGTATTGAGTTTATCCTCGATGCTTGGGCAGTATCTCGGGCCTATGCCTCTAATTGTGCCATTGAACAGCGGTGAATCCTGAAAACCTTTTCTCAATTGGTCGTGAACCTCTACGGAGGTGTATGCTAAGTAGCAAGGACATTGATTATCAATATATTGTGTTTCATCGGAGAATGAAAACTTCGAAGGTATTTCATCTCCGGGCTGGGGTGTCAGAGCTTCAAAATTGACCGTTCTACCGTCGATTCTAACGGGAGTCCCCGTCTTCATACGACCTGCTTCAAAGCCCAGCGCTACCAACTGTTGGGTAATTCCAGTCGAGGCTTGGTCGCCTGCACGGCCACCTACGGACTGACAACGTCCAACGTGCATCACGCCGTCCATAAATGTGCCCGTAGTGAGGATTACAGACTTTGCTGTAAAGTGAACACCCATTTGTGTCCATACCCCGCGAACCTTCATATCCTCAATGTCGAGTGAAGATACAGTATCCTGCCACAAGTACAAGTTGTCCGTATGTTCGAGTTTGGTCTTCCACAGTTCGGTAAATTTATACTTATCGCATTGCGCACGCGGGCTCCACATAGCAGGTCCTTTCGAGCGGTTCAACATTCGGAATTGGATTGCTGCTTGGTCTGTAATGATACCCATTTGTCCACCGAGTGCATCTATTTCTCTCACTATCTGACCTTTAGCTACGCCGCCAATGGCAGGGTTGCACGACATATGTGCAACCTTTGTCATATCCATCGTGATGAGCAGTACCTGTGAGCCCATTTTGGCTGCAGCAACGGCTGCCTCGCAACCTGCGTGACCTGCGCCAACTACAATTATATCGTATTCAAATTTCATTAGAATCGTTCAAGCCAATAGTTTTCTTGCGCACGCATCGTTTGTGCCTCTTCTTCAGTTTTATCCTTAAATCCAACCAAGTGCATCACTCCGTGGATAATCACTCTGTGCAACTCGTCAATGAATTCCACCCCAAATTTTTCGGCATTGGCGCGAATCATATCAATACTGATGAACAGATCGCCAGACACGCTATTACCCTCACAATAATCAAACGTAATAATGTCGGTAAAGTAATCGTGATTGAGATAATCCTGATTTATCTTCAGTAGGTAATTATCTGAACAAAAGATAATTGATATCAATCCTAATTGTTTATTGTTTTCTTTGACTGCTCGGTTTATCCAACTGCGCGTAGCAATCTTGCCCTTATAGACAAACTCACAGTCTTCGTAATAAAAATCTATCTTATTCATATTACTCTATATTTCAATTACCGTCTGAACCACAGCGCAGGGTTGAGTGTCGTAGCAGGGTTGGCTGACTTACCCGAGGTCTCTACCCACAATTCGAAGTGCAATTCTGCCTCCTCGTCTGTGCTCAATGTTCCGATGACCTTGCCGCCCTGAACTTTGTCTCCGGCCTTTACCGTAACGCTCTGCAGGTTGGTGTATGTTGTCAGGTACTTACCGTGGCGTATCAGTACCGTATTGTTGAATCCTTTGTTGTGAATAACGTGCATCACCTCGCCCTCGAACACTGCGCGCACCTTGCTGCCCGGTTGGGCTGCGATGTTCACGCCCGTATTGTTGATGACGAGTCCCTTCTGTGTCGGGTGTTCGTGCTGACCATAGCGGTCCACAATTACGCCGCCCTCGATAGGGTAGGGTAGTTTACCCTTGTTCTGATCAAAACGGCCTGTAAGGGCATAAAACTCGGCCGAGCGCTGGCTCTTCTGACCCTTGCGAGCCTCGTTCGACACAAGGCGCTGGATTGAGCGCTGCAGCTCCTGAATCTTCTTCTCCTCTTGTCTGATTTTGTTGCTCAGGCGTTTTTGGGTAGATTTCAGGTTTGATACGATTTTCTTCTGTTTAGCCTCGTCTGCCGAGAGCGATTTAATCTCCTTATTGCGCTGATCTTTGAGTTTGTCGAGTTTCTGTTTCTCGACATTGAGCGAGTCGATATCGGCATTCAACTTGACCGTTACCGAGTCGATTTCTGCAGCCTTCATCTCGCGCATCTTCGTATATTGCTTCACATAATAGATGCGCCTATATATGTCGTTAAAATCCTTCGCAGCAAACAAAAACGTAATGTAATCGTTTAATTTATAGTGCTTATAGGTATTGTACAGCATTTCCGAGTACTCGCTTTTCAGGGCATCGAGTTCCTTCTCGAGCGAGTTGATCGAACGCGATTTTGTCTTTACATTCGTATTGATTTTCGTGCTTTGCTGGTTGAGTTTTTTGATGATAGTTTTGCGCTGTGAGATGTTATTTCTGACGAGTTTCAGCTCTTTTTCGCTGCTAACGGTCTTCGATTCGGTGGACTTGAGCAGCTTGTTTGTAGCTTCGATTTCCTCCTCTGCGCGACGAATCTCCTCGTTCAGCGACTCAATGGTTTGAGCCTGAACCTGCGCAGAGATACCCATCAGCACACCGCATATTATTAAAAAAAATTTTGTCATTGTTCGAGTTTTTTGATTCGGATTTCGATTTCCTTTCCATCTGCTCCGGCTTCGAGAGCCTTTCTCCAATAGATGCGAGCCAGGTATTTCTGTCCCGATTCAAACAGTATATCCCCATAGTGCAGCAACAATACCTCGCTGTTGGTCGTGTCGAGCAATATGGCTTGTCGCATCACTTTCAGTGCCTCTTCTGTGTGCCCAGCCTTGAACAGAATCCAGGCGTACGTATCGAGGTAGGTCGGGTTCGATACATCTTGCTGCATCATTCGGCGAGCCAACATCAATGCCTTGTCAATTTGTGTTGAGTCGCTGCTGAGCTTGTAACTATAATTATTCAGCACGGTTATGTTCATCGAGTCGATAGCCAACGCCTTTTCATAGTAACCATAGGCTATTTTATCTCTATTTTTCAAATCTTCGATTTCGCTCGTAAGGTCGCCCAGCGAGCCGTAAATGTTACAGCGGGTTGAGTCGTCTTTAGCAATCTTCAATATTTTTTTCCACTCCTTTAGTGCTTCTCGTTTCTTGCCAATAGAGTAGTAGTACATCGCCTTGTTTGTTGCAAAATCGACATTATCAGGGAATTGCTTTATCGAGCGGTTGATGTACAACAATGCTGAATCAGGGCGATTAAGGAATAGTTCTCCGCTGATGATATACTCATATGAAATCTCCTGATTGGGATTTTCAGCCAACCACTTCTTCTGGTATTCTATTGCCTGCTCGGGGAAACCGCTGGCAATAAGGTGGTCGGTGTAGACAATTTTTACTGCCGAGTCCTCGGGGTGAGTTGCTACCAGCGTATTGACAAGGTCATTAATCAGGTAGTAGTTTGATGAATAAAATTTCTTCATCTTGATTCCCTCGTTGAAGAATCGTACCTTGTTTTTGGCCGGGACAATTTTTGATTGGAACAACTTTCGGGTAGTCCTCAGAAAATTTGCGTAATCCTCTCGGCTGGCGTAGTGGCTGCTCAATGACGCGAGTGCCGAGACATTTTCGGGTTCGATTTCGAGTGCCGAGTTAAATGCCTTTAAGGCCAGCGAGTCACTTTTGATATTTCGGCGGGCTGAATACATCTTGCCGAGAAATATCAGATTCTCAACATTATACGGAGATTTTTCTGCCAGGTTCTCAGCCTCTTCGATTGCCTTGTCATAGAGCTGCATTTGGAACATCAGTTCGCGTTTGAGTTGCAAAATGTTCTCCTTATCGCCGAATTTCGTTTGTGCCTCGTTCAGTTCGTTGAGCGCTGCGTACGGTAGCCTCTTATGGTTGTAGAGTCCTGCCAGATGGGTGTAGATGGCAAGATTGTCGGGTGCGAGTTTTTTTGCTCGGGTGAGAGTCTCAATCGCCTCATCAATCTGTTGACTCTTCAACAGCATATCGCTGAGTAGATAGAAAGCCTGAATATTGGTAGAATCACGCTCTATCGCCTTACGAGCATATTTCTCAGCCAACTGCGCAGAATCGAAATGCAGTTCAGCCTTCTTAAGCCACAATATTGCATCATCAAATCCTTTGACTCGAGCCGAATCAAAGAGTTTTTCTATTTGTTCATTTGTGGAGTTCCCCAGTAACATTGCTCTCAGTCCGTCGTAGTAGAGGTTTCGGGCTTCGAGTTCCGCCGGCAGCGGCGTTATATCAATCTTTGGTTGATTTTGTGGTGGAGTGTCTGTTTCGGAGTTGTGTATGGGGCGAGTCGTGCCGCAGCTCGAAATAAGCATTGCGACCGAAAATATCGTGCTGTATAGTAATTTGTGAATGTTCATACCACACTTTGCTTCCGAATCATAACATTATATTGTCACCATCTGTCGCTATGTCACTCGACAGATGGTGATATTATCGACAGAGAGTGCTACAGAGCAGCTTCGAATTGTTCGAGGAATCTCAAGTCGTTTTCAAAATAGAGTCTCAAGTCTTTGACTCCATATTTCAACATTGCGATACGTTCCACGCCCATTCCGAATGCGAAACCTGTGTATTTCTTGCTATCTATACCGCAGGCTTCCAGAACATTGGGGTCGGTCATACCTGCGCCCATAATCTCCAGCCAGCCGGTCTGCTTGCACACTGGGCAACCCTTGCCACCGCAGAGGTTACACGAAACGTCCACTTCTGCGCTCGGCTCGGTGAATGGGAAGTATGACGGACGCAGACGAATCTGAGTTTGTTCTCCGAACATCTCCTTTGCGAAGTAGAGAATGGCTTGTTTCAAATCTGCAAACGACACATTTTCATCAATGTACAAACCTTCTACTTGATGGAAGATGCAGTGTGCGCGATAAGAGATAGCTTCGTTGCGGAACACGCGGCCAGGGCAGATTACTCTGATAGGCGGTTTTTGACGTTCCATAGTTCTCACTTCGAGTGATGAGGTGTGGGTGCGTAGCAAAATATCGGGATTCTTCTCAATGAAGAAAGTATCCTGCATATCGCGTGCCGGGTGTTCGGGTGGGAAATTGAGTGCCGAGAATACGTGGAAGTCGTCTTCAATTTCGGGACCGTCAGTCAGGGTGAATCCCAAACGCTTGAAAATGTCGAATATTTCGTTTTTAACCAGCGAGATAGGGTGACGTGAACCGATACCGTCAGCCGATGCCGGACGAGTCATATCGATGCGTTCGCCAACGCTCTCCTGAGCTTCGAAGTCGGTCTTGAGTCGGTTTATCGTATCCTGTGCAAAATTCTTGATATCGTTCATTTTTCGGCCGAGTTCTCGTTTGAGTTCGGGTGCTACGGTTTTGAACTCCTCGAACAATTCGGTCAGTTCGCCTTTTCGGCCGAGAATTTTAACTCTGAATTCTTCGATTTCGGCCTGCGATTTGGGCGAAAATTCTTCGATACAGCGGCGTATCTTCTCAATTTTCTCAATCATTGTATTTTTAGTTTTTATCTGTCGAAACTTATTTTAACTTACAAATATCGTGTATTTTTTCCAAAGAACAAAAATTTTCACTATAATTGCACGATAATCTGCGCTATTGACAGATGATGAAACGAATTTTTCATACGATATTGGGTGTTATTTCAGCATTGGTGCTGACGGCTGTAATTGTGCCGTTGGTATTGTCTATATTGCTGAGTAACATTGCGATACAGAATTTGGCAGTGGATTATCTCTCCAACAAAATTACAAACCAAATCGGTACTCGCGTCGAGATTGGACACATTGCAGTCAAGTTTTTTAATCGTGTGGAACTGAAAGATGTTTTTGTTGAAGATTATCAAAAAGATACATTGCTGTATGTTGGGCGACTAGATGTCGGATTGAGAGGTTTCGATTGGGTGAACAATAAACTTTTGCTCAGCAGCGTAGAGTTGGAACGAACTGATTTCTTCCTGAAACAGGACTCGACTCGAACGATGAATCTTAAGCGAGTGTTGGATAATTTCCGTTCGGATAAACCCAAAGAGCCTGCCGTAAAACCATTTGCACTTTCAGCTACGGTGCTGAAAATCGACAGCGTGCATTTCAAAATGCGTAAACATATAATCAAGGATAGACCTAAGGGCGTGAATTTTACCGATTTAGATGTTCGAGATTTCTCGTTTCACGCACAGAATATCGAATTGATTGATGATAGTGTAAGGTTGGCGCTGGATAGTATGTCGTTCAAGGAAAAGAGTGGATTTGTGATGCACTGTTTTCGTTCGTCGCAAATGGAGGTTTCTTCAACGGGAATGAAGTTCGGAAGATTGCACTTTGAGGCGAATAGTTCGCACCTCAACTCCAATCAATTCAATATGTTATATAAATCGTGGAACGCATTCAATGAATTCACTTCGCAGGTTGCATTTGATGTGGATTTGTTTGACACGAGTGTCGATTTTGCTACGATTGCAAACTTCGCTCCGAGCGTGGCACGCTTTACTACGGGATTCGATATCGAAGGTCGGGTGAAAGGTCCGGTCCGAAATCTCAGCGGCAGGCTGAACCGTGCAGTCTCAGAGAAAACAAATCTCGATGTAACGTTTGCTCTTAAGGGATTGCCACGTGCTTCGAAGACCAGATTCACGTTCGACGTGGGGCAGTTGAATACCATACCATCTGAGGTAGAACGTTTGTACAATGCCTTTACGGGCAGAAATTTAGATAATATTTCCAGTAAATTGGCTCGACTCGGTGAAATCGATTTCTCGGGTCAATTTGATGGGCTGTTTTCGGATTTCACCATTCAGGCGAAGATGAATAGCCAATTGGGAGGAATATCTCTCAAGGGCGACCTGAAACCCGATTCACTGAACAAAAACCGAGTGACAGGAAAGGTGGGAATAGATGATTTTGATTTGGGGCGTCTGCTCGGAGCTGAAAAACTCGGTCGCATTACGCTTGAAACCGAAGCGCGCGGTTTTGTAAATAGAGAAAATTTCGGTTTATTCGTTCAGTCTCAGATTGATAAGGCAGGATTTAATGATTATGAATATCAGGATTTGGTGGTCAGAGGTGTTTTCTCAAAGCGAATGTTTGATGGTTTTGTAGGCAGTTCAGACCCAAATCTGAGTTTCAATCTCAACGGACGATTGGACTTGACTCGCGAGTTGCCAAGGTATGATTTCGATTTGAAGTTGTTTCACGCCAATCTCAAAAAATTGAATATCAATAAGCGTGACTCAATCTCACAACTGCGATGCAATCTCGTAGCCCAAGCCGTAGGTACAAAAATGGACGATATCAATGGTTCAGCTCGAATATACAATATGGTCTATATCAATCATATAGACACAGTGAGAACGGGCGAGGTGCATCTCAAGGCTGAAAATAGTGCAGACAGCAAACTCTTGTCAATGAATTCGGATTTCGCCGATGTTGAATTCAGAGGCAGATTGAGTTACAATAAAATGTTTGATTATCTGAACAATACGCTGCTCAATTACATACCGCTACTTGCTGATAAACGAGTTATTTCGGATAAAGCGAGAAGTGAAGAAATGGTTGAAAATCCCGATTTGGCCTACTATATGTTGGACGTAGATGTCAAGGAGGCTAACAACGTGGCAGGAATATTTGTGCCTGGATTGGAACTCGCTGAAGGTACAGAATTGCTATTCACGTTCAATCCCGAATTGGATAAGTTCGCGCTGAATGTCAATTCGAAATTCATTCAGAAGGAGAACCTTTATGTGGAAAATATTCGATTGAATTGTCGAAATGATGCCGATTCGATTACGCTTTTTGCACGTGCTGACGATATTTTGGTGGGGGGACAGGATATGCCCGAGTTCAACCTTATGGGCGGTGTGAAAAATAACCTGTTGAAACTTTCGGTCGGATTTCGAGATACGATGTATCGCACCTCGGCAATGGTAAATACCGAGGCTCTCTTCGGGCGTGATTCGCTGGGCAAGGCTCGGCTGACGGTCGATTTCAAGCAGTCGATGCTGGCTATGGAAGATGATACGTGGTTGATTGAATCGGGTCCGATTTATCTGGAACACAACGGAATAAGAGTGTCAGAATTCCTGATGAGCAACCGCGATCAAAAACTGACCGTAACGGGTTATTATCCCCGATATGATGTCGGTACGCTATATTTCGACCTTAATAAATTCAGCATTGCACCTCTGTCGCGCTTTGTGAGCAGAATGGGCTACAATTTCAACGGATTGCTCGACGGAAAATTGTTGATTCACGTCAATAACAGCAGAAAATACTTGTACTCGGATATCAGAATAAGCGAGTTGGCGGTGAATGATATTACATTCGAAAACAGCCGTCTGAGAAGTTTTTGGGACGAACGAACTAATAGAGTCTCGGTTACGTTGGATAACGAGTCGAAACAACGTCTTATTTCGGGTGGCTATTCTCCACAAGGACAGGTATATGATTTCAATGTCAATCTCCCGCACGTTGATTTTGGGCTGTTGCAGCCGATTCTCGACGGAGTCCTGAAGAATATCAAGGGTGTGGGGCGTGCTGAATTGAGCCTCTCAGGAGCAGGTAATAAACCTAAACTCGAAGGTTTTGTCGAAGTGCCGAAATTTGATGCTACGGTAGATTTTACGAAAGTGACGTACTCGGCAAGCGGTAAGATGATATTCGATGAAAAAGGTTTTTATATGAAGGGTGCATCGGTGAGTGATGGGGCTAATGGTGTAGGATTGTTGGATCTTGACTTCAAGCACGACTACTTCAAGCGACTGACATACGACATCAAGGTATTGCCACAGCAGATGCTCGCACTCAATACTACGAGCGAGGATAATAGTCTGTTTTATGGAAAAATATTTGCATCGGGTGCAGTCGAAATTTCGGGACGTCCGGGTCGGGTTACGATGAACGTAGCGGCTACGACAGAAAACAACTCCGAATTCTATATGCCACTGAGCGACAGAATTGAAACTGCCTCGACAAGCGATTTCGTAATCTGGCAACGTGCACTCAGTGGGAATAATAATGATGTCGCCAATTCGTTGGCTCGTCGCAGAATGATGGCTCAGCGGGCAGCTCAACAACGTCAAAGTTCATCTTCGGGACTCGATATAAATATGGCAATCAATGTCCGACCCAATACACAGGTGCAGTTGCTCATTGACCCCAAAGTAGGGGATATCATCAAAGGGCGCGGCGAGGGTCAGCTGAATCTTTATATCAATCCTAAAAATAACGTATTCAATATGGTAGGTGACTATCGAATCACCGAGGGTAGCTATCTGTTCACGCTGAGAAATATCATCAATAGACTCTTTACCATAGATGTGGGTAGTACGATTCAGTGGACGGGTGACCCGATTGATGCGCTGTTGGATATCAAAGCTGTGTATAGCGTAAAGACTTCGATTGCGCCTTTGGTTGTGGGTGAAAATTCTTCTGATTACGAGCGCAAGATTCCCGTGGATTGTATCATCAGCCTGACCGACCGATTGTCGCAACCAACAATCACGTTTGATGTTGTGGCTCCGAATGCCGATACCGAAACACAAAGCATCGTTCAGTATAATCTGAATACACAGGAGATGAAGGCTACGCAGTTTATGTGGCTGCTGCTCAAGGGTAGTTTTTACACCGACAACAATTCAAGTTCTACTAACATTGGTGCGGCTACGACTGCTGCTACGGGCTTTGAGTTCTTGTCGAACCAGCTGAGCAACTGGATATCGAATGACAAGTACAACATCGGTATCAAGTATCACCCTAAAGACGATACTAAAAATACGACAAGCGAAATTGACATAGCATTTTCGACAAATATATTCGATGACAGATTGCAACTCGACATCGAGGGTAATTACGAATTGGAGGACAATAAGTCGGTGATGAATAACAATTCGAACAACTTGACTGGTAATTTCTTCCTGACGTGGTTGCTCGACCGAAGTGGCAAGTTGCGCGCAAGGGTATTTACCCGTTCGGTGAACCGCTTTGACGAGTCGCAAGGTCTGCAAGAGAGTGGTGTCGGTTTCTACTATCAAGAAGACTTCAATAAATTCCGCGAACTGTTCGGCAGAAAACGTCGCGAACGTGAAATCAAAAAGACTCAACAAAGAGCCGATTCTGTGCAGACAAAATTTGATTAAACTTTTTAGTCTAATTATTTGTATTTTATATTTTTAATTTATATCTTGCAAGCGCAAATATGAAAAAAATTAACTTTAAATAATAATAAATATGAAGAGATTAGTTTTTATCGGCTTAATGCTGGTGTTGGGGATTTCATCAGGTTATTCGCAAAGTGGCGGTATTTTGGACCTTCGCGGTAAAACGATAAAGCCCAATCGTACGGAATCGTTAAAGCCGAAACGTGCAGAACCTAAAGTAGTTAAACAAAATATGACTGCGCAAGAAAAATTTGACAACTACAAACTGACACCAGAAGAAGGTACATACGGTTCTATTAATGACCGCGACTATGTTAAAAAAGGAGAATCTTTCAGAATTAAATTCTCATTTGACCCTCGTAGAGTCTTTAGTTTAAAACTCGTTAAAGGTCATTCGGATAATCCAATGGCAATGCCCAAAGATTTACAAAAGGGTGAGTGGATTGTAGAGGTAACTCCCGAAAAATCAATGGAGGTGTCTGTTGCTGTTGAAAATACACGTCCTGGTGTTATCTCTTATGACAAGAGGTTTGTACTGGTCATTGAGCCTGATAAATATGATGAGGTTAAAGCTAAGTTTGATGAGTTTAAGGCAAACAAAGATGTCCAAGGTCGTATGAAATATTTCAGAGAACTTGGCGGTGAAGAGTATGAAAAATATCTAAAAAAATTGAATTCAAATCCTTTCGGATATTAAACAGTAAACTAAAAAAACTCCCGATTCTGAGAAAGAGTCGGGAGTCGTTGTTTATTGTGGGAGTTCGTTCTCTTTGTTCTTGAATCGCATATATTCAAATCCTCGCCCATAGACGCTCGTAACGGCACTCGTCGTAACAAAGGCGTCCTTGTCTATGGCATTTATCAGACGATGCAGCGTGACTACCTGTGCGCGGCGGCAAACTACCATCAGTACGCGGACGGGCTCCTTAGTAAACCAGCCCTCGCCGTTGAGTATGGTAACTCCGCGTTTCAGATTGACCGAAATCTGCTCGGCCAGCAAGTCGGGCTTCTTAGTAATGATAAACAGTTGCATCGACTGCTTCGGACCCGCCATCATCCAATCTACCGCGTAACTGAATACCCCTACGGTTATGAAACCATAGATTATCGCATTGATGTCGAATACAAAGAATGAACTGCCGATGATCAACATATCGCTCACCATATAGACACGTCCCAAATTCACATTGAAAAACTTTGTAACCAACATCGCAACAATATCCGTACCCCCTGAACTGCCACCTTGCATCAGACAGAGCGTTACGCCAATACCCGTGAGTACGCCCCCGAGTATCGCCGACAATAACTTGTCATTGTTCAGATTGAGAATGTCCGCAGGTACATATTTCTGCATAACGGACATTGCGATTGAAATAAATATGATTGCGAAAATGGTCTTGACACCAAATTTCGGCCCAATCAGAATTATGGCTATTATCAGCAGTATGGCATTGATAATCAAAAATCCAAGACCCATCGGCAATCCCGTAGCCTCTTGTATAATCAACGCAATACCACTTGCTCCGCCACCGACCATCTTTGCCGGGGCAAGAATGCACACCCACGCGAATGCATAAATAATCAGACCCAACGAAATAATAAAATATGATTTTATCTCGTTGAAAATGTTGCCTTTAAGAAGGTTAGGTTTAATTGTATCGCTCATTTTGATAATCTTTATTGCAACAAAGATAGAAAGTTTTGAGATAAATTATTATTCGGTCGCGAAAATTTCGCTAAATTTGTAGTACGAAAAAACTGTTGGTTATGGAACGTAGTCCCGAATATATCACTAAAGTCGAAGTCAAAGGTCTGTTGCACAACTTCAATATCATCTGGAGTCTCAACCGACACATCAATATCCTGTCGGGTATAAACGGCAGCGGTAAAAGTACGGTGATAAAGAATCTCGCATCGCTGCTGCTCAACAAAAAGAACATCGGCGAGGAGAAACGTGTCATCGACTCGGTAGCAATAGAGTTTGATAACGGTGCAAGAATAACTGCAAATCAACAAACGGGTGATGTAGCCTGTCCGATTGATGTAATCAGCACGTTCGATGTTACGCTCAAGGAACTCGAAACGCTGCAGCGACTCTCCGATGGCGAGGTCAGAACAGATATGGACTGGAATCTCTATATCTTGCAGCGCAAATTCCTCTCGTTCCAAATCAAGCAGGGAAAGATGTTGCTCGATATGTTGCAAGGAAATGTCGAGCAAAGTGAAATCAATAAGGTGATGGCCGTAAAGACCGCCTACTACGATATGTTGGACCGCCTGTTCCAACAGACGGGTAAGCGTGTCAATCGAGATAGTGAGGAGTTATCATTCTACCTGAAGGGGCGTTCGGGCGATATTGTAATCTCTCCATATAAACTCTCGGCGGGTGAAAAGCAGCTGCTTTATATTCTGACTACGGTTCTGTGTCAGGATCAGAAACCTACCATTATGCTGATGGACGAGCCCGAAATTTCGTTGCACTTCGATTGGCAGAAGATTTTGCTCGAGTCAATACTCGAACTCAATCCGAATATCCAGATTATTATGGCTACCCATTCGCCCGCTATGGTTATGAATGGCTGGCTGGAGCACGTCAAAGAGATTAACGACTTGGTGGAAGATTAATCCTTAATTGGCAATAGAGTAGGGGGAAACTGCGGAAAATCAAATGAAAAAACTTGTTGAAAATATAAACTCTGAATATTTCGGGGCTGCGAATGCGCTCCGAGGGGGGCGTGTGCGTACAATCAGGGTTTATGTCGAGGGGTATGACGATATAGCCTTTTGGCGTAGGCTGCTCGATGATTTCGAAGACGAGAATTTGAGATTTGAAATCAGCGTGCCGGTCAGAGATGATTTGGCAAAGGGTAAAAACGTAGTGCTGAAAATGGTGCCAGACATAGGCGAAAATATGATTCTGTGTATCGACAGCGATTTCGACTGGTTATTCGGAAACCATACCGAACGCTCGAGAATGGTCAATCAGTTGCCATTCATATTCCATACCTATGCCTACTCGATTGAGAACCTGATTTGCTATTCGGGAGGACTGCATTCGGTTTGTGTGCAGGCAACCAAGAATGACTCGATGTTATTCGATTTCGAACAATTTATTGAAAACTACTCGCGAACAATATATCCCGTATTTCTGTGGTATGCATATTCGGCATATAACTCAAATGAAAAGGCATTTACGCTCAGTGAGTTCAGAAACGTAGTTAAATTGCACTATGTCGATATAAACAATCACGGAAAGGCTACGGTCGAATGGGTGGGACGACAGGTCAGTTCGAAACTCAAATTCCTCGAAAGAGATTTTCCTGACTACCCGGCACATATCGAAAAATTTGCCGAGCAACTTAAATTGCAATACAATGTCGTGCCCGAGAATTGCTATATGTATATGCAGGGGCATACGCTAAAGGATAACGTGGTACTCGTAGCACTAAAAAGCGTCTGCGCAAGGCTGAAAGAAAATATGCTCACCATTATTTCGAACAGTACCCAGCGCGGCAGAACTCTGAAAAATGAACTCAGCAGTTATAACAATTCGCTGAAGAATGTCGATGAAGTGTTGCAGACAAGTAGCGGTTATCGCGATTGTATCCAATACCAATACATCAAACAAGACCTGAAACGTTTTGTAGAAAATCTAAATAAATCCACACGAAGACAATGATTAAGTATTTGTTGAGATTGGTGATTTATGTAGCGATAGTATTCATTGTCTGGTCGGTGGGAGCAGTCCTATTGTACAAGTATATACCCGTAACCGTTACGCCGCTAAAGGTGATTCGACTGTTTGAGAATTTGCCTGAGGCCGGATTGTCGTTCAGCAGTCGCTGGGTGCCAATTGAAAAGATTAACCCGCTGATGATTAAGGCAGTAATATCTACTGAAGACAACAATTTTATGGAGCATTACGGATTGGACTACGATGCAATAAAGCAGGCTATGAAGGAAAACCGTCGTGGGAAGAGGCTCAGAGGTGGTAGTACGATAACTCAGCAGACTGCCAAAAATGTATTCTGTCTTCCGTCAAGAACCTGGTTCAGAAAGGGGGTCGAGACGTGGTTCACGTTGCTCATTGAGTTATTTTGGGGAAAGGAGCGGATTATGGAGGTATATCTAAATGTTATCGAAACGGGCGTGAATGTTTATGGAGTGCAGGGTGCTGCTCGGAAATATTACAAAAAAGATGCGTCGCAACTCAATGCTTATGAAGCCTCGATGATTGCGGCAGTGTTGCCAAACCCGAGAGTCAGAAATATCGGAAATCCATCGAAATATATGGTCTCACGAGCGGCGCAAATCAGACGTCTGATGAGCCGTATCGGAAAAATTGAACTCGATTGATAAAGTTGAAAATATGATAGAATATAAAGAGAAAACGCTTGATAACGGATTGAGAGTCATTGTTCATCGGGATAGTTCTACGCCGCTGGCTGCTGTGAATCTCATCTACCGCGTAGGCTCGAAAAACGAGTCGCCGCAAAGAACGGGATTTGCTCACTTGTTTGAGCATCTGATGTTCTCGGGTAGCCGACACGTGCCCGATTTCGACTTGCCCGTGCAACTTGCCTGTGGCGAGAATAACGCATTCACAAATGCCGACTACACAGACTACTATGTGACACTGCCAACTTCGAATATCGAGACTGCACTGTGGCTCGAGAGCGACCGTATGAAGTGGCTAAACATAAACGACCATTCGTTAGATGTTCAGCGTAAGGTCGTAATCGAAGAGTTTAATCAGAGATACCTTAACCAACCATACGGTGACCTGTGGTTGATTATGCGTCCGATGGCATATAAAGTGCACCCATACAGATGGAGTACAATCGGTATGACGCCCGAACATATCGCAGGTGCTACGTTAGATGAGGTAACTCAATTCTATGAACGGTACTACTCGCCTGACAACGCGATACTGAGCATCGTGGCCGATTGTGACTATGAAACAATGTTCGATAAAGTGGACAAATGGTTTGGTGATATTGCTCCGAGTGGTGTGCAGATTACACCCATCGCGCAAGAACCTGAACAAACCGAACCCAGACGTGAATGCGTAGTGCGTTCGGTGCCCGTCTCGGTGGTTACAATTGCGTATCATATGGCCGAGCGCAAAAGCCGTCAATTCCACATCTCTGACGTTATCAGCGACCTGCTGTCGAATGGCAACTCATCGCGACTCTACACCCGTCTGGTGCAGAAACGCAGACTCTGTACAAGTGTGAATGCATACATCACGGGCGACCAGGACCCTGGTCTGTTTGTCATTACGGGACACGTTGCGCAGGGACACACTCCGGCCGAAGTGGAGGAGGCTCTGTTGGCTGAACTCGAAGAGCTGAAAAGTGTGCCCGTGAGTGATTACGAGCTCGAAAAGGTGAAAAATAAGTATGAAACGGGCGCTACGTTTGGCGATATAAATATTATGAACAAGGCGATGAATCTCGGTTTTTACTCTATGATGGAGGATACAGACCTGATTAATCGTGAAGTGGGAATATATCGTTCGGTGACTGCGCAGGAGATTATGCAGACTGCCCAAGAGATGTTCCGCCCGCAGAATAGTTCAACACTCTTATACCTATCCGAAAATGACGCTAAATAGAAATATACAACCACCGCTGACAATACCGTCAAAAATCAATGTGCCGATGGCTGAAGTGTGCTACTCCGGAGAGGGGGTAGCGCTGCACAAAGTGTCGGTTAAAGACCACAATGTGTTGAGGTTGTCGATTGTCTTTAATGCAGGTGTGAAGTATCAACACAACCCTTTTGTGGCCTCATCTACGCTCAATATGATGAGCGAGGGGACTCAAAAATATACAGCCGAAGAACTCGCTGAAATTCAAGATTTCTACGGATTGAACTATGAGGCTACGATGGATAGAGATTATGCCATTGTGTCGGTCTGCACGTTGCCGAAATTTCTGCCTCAGGCGCTCGAAATGCTCGAACAGATGGTCGTTTCTCCTAAGTTCGATGGGGCTGATCTCGAACGGTATGCACAAAAAAGAAAACAACAGATACAGATTCGCCGTCAGAAAATATCGTACCGCGCACAGGAACTCTTCGCACGTGCTCTCTTCGGGCAGCAACACCCCTATGGCTGTTCGTATGATGCAGAGTTGTATGACAACCTGACTCCGGAGATGTTGTGCGAATTTCATAAAAAGCACTACACTCGCGACAACTGCTTTGCTGTGTGCAGCGGAAATCTGACCGATGAGTATGTGGGCGAGATTGCAAAAATGCTCGACCGAATTCCTAAGGGTGATTCGGCGTGTGTCGAACCTACATTCGGCGAGATTGAACAAACACCCGTAATAACCGAAAGTGTAGATGACTCGTTGCTGTCGGCTCTCAGAATGGGTCGAATGTTGTTTACTCGCAACCACCCGGACTTCAACGGAATGCAGATTCTTTCGACAATTTTGGGCGGCTATTTTGGTTCGCGATTAATCAGCAATCTGCGTGAGGAGCGTGGTTACACATACGGAATATACTCGACAATGGTGAACCTCGCAAGAAGCGGTTATCTTGCCATTTCGACTGAAGTTGCTGCCGAAACTACGGAGGATTCACTCGTACAAATCAGATACGAAATGGCCAGACTCAGAGACGAACTCGTCTCGGACGAGGAGCTCTCTGCCGTGAAAAATATTATGATTGGCGATATAATGAGAATTCTCGATGGCCCGTTCGGAATAGCAGATGTCACAATTGAGAATATCCAGAACGGTACGGATAACTCGACAGTGGTGGATTTCTTTAACGAAATAAAAAATGTTACTCCGCAGAGAATCAGAGAACTCGCTCGGAAGTATCTGACCGAAGATGACTTTGTGACTGTGATTGTCGGAAAAATTCCCTAACTTCGCAACTATGGAACTGAAACAGGAAAAAATAGACGCATTGCGCAAATTAATAGCAACACCAGGACACAGAATCGCTGTGGTGTCGCACGTAAATCCCGATGGAGATGCCATAGGGTCTGGCTTGGCTTGGAATGGACTGCTGAATAAATTGGGACATCAGTCGCGATTTATTGTGCCTAATGCACCTCCTCAATTCTTGGAGGTAATAGATAGAAACAATGAGATTCGCAGCTTCAAAAACAGAAGCGAAGAATATGCCGAATACATAGCCGATTGTGATGTGATATTCTGTCTCGACTTCAACAATACCTCAAGAATAGAAGAACTTGGTGAAGCTGTGCGCGAGAATCTTATGGCTACGCGAGTGTTGATTGACCACCACTGCGAACCACAACCCGAATACGACTTGATGTTCTCTTATCCCGAGTCATCTTCTACGGCATTTTTGGTCTACAAGATTATCGAGTCGCTCGGAATGGCTGACCTCATTGATGAAACAATGGCTACGCAGATTTATACGGGTATTATGACCGATACAGGAAATTTCAGTTATGGAAATCTGACTCCCGATCTGTTCTGCTCTGTTGCAAAATTGATGGAAAAGGGTATTAATATTCCTCTTATCAACTCGTCGGTATTCAATAACCATTCGGAAAAACGTATGCGCCTGTTGGGTTATATGCTCGACAAAAAGATGGTGACCGTGGATAAACATAACGCAGCATATCTTACACTCAATCAGGAAGAGATGGCTGATTATGAATTTCAGCCAGGCGATAGCGAAGGTTTTGTCAACTACCCGTTGTCGATTAAGCATATTCGAATGTCGGCATTCTTTATGCAGACACTCTCGTGCATTAAGGTATCTCTGAGGTCACAAGGCGATATTGATGTGAACCGATTCGCAAGGCAATACTTCAATGGCGGCGGTCATAAAAATGCTGCTGGTGGAAAATCGTTCTACTCAATGGAAAAGACGGTCGAGACGTTCCTTGCTGCGCTCGACGAGTTCTTCGCTGACGAAAAGTAATCAAAATGAAAAAGATTGGTTTGATATCAGATACCCATTCGCTCTTCGACCAGAAATTAAGAAATTTTTTGGCCGATGTAGATGAAATATGGCACGCGGGAGATATTGGTGATATTGCTACGGCGGACCAGATTGCTGCGTTCAAGCCTCTGAGAGCAGTGTGTGGAAATATTGATAATCAAACTGTAAGAATATCATATCACCCCTCGATGTTGTTCGAGTGTGAAGATGTGTTGGTGATGATGACCCATATTGGCGGTTATCCCGACCACTACCCGCAGGCTATTCGCGAGGCTATCGAAAAATACAGACCCACGCTCTTCATCTGCGGTCACTCGCACATACTGAAGGTAATATATGATAAAAAATACGACCTGCTGCACATAAATCCCGGAGCAGCAGGTTGTAACGGATTCCATAAGGTTCGCACTGCAGTGCGGTTCATAATCGAGGGCGATAACATTCGCGACCTTGAAGTGGGCGAATGGGACAGATAACCTACCTGTAACGATTACCCCCTATGATAAATATAGCCGGACGTTTGTTCAGTTTTGGAGGGTTAGCCTTTCTCCACTGGTCAATGGTTTGGGTGCGTATGTATTGTGTCTGGGTCAGTATATCGGCTGCTATTGTAAGACGAGTATTCGGCGATAATAGGCTCAGAAAATCTGCAAATAATTTGTCATTTCGGTAGGGTGCCTCAATGAAGATTTGTGATTGAGATTCGCTCAGTGCGCGACGCTCGAAACGTCTGATTTCGTTGGCTCGGTCGGGATTCTTCACAGGCAGATAACCATTGAAAGCGAACGACTGCCCATTCATTCCCGAAGCCATCAGTGCCATAAAAATCGACGATGGTCCAACCAGCGGAATACATTCGATATTGTGCGCCTGGGCTGCAGCTACGATGTCGGCTCCGGGGTCGGCTATGGCGGGCAGACCAGCCTCGGACAGCACTCCTGCAGACTTGCCCGATAATACAGGGCGCAGCATAGGCTCGATATCCTCAGCGCGCGAGTGCTCGTTCAACTCCACAAACTCAAGTGTATCAATAGGTTTTCCAATCTCGGCTTTGCTCAGAAAACGACGCGCAGAACGTACATTCTCGACTATGAAATAATCCAGCTCCCTGATGACTGACTGATTGACCAGGGGCATTTCGTCATATACGGCGCCATCGCCAATGTTGGTCGGTATAAGATATATTTTTCCTTTTGTCATACGTTACTCCTTTATATACACGCGTTTAACTCGTTTTGAAATGTTGGTCATAACCTCGTAGGGTATTGTGCCCAGCACTGCTGCCATTTGGCTGACATTATTTTCGGCTCCGAAAATTGTTACGCTATCTCCCTCATTCACCGTCAGTCCCGAAACATCTATCATACAGGTATCCATACAAACATTGCCGATTATGGGCGCAAAATGGTTACCAACCTTCACGCTCCAATTTCCGTTGCCGAGTCGGCGGTCGAGTCCGTCGGCATAACCAATCGGTATAGTTGCTATGGTTTTTCCCTGGTCGGCTCGGCCGTGGCGACCGTAGCCAATCGTTTCACCTGCTGATATGTGTTTGATTTGCACTATCTTAGTCTTTAATGTACAAACGTTTTGCAGATTGTTATCTTCGACTGCCGAGATGCCGTAAAGCCCGATTCCGATTCTGACCATATCAAATGTCGCTTCTGGGAAACGCTCCGTAGCTGCGCTGTTGGCTATGTGGCGAATGTAGTCAGCACCGGTCAAGTGTTGGTCTATCTGCGAACAAAGCGACTCAAATTGTGCAATCTGTCCACGCGTGAACTCATCGTGTGCGGATTCGTCAGAGGCTGCCAAATGTGAAAAGACCGATTTGATTTGTACGCGTTTGCTACTGCTCAGTATATCAAGTGCTTGTGATAATTCTTCAGAGTTGAATCCCAGGCGGTGCATACCCGTATCGAGTTTCAGGTGGATAGGGTAGTTGTCTATGCCCGAACGCTCCAATTCTGAAATGAACATCTTTAGCGATGTCAGGCTATATATCTCAGGCTCAAGTCGATATGATATCATTTGTGAGAAACTCCACGCGTCGGCATTCAGTACCAAAATCGGCAGCGAAATACCCTCCCTGCGCAGCGAAACACCCTCATCGGCAAAGGCTACGGCAAGGTAATCACATCGTTGATTTTCAAGCATTTTGGCAACTTCATAGCCGCCCATTCCATAACCGAACGCCTTGACCATTGCCACTACGCCCGTGCCTGTGGGTAATTTGTGACGCAAGTAGTTGAGGTTGTGTGATATAGAATCCAGATTTACTTCCAATATCGTAGTGTGAATTCGGCGCTCGAGTCGTCTTGAAATGTCCTCGAAATGGAACGGTCTGCTGCCTTTCAGCAATATGGTACAGTTCTTCAAATCTCTATGTTCGAGTGTCTTAATGAACGATTCCGTATCTGAAAAAAACTCTTTAGAGCATTTGAATAGTTCTGAATTGCGACTAATGGTAGAACCGATTCCAATCAGCATATCTATCTTATTGTCAGCTATTTCGGCTGCGACTTGTGCGTAGAGCGAATGCTCGTCGCGACCACTCTGCAGTATGTCACTCAGCACCAGCCAACGGTTGCTGCCCGCCGAAACGCTGCTCATATATTCCAGCGCCAAACGCAAAGAATTCAAATCGGAATTGTACGAATCATTGACAATTTTGCAGCCGTTGATGCCGTCGCGCAACTCGAGCCTCATCGCTACGGGTTGAAGTTCAGCGAGTTTCATCACTGCCGATTCCATATCATAGCCCGATTCAGCCACCACTGCCAATGCCGTAAGAACATTCTGTCGTGAACCAAAATCTTTGTAAATCAGTTCTTTCAGATCGGGAGTAATTATTGCTCCGCTTGGAAGATAGATATTACCTTCTGCAGAGCTGATGCCGATTAATCTGCTTGCCGAAAATTTTTGTAAATATTGCGTAAGTTCTTTGTTGTCAGTATCGTATATGATGCTCTTGCAGTTTTTCAGCAATTCGCACTTTTCGCGAATCTTCTCGGACATCGACGAAAAATTCTCACCGTGTGCGTCGCCAATGTTTATTACTACACCAATGTCAGGGCGAATCATCTTCTCGAGTCGAGACATCTCGCCACAAAGTGAAATGCCCGCCTCGATGATGACTACCTGCTCATCACCCTCGGCCATCAGCAGCGAAAGGGCTACACCCACCTGCGAATTGTAGCTGCGAGGGCTGCGGAATACCTTTACTCCAGAGGGGTATAGCGTTGATAACCACTCCTTTGTAATTGTCTTTCCGTTGCTGCCCGTGATGGCTACGATTTGTCCCGTAAAACTGCTGCGATGAAAGGCTGCCAGCAATTGCAACGCTGCCAACGTGTCTTTGACTACTATCCCATTGGACTCGGCTGGTAACTTCGATTGTTCGCTCTCATTTACCATAAATGTCTTTACTCCAGACGAATACATCTGAGAAATAAAATCGTGGCCATTGTGATTTTCGCCACACAAAGCTATGAACAAGTCGCTCGAACTGCAACCTGCTCCGCGGCTGTCTGTAACAATTCGCTCGATGATAATATCCTTGTTACCAATAACGTAGCCGCCTACTGCTGTAGCAATATCTTCTAACGGGTATCTCATTATAAATTAAGTTTTACTACGGTTATACCTGAACCTCCGAAATCGACGTGCTCATCACGCGCGCTCGCAACTTCTCGGACGGTTGATAAATAGGCGCGAATCTCTTGCAGTAATGCTCCCGTACCCTTGCCGTGAAGTATTTGCAAGTCGCAGACTCCCAACATAATAGCTGTGTCTACAAATTCGCGGACTGTATCTATTGCTTCGGCTGCGCGCATTCCGCGCACATCTATCCTCGGCTTGAAATTCAACCTCTTTTCGCTCATATCGTATCCCGTGGTGCGAGTCGGGTGATTCACAAACTCTCGACGCAGCGTCTGCTTGTAATCGGAATTAGATATCAATTCCAGCCGTTCGGTTGTTGTCGTAGTAGTGATGTGGCCAATTGCAACGGTTACTCTTTTGCCGTTTAGCGTAATAACCTCGCCTACTGCACTTTGCCCTTTTATCCGAACTTTGTCCCCAACCGAAACTGTTCGCTTAACTTCGGGCTGAGTAATTTGTGCTATCTCTCCCTTTTGTTCGTTTCGCTCTTTTTTGCGCTCGGCTCGAGCCTTTATCTTGGCTATCTTGCGATCGATTGCCTGTTGACGTTCGTCATTCTCACTCTGGTCAATACTCTTGCGGAACTCTTCAAAACGCTGACGCGCCTCGCGCGTAGATTCTCGCTCGGCCTGTGCCTCGCGAATCTCTCGTATCGTATTCTCTATCTGACGATTGGCTTCGGATATTATCTCCTTCGCCTGCTGTTTTGCCTCGTTCAATATGCGACGGCGTTCGTCCCTAACAGACTCAAGACCGGAACTATACTCATCTTCAAGTTCCAAGACTCGTTTCTCGGCTACGCGTATCCGCTCGCGTTTTGATTGCCAATAGTTCTTGTCGCGCGCTATCTCGCGCAGTTGGCGTTCGACATTGACCTGCTCGCTGCCGATTTTCTCTTTCGCGCTGCTGAGTATCTCCTCAGGCAGCCCAATCTTGCGGGCAATCTCAAGGGCAAACGAACTGCCAGGTTTGCCAATCTCCAACGAAAACAATGGCTTAATCTGCTGAACATCAAAGCTCATCGCACCGTTGATTACGCCACTCGAACGGCTGGCATAATATTTCAAGTTTGAGTAGTGCGTTGTGATTACACCAAACAACTCCTTACGTTCGAACTCCTCGAGCAGACTCTCGGCTATCGCTCCTCCAATGGCAGGCTCCGTTCCTGAACCGAACTCATCAATGAATATCAATGAACGGTCGTCAGAGTTGCGCAGTATAGTCTTCATATTCAGAAGATGAGAGCTATATGTACTCAGATCATTATCAATGGATTGTTCGTCTCCCATATCCATAAACAGATTGCGGAATATGCCCAACTCTGAGTTCTCGCCCGCAGCAATCGGGATACCACACTGAAACATATATTGCGACAGAGCTATAGTTTTGATGCAGACTGACTTACCACCGGCGTTGGGTCCCGAAATAACCAATATGCGCTTATCGTGGTCGAGCGTTACGGTCAGCGGAACAACCTCTTTGCCCTCGCGGTGGAGCGTCTGCTCCAAAAGTATGTGCCGAGCTCGGCGCAGTGATATCAGAGGCTTGTTCGAAAGTATCGGGCTGCCGCAATCGTTGTCTATCGCAAACCGACTCTTAGCTCGAATGAAATCAATGAATATTAATGCATTACCCGCGTGATATATCTCGTCATATCTCGGGCGCAGATTGTCTGTGTATTCGGTCAGCAGACGGATTATCTCGCGGCGCTCTTGAAAGGTCAGTTCCTTCAGTTCGTTTGTCAGTTCGACTACCTCTACGGGCTCGATGTAGAACGTGCGTCCCGTAGCCGATTCGTCTATGATTAATCCGTTTATCTTCTTTTTGTTTACGGCCGAAACGGGTATTACGCTGCGGCCATCTCTGACCGATACCGCTGCCTCCTCCGAAACAATGCCAGCCTTCTGAGCCTCGAGTAATATGCGCTGAATACGCTTGGCTACTTGTCCTTGGCGTTCGGATATAGCGCGACGGATTTCGCGCAACTCCGCAGACGCCGAATCTCGCACATTGCCAAAACGATCTATCAGCCTGTCTATCTGTATTATCTCTTCAGGAAAATCTGTTATGCCTTCGAAGATACGTTTCAATTCGCCTGCTTCCTCGTTGCTCTTCTTTCCGAAATAGCCCAGCAGTCGGTGAATCGTTTCGAATGCCTCCTTCAGTGTCAGTAGTTCGCCCGGCTCGAGAAACGTACCCTCAATCTCCAGCTTGTGCAACAGCGAGGCTGTGTCTACATATCCCGAATCAGGAAAGCCCCCGTCCAATATCAATAACCCCTTGAGCTGCATCGCTTGTTTGTGGAGAGTCGATATCTTTTGCGCAGAGGTCATAAATCGCATAGAGTCAAACAGAGCTCGGGCTCCTTGTGTGGCACAGCGTCCTTTGAGCTGCTCGCGAATGCGGTCAAAGCCTATTTTCGATTCAAAATCTGACGGATAAATCATTGCTATATCTTTACTTTAACTCGTAAAGATATGAAATTTTTATTATATCACAAAGTACACTGATTTTTTTACTTTTCTACGCCCTGAAATACAACACACCCCAACTGCGATATGTTTTGCAATTGGGGTGATATTTTTTATTTTGCTGATTTAATCATAATATTGCTACCAGGGGCTCTATAGTGATAAGTAGTAAGTTGCCATTTTCCTAAATTTTCATTTAACTTTTCTTCCATCTGTTTTTTCTCTTCAGCAGTCTTGGCTACATACACTATTCGTCCCGAACCTATTTGACTTCCGTCCCATTGAATCCATTTAAACTCATAAGTAGTGGTTCGTTTAGGTTTTAGTTTAATGCTATATTTGTTGTCAAATATACCTTTTTTACGATCGAATTTCTTTTTATAATCCGATTTCTTGGCCTTACCATAACCAATAATCTCAAATTGTTTGGTTTCCTCTACACTTAAATAGCCACCCACTTCGATTTCCTCACCAAGCATAATTACAGTATCACGCCTTGGCAACTCGTGAGATACAAACCCACGAGGATACCAAAGTTGCACAGTACGTTGGTAGGACTTTCCTT
>JAZTZL010000025.1:0-21122 GCA_045637425.1 Rikenellaceae bacterium | reverse complement strand
GCTCGTAACAACCTTCTTCGAGATGTAAACATTTTTCTTGACATCGAGTTTGAATCTAAGATTGTACTTCATTAATAATTTACTTTTATTAAGAGTATACCAGATTTGTTCAAGAAGTCAAGAACTGAGCGTAAAAAAACTAAAAAAATTTTTACGCCCCTTTTTACGCCCCATTAAACAGGGCTAAATGGGGTTAAATGAAGATTACTCTAATCATTACAACCGATCCGTAATGCTATAAAAGGCTAAACACGGCTATATGAAGCGAAGGCAATCCTTCGCTTCAGACCTCTAAAATCCCTTCTACACAGCAGCGTGGAGGGGATTTACTTTTTTACGCCTAAATTTACGCCTAAAGTGATTCGCATTTTAGACCTCAAAAATAGGTAAAACGCTAAAACCTATATTTACGCATAAAATTCGCCAAATCTTTTTTTCTTAAACCAAATCTCTCCCGACGGAGAATACTCTATTAGCTGATGAAAATATTTACAAAACAAGCATTTATAATTTCTTGAATTTGTATCGCCACTGGTAATTATTGCTATTGATCTCTTTTTGAGAATAGGGTTTTGCGTTTTGCGAAGAAGTTCCAAAGTGTTACGATGATTGTAGTAATAACCTTTGATAAGAGGTAGTGTATGCCAATGCGTTCGGCAAAGAGCCACATCAGTAGTGTGGTTAGTCCGAGTCCTATCAAATTTATCAGTGCGAATACCAAAAATTCCGCAGTATGGTTAGCTACTGACCTGTAGTCAAATACCCATCGGATACTGAACAAGTAAGTCACTACGACTCCTGCCGAAAAACTTATGGCTTGCGACAATAGCAATGATAGGTGCACATACTGGTGGAGTAGCCATAATAGACCAAAATCCACACAAAAGGCAACGCCGCCCGCCACTACATAGCGAAACAACTGTTGCCCGTAAGTGTGATATAGATTACTCAGCCGACTCAGCATTGTCTTTCAGAATTTTAGCGGCCTCGTCCCTATTAAACATAAAGATGTATGTGTCGGGTTGTTTGTAGTGTGCAATCGGTTTGAAAACTGACGGATATGCCTTAATTGCCGGATAAAGGTACAGACCCGTAGACGAATAACCCAACATATCAAAGACAACCAAATCACAACGTTTGTTCAGTAAATCGCCAATCAACTCACGCGGATTCTGCGTGAACTTATAGTAAATGGTTATGGTATTGGGTGCATAATAGTTAAACATCTCGGGTTTGCGACAAGCCACTACCGTACCTTTGGGCATCTGCGCGTTTATATCCTGCGCAGCTGTAAAGTAGTTACGATATCCCGGAGGAACAGGACTATTCGACAAATTGTGCTGAGCCTGCAATGAACCGAAACAGGGCAAAACTAACAACAGATAGAGCAGTTGTAACTTCTTTACTTTAATTTTCAGCAGTTCAGTCAAAATGGCAGTAACGCCCGTCCAGAAACAAATATAGATAATCGGAGCCAGCGGAGCTACATAACGATTGCCATTGCCTCCGTGCCACAACATAAACAGACCGATATTGGCAGCCAGATATGCCAAAAGCAACCAGCGCAGCGAGCCTGACTTCCACGCTCCGTAACATACGATAGCCAAGATGATTAATCCGCATAAAATGATCATTCCGCTTGCGGGCGCATCGTAGTTGATTTTCAACCACGGGAACAATAGGTCTGGGAATGCTCGCAAGACAGTCTCGTCAAAATTTTTGAGCATTTTTTCCACCAAATCACCAAATGTTTGGACTGTGCCTGCTTCGGGACGCCACGGGTTAATTTTCAGAATCATTCCGAAGTATCTCGACTCGAGTCCCATCGCCGAATTGCGAATCGACCACGGCAACAACAGTGCTACGATAGACGCTGCAGAGGCGATAGTCTGACGCCACTCCTTGCGGAATGCATAGAAGACAACCAATGCAAAGAGTAGTGCCAATGCCATTGTGCGGACGTGGTAGGCTGCTACGGCCGACACCACTGCCAGCCAAAACCATATCGATTTGTAGAATTGCTTATCAGCGATTTGACTCTGTTTGTAGAGCGAGAATATTGATACTGCGCTTAGAAACAGAAATAACATTTCGGACATTACGATGTATGAGAACTGCAACATCGGGGTGCAGAAGCAACACAACACAAGTGCTGAAAACGTAGCCACAGTATCACCCGTAGCGCGTCTCATAGCGCTGAACAACAACATTATCGAACTGAATAGCAATATGCCATTGATTACCTTAAAGAATATCAGCGAGTCGATGCCCAGGAACATAAATACGGATAACAGTGCCGGATATCCCGGAGGATAGGTCGAAGTTGGTTTTACGCCGTCGGGATTTATTGTAGAATAACCTAACCCATCTGCGATGTTGCGAGCCAAACTTATATATGTAGCATTATCTCCGTTCAGGTCGAGTTTTACATCAAAACACCAACTGTAAACAAATAGAAAGACTACGGCTAAAATTATCTGGTAGCTGAATCGTTTTAACATTGTCCGAAGATTTTTGATTTACAAAGATGCCACTTGCAGAGTCGGTACATAATTGATGTGCCGATAACGCCGAATGCGTATACGGTGCTGCGGCGAAGGTTGATTGACGACGCCTCTTCGAAGTATTTGGTTGGACAGGTTATTTCGCCTATTTCGAATCCAGCCCAGAATATCTGTGCCAGCATTTGGTTGTCGAATACAAAGTCGTCAGAGTTGGAGTTGTAGTCCACAGCACGCAGAACTTCTGCCGAGAATGCGCGGAATCCTGTATGGTATTCGCTCAGTTTCTGGTTCATCAGTATATTTTGCATCAGGGTCAGTCCGCGATTAGCAATATATTTTATCATCGGCATTCCGCCCTTGAGTGCTCCCTTGCCTAAAATTCTCGAGCCCAAAACTACGGGATACAAACCATTGGCAATTACGTAGCACATCGAGTGAATGAGCTTTGGAGTGTATTGGTAATCAGGGTGCAGCATAACCACGATATCGGCACCCAGCTCGAGTGCGCGATTGTAGCAGCTCTTCTGATTGCCGCCATATCCACAGTTTTTTGAGTGTACCTGAATTTCGCGAATCCCCAACTCCTCAGCCTTTTTCACTGTTTCGTCGCGACTGCAGTCGTCGGTCAGAATCACCTCGTCCACAATGTCGAACGGAATCTCGCGATAGGTTTTTTCCAGAGTCTCTGCCGCATTGTACGCAGGCATTACTACGATTATTTTTTTGCCGTTAATCATTTTTGACTTTGCGTTTGTCTGTTAAATATTCCACCATACGAAGGATTGCGCGGCTACAAGCAGGACAGAAATCCTTGTTGTTGCGCATCATACAGTTTATCATCGGACGATAGATGCCCTTAGCTACATATCCGCCACCTTCGTACACGCCAAGTTTTGTAACATTCTCCTTATTGGCTGGTGTAGGTATTTCGGTGCCTTTGGGCAGCATATCTTTCCATTTCGAATCGAAATCGACCATAGTGGTGATGTTCGGTTCCCACGGTTCCACTTTCAGGTTGTAGAATTCGTTGTAGGCTACGGCCGAGGTGTAGTATTCATCGGCAAGCCCGAAAAGCGAGTGACCCAATTCGTGAGTGAAAACCTTCATTGTCATCGGGTTGTGAGCAGTGCCTATTGCGTAGAAATTGTACATACCGCCACCACCATATATCTGAGAATTAACAAGAATAAACACTCCGTCACAAGGCACATTCCAGACTGCATCTCTGATTGCGCGCATATTGGCCGTAGTTATATAGCGGTCAATACCAAATGTGTAAAAGCCGGAATCGAAAGCAGTGTTTTTATATACGCCCTTACCAGAAACGTCTGTGCCCGAATCTTTCGATGGCACTTCTACTGCCCAAATGTTAAAATCTTTTTTGCATTTGTCAAACGGAGCTGTGGTGAACAGAGCCTCTGCAAATTTCTTTGCATCTTCTCTGAATTGTTCCATCTCTTCTGCTGTATAGCCTTCTGGAAGGAATACCAAGTCGATTTTGGATTCCATGCTACCATTGTTTACGACTTTCATTACGGGATATTCGTTCATCGGACTGCGGTCGATGAATATTGATTTGGGGGCAACCTCCTGCTTGAGCATTGAATAGAATTTACCATCTTTTCTGTTACGCTCAAAAAGTTCGATTATTACTGTATCCTTGGGCATCGGAACGCATACCGAATTGGTCCACGACTGTGTTTCGACTTTTGCCTGGTCGGTAGTTCTCCACTCTTCGAAGAGTGTATTGAAACCTCTGCTATATATTAATTTGCCACTCTCTTTGTCGAAAACCTTTACGCAGTAGCCACCATACATAAACGGATCAATTAAGTTTTTTCGCGGTCCCGACCAAATGGGTTCCTCTCTAAGGCGCTCAATTGCAGCGCTTTGTGTTTTGTCATTCCCCACGAGAGAGAAATCTATTCTAAGAGTTTTTGGTTCAAAAGTCTTTTCGAATTTAGTCTGTGCAAATGAGGTCATTGCGAACAGGACTGCCAAAAGTGTAGTTGTAAATTTAGCCATTGTAGTAAAATTTTTGTTGCAAATTTAAGACTATTTAGCGACACCACACAATATTGGGCTATAAAAAAGGTTGTGTGGTGTTAACAAAAAAAGGCCTCATCTTTAAGATGAAGCCTTTTGAGAGTTGAACTACCAGGACTCGAACCTAGACTAACAGAACCAAAATCTGCTGTGCTGCCATTACACCATAGTTCAAACTGACGCGGGGTAATCCCCTTACTTTTCGAGCGCAAAGGTATATATTTTTATTATTCCTGCAAAATATTTTTTCATATTTTTTTATATTTTTTCGCTTAATATACATAATGCAATCATTAGCAATTACTTGTAAAATGAAAAAAAGTTTTGGAAGAGGGCGGGTGATGAAAAAAGAATTTGAAAATAGTGATAAAAAAAGTAACTTTGCAACCAAATAAACCCAACTAAGTATGGAGATAAAATCGGCCCAGTTTAAGTGTAGCAGTCAGTTTGTCGACCAATGTCCCTCGGACGGTCGAATGGAATTTGCTTTTATCGGACGTTCAAATGTCGGTAAATCTTCGCTCATAAATATGCTGACTAATCAGAAAGGGTTAGCGAAAGTATCGGCTACGCCGGGAAAGACACAGCTGATTAACCACTTTCTGATTAACGACCAATGGTATATGGTCGATCTGCCCGGGTATGGATATGCGCGAGTGTCGAAAGATCAGCGAAAGGGCTTCTCGACTATGATTACCAAATATATCCTCGAACGCGAGCCGATGACATTCCTCTTTCTGCTGGTTGATTCGCGACACGAACCACAGAAAATAGATCTCGAATTCATACAATTTCTGGGCGAAAACTCAGTGCCTTTCGGTATTGTATTTACCAAATGTGATAAATTGTCGCAGAATAAGGTCGAGTCGGGCGTAGCGCTCTATCGTCGTGTGTTGAAGAAAACTTGGGACGAATTGCCAATTATGTTCCTCACATCATCAGAGAAAAAGATGGGCAAAGAGGCTCTGCTCGAATTTGTTGAATCGTGTCTGGAAAACGCAAATCAATAAAATTTGTTAATAAATTTGCATTTTATTGATAGTTTTTAAGCGGAAAATAATATCTTTGTGCCATAAATGGTAATCATATTTGTCGAATACAACAACCTGAGGTCAGATGAAGAAAAAACTTTGTCGGGTGAAAGACAGTAAAATTCTCGGCGTATGTGGTGGCATCGCTGACTATTTGGATCTGGATAGAACCGTGGTGAGATTGATCGTAGTGTTGCTGATGGTTTTCTACGGAACAGGGTTGCTGGCATATCTGATTGCCGCTTTGGTAATGCCTAAAGAGGAATAACACAGATATAAACGTATTAAATTAACAAAATATATGGGACTGCATAAGATTAAATTTTTCGCCGGACGTGGCTCGAGATATCTGGCTGAAAAAATCGTTGAGTGCTATGGCACAACTTTGGGAAACTCGGACGTTCTGGAATTCAGTGATGGCGAATTTCAACCAGCATATAACGAAAGTATTCGTGGCTGTACTGTTTTCGTAATCCAATCAACATTCCCTCCGACCGATAACCTGATGGAATTGTTGATGATGATTGATGCAGCTCATCGTGCTTCTGCTCACAGAGTAATCGCCGTTATCCCTTACTTCGGTTGGGCTCGTCAAGACAGAAAAGACCGCCCCAGAGTATCTGTCGGTGCTAAACTCGTGGCAAATATGTTGCACGCTGCAGGCGCAGACCGCGTTATGACTATGGACCTGCACGCTGACCAAATCCAAGGTTTCTTCGATATTCCGGTAGACCACCTCTACGCAAGTGGTATCTTCGTACCCTATATCAAAAGTCTGAATATTGAAGATTTGTCGTTGGCTGCTCCGGATATGGGCGGTGCAAAACGTGTAAGTGCTTATAGTAAGTACCTCAATACACCGATGATTATCTGCCACAAACAACGCGAAAAAGCTAACGTAGTTGGTCAAATGACTGCAATCGGTGACGTAGAGGGACGCAATGTGATAATCCTCGATGATATGATTGACACTGCTGGTACTATTACAAAGGCAGCGGATATGATGATGGAACGTGGCGCGAAGAGTGTTCGTGCTGCAGTAACTCACCCGGTGTTGTCAGGTCCTGCTTATGAGCGAATTGCTCAAAGTTCGTTGTGTGAAGTGATGGTTACTGATACAATCCCGCTGAGAGCAGACAAAGATACATCTAAATTTACAGTATTGTCTGTAGCAGACATCTTTGCAGATGTTATCAGCAGAGTCTACGACTACAAAGAAATTAGTTCGAGATTCATTTTTTAGTGAGATTTTTTTGCAGAGATAAAAATAATTATTACCTTTGCACGTCCGAAAGAGAAAATGGGTAGTAATCTTTGAGGATAGATTCGGTCAGGAAAGATGGGTGAGTGGCTGAAACCAACAGTTTGCTAAACTGTCGTAGTGGGTAACCGCTACCGGGGGTTCGAATCCCCCTCTTTCCGCGGAATGCAAACCTGAAAAGAGATGTCGATGAGACGTCTCTTTTTGTTTTTTCTAACTCGAAAAGTGTCGCAGTAGCTTACTTGCCAAAGAAAATATAAATTCAAATGCAAAAATATATCCTGCCAATTTTGGCAGGATATTTGTTTTTATGCGATTTCATATTGAGCGAAGTTGGCTCGTTCGTAAATAAAATATGTGCTAAAATAATAAACTTGATTTGGATAAAGTATTGTCAAAAAATGTATAAAAGTATGAGTAATAAAACTTTATAACTTATATAATAAACTCTATTTACAAATGAAAAAGTTTTTTTATTTCTTGACTGCAGCAGCAACAATGTTCGCAGCATCTTGTGCCAAAGATAATTCAGGCACAGACATCGAAACTGAGACTCTTGTTGAGTTCAACTTGGGAGTCGAAGGTAATGCCGCAACTCGTATAATCGGAGATGGTGCAGGTGTTACAAAACTCTATTACTACATCTTTGATGCGGCTGGCAATCGTTTGGGTGCGTATGATTATGAAGGTGCATTTGTTTCAATTACACCTAAAATTAAACTCGCTAAAAATCAGGAGTATACCGTGGTGTTTTGGGCTCAAAAAGAGACTGATGCATATGCCATTAACAAGACAGATAATGGTGTTAGCGTCAGTGTGAACTACACAAATGCCAATGACGAAGCTCGAGATGCATTCATCGCAGATACGACTTTCACAGTAACCGGTTCTGCCCAGATTGATGTGATTCTGACTCGTCCGTTTGCGCAGATGAACGTGGGTGTAACTGCGGTAGATTACCAAGCTGCGGTGAACTCGGGCGTGGAAATTTCACACTCTTATGCGAAGATTTCTGGCGTGTACAATACTCTGAATCTCGTGACGGGCGGCGTAGAGGGCGATCCTGTAGTCGCAGAGTTTGCGCTGGCTGCACGACCTAATGAAACATTAAACGTAGATATCAATGGTAATGCTACCATTGAAGATGAAGAAAAATTTGTTTATCTCTCGATGAACTATGTATTGGTCAAAGATAAGAAGAATGTTTCTGCAGAGTATTACTTTACAAATGGAGAGGAGGCTACTGCTGAGACATACAAGCGTATCAATTTCGAGTCGGGCCTGAATGTTGTGCCTATTGAACGTAACTATCGTACTAACATCATCGGGCAAATCTTGACGGGTAATCTTGACTTTAATATCGAAATTGACACTGAGTTCCAAGGTGATAACAATGTGGAATTGACTGCAACTCCTGCTACTGAGGACGAACTCGCGCTGGCTTTGGCTAATGTAGATAAAATCGGAGGTTCAATTACTCTGGCTGCCGATATCACATTGACTAAAGAGTGGACACCTGTCGGCTCGGAAACTGCTCCGTGGAGTGGCGTGTTCGATGGCAACGGCCATACGATTTCTAATCTTACCATTACAAACACCGATAATGCTGCGTTGTTTGCTCACGTTGGTGAAAATGCGGAAATCAGAAATGTTACGCTCGAAAATGTGAATATCAATTCAGACAAATATGCTGCAGGTTTGGTTTGTAACGCAGGCGACGGTTTGGTTGTTGAAGGCGTAACCGTATCAGGTAACATTGAAGCAGGTAGTTATGCTGCCGGTATAATCTGTTTCAATTCTAATGGTGCTGCGATGACAATAACCGATTGCGAAAACAATGCAAATGTATCGGCAAACAGAGCTGCTGGTATTGTTGCTTGGATTGATGTAAATTCAACTATCGAGAATGTTGTTAATAACGGAAATATCACAGGTGCAATCGGTGCTGTCGGTATCGCCAATCGTTTTGTGGGTACTATTAAGAAAGCTGCGAACAACGGTGAAATTTCGGGCGCTGGTACAGAACCTGCTGCCGGTGTGGTTGGTATCTTGACAGGTGCTGCTACATTTGAATATTGCTTTAATTATGGCAATGTGAAATCTACGGCAGACAACCCCAATGCCTCTGCTGCGGGTATTCTCGGTCAATCTCCGAGTGGCGCTGCAACACTGAGATATTGCGCAAACTATGGTGACATTACTGCTGAACAAAGTTACGCTGCAGGTATCGCATATAGTCTGTATGGAAATATCAATGCAAGTTATTGCTACAATTCAGGTGCAATCTATGGCGCAGATGCTGCTGGGGCAATCGCTCCGAAGGCTCAGTTTGGCAACAATGATACTGCGAATTATTGTTTGAATGCAGGTGCGATTACCTCTAACGGCATCAGCTATCAAGGTTCAAACATTAATAATTCAAGTTTTTACTACAACAATAACGAATTGCTGAACGTATCAGATAATGCAGTCGCTAATGCTAATGATGCCTTGAATGTACTGAATGGAGGTGCGGATAACTCATTCTTCTCAATGGAAAATGGAGTCATTACCGTAGTTGAATAAAAGTTTTTGGGTATTGTCGAAAAAAGTACTGCGCCGCTTTTGAGGAGTGGCGCAGTCTCTTTTATCGTATTTCGATATCAATAAGTTTCTGATCTTCCAGGAATCCCTCCAGACGGTCGCCAATTTTCAGCGCTCCGACTCCCGCAGGCGTGCCCGTAAACAACAAGTCTCCAATCTTTAACGTAACAAACTTAGATACGTACGAAATCAATCGGTCTATCGAGAATATCATATCTGATGTGGCTCCATATTGTACAGGCTGACCATTCAGGTCGCAGCGGAATTGCAAATCTTGGATATTTTCGATTTTTTCGATGGGGAAAAATTCGGGCGATATTGCTGCACTATGGTCAAAGGCCTTGGCAACCTCCCACGGCAATCCTGCTTCGGACTGTTTGTACTGAAGGTCGCGCGCTGTAAAGTCTACGCCTAACCCCACCTCGTTGTAGTAACGGTGTGCAAAGCGCTCTTCGATACATTTGCCTACTCGGTTGATGCGCACAACGAGTTCGAGTTCGTAGTGCAGATTGTTGCTGAAGTCGGGTAGATAGAACGGGTCGTTATTGCGATGCAGAGCCGTGTCTGGTTTCAGAAAAAAGACCGGCTCGGTCGGGATTTTGTTGCCGAGTTCCAAGCAATGTTTTCTGTAGTTTTGTCCTATGCAGATGATTTTCATTTTATTCTGTTTTTAATATTCTAACCATTTCGGCTGCGAATCTATCCGAGGCTCCGTCTTCGCCGATTGCAGCACGTAGCTGGGCATAATCTTCAATTAGTTTCTGATGTTTTTCGCCACCCGGAATTACGGCGCGCAACTGCGCAGCAGCATTCTCTGCTGTGAAATTGTGAAGTAGCAACTCACAGACTACCGAACGTTGCATCACAAGATTGACTAACGACACCCATTTTATCTTGACCAATAGTCGCGCTATGGCGCTCGATATGGCCGAGAATCGGTAACATACAACCTGCGGAATGTCAAGAAGAGCAGTCTCAAGTGTTGCCGTTCCTGAGGTAACCAGTGCTCCCTCCGAGTGGTTCAGCAGTTCGTAGGTCTGGTCTGTAATTATCTTTACATTACTGCCGTTCAGGTACTTATCATAAAGCGATTTGTCAAGCCACGATACGCCTGCCACAACAAATTGGTACTCGGGCAAAAGTCTTGATGCCGAAACCATCACGGGCAGATTGTACTTTATCTCTGAACTTCTGCTTCCCGAGAGTAATGCTATTGTTGGTCTGTTCTCGAGTCCGTTCTTTGCGAAAAATTCGCCTCGTTCGGGAATCGCTCCTCGGCGCTGTGCAATCGAGTCCATCAGCGGATTGCCCGCATAGAAACCCTCGATGCCGTGTTTGCGGAAATATTCAATCTCGAACGGAAAGATAATGAATAACTTATCTACCCATCGGCGCAGCAGTTTCACTCGCGACTCCTTCCACGCCCAAACCTTCGGTGCAATATAGTAGAACGTCTTGAGTCCGTGGCGTTTCGCAAATTTTGCAATAGCCAGATTGAAACCAGGGTAATCAATATGTATTATCACGTCGGGCTTGAAGGCAAGAATGTCCCTCTTACAGTAATCCATATGACGTTTGATTGTGCGGAGATTCATCAGTACCTCCACAAATCCCATTATAGACGCCTGCTTATAGTGCATTGCCAATGAATCTTTGCCACCGACTTCGGCCATTTTATCGCCGCCCCAGAAACGGAATTCCGCCTGAGGATCGTGGTTTTTAATTCCCTTCATCAGATTTGCTCCGTGCAAATCTCCCGAAGCCTCGCCTGCAATGATATAATATCTCATCGTTTAATATATTTTTTCGAGTCGAACAACATTTTCAACGTGCTGAGTATGTGGGAACATATCAACAGGCTGTACTTTGGTGATTCGATACTGTTCGCACAACAATGCCAAATCTCGCGCCTGTGTAGCAGGATTGCAACTAACATAAACTATGCGACGAGGTGCTGCATTAAGTATTGTTTGTGCTACGTCGGGGTGGATTCCGGCGCGTGGAGGGTCGAGGATAATCACATCTGGAGTGCCGTTTCTCTTGATAAAATCCTGATTCAGAACATCTTTCATATCGCCTGCGTAGAAGGTCGAATTATTTATATTGTTCACCTCGGCATTGATGCGAGCATCGGCAATAGCCTCTTCTACATACTCTACGCCAACAACTCGGGCGCAGCTGCGTGCTACATACAGAGCAATCGTACCTGTACCAGTGTAGAGGTCATACACTACATCTTCGGGTTTCAGTTCGGCAAACTCGCGAACCGTATTGTACAGCGTGCGTGCCTGAAGCGAGTTGGTCTGGAAGAATGATTTGCCACCGATTTTGAATCTCAATCCGTCCATCTCTTCGTAGATGTGGTCGCGACCACTGAACAGTTCAACGTCCAAATCGCCTACCGAATCGTTCAACTTGTCGTTAATGACATACATCAATGAGGTGATTTCGGGGAACGTATTAGCTACAAACTGTAACAGACGGTTCTGCTTTTCGTTGTTACGGCTGGCAAAGATTACGATGAGCATAATCTCGCCTGTAGTCGATGTGCGGATTATAATGTTGCGCAGATAGCCTTCGTGCGTGCGAATATCATAGAATGGATATTCATTTTCCAATGCAAACTTCTTGATTGCAAGACGAATCGCATTTGACGGCTCTGCTTGCAGACAGCACTCCTCGATGTCCAGAATCTTGTCAAATCTGCCAGGAATGTGGAATCCCAACGCATTCATATCCGTAATTTCAGGGTTATCCATATCCTTCTTCTCGAGCCAGCGCTTAGGCGAAAATGTAAATTCTAGTTTGTTGCGATAGCGCTCGGTCAGCTGCGAACCCAAAATAGGAGTAATTTCCGGAATATCCAAATGGCCGATTCGTACCAACTGATCTTCAACTTGTTGTTGTTTATATTCGAGTTGCTTTTCGTACGGAATGCTCTGCCATTTGCAGCCGCCACATACACCGAAATGGCGACAGAACGGCTCGACTCTCATCTCCGACGGTTTTACCATCTTTACGATTACCCCTTCGGCGTGTCGTTTGCGCTTCTTGATTATTTGCAGGTCGACTACGTCGCCCGGAACTCCGCCGTCGACGAATACAACCATATCATTCCATTTACCTAATGATTTACCTTCGGCTGCTACGCCGGTTATTTCAAACCCCTCAACCAAGGGGAGATTTCCTCGTTTTCTTGCCACTTTGAATTAAAATATTTTGCTACAAAGATAGTAATTCGTATTTTTGTGTGAAATTTTAATTCGATTTTTTATGTTGAAAATTGCAGTTTTTACAGTTAATCCGCTTCAAGAGAATACTTATATTATATATGAACCTAAGGGTGAGTGCATTGTGGTGGACCCGGGTTGTGTAAATTCAAGCGAAGATGGTCGATTGGTGCAGTTTATAGAAGAGAATAATCTCAAACTGAAAATGGTCGTGGCTACCCACGGACACGTTGACCATATCGCTGGAGTTGATGCTCTGAAATCTCACTTCTCGGTGCCGTTTGCTGTGAGTAAACTAGACCAGCAAATTGTTGATATGGCTCCGCAATATGCTGCTATGTTTGGATTTGAACTGGAAAGCGCTCCTCTTGTCGAGATTGACCTGAATGATGTGAATGAAATTATGGTGGGTGAAAATCCTGTAAAGGTGATTACTACGCCCGGACACTCGCAAGGTCAGGTGACTTTCTGGTTGCCAAATGAAAAAGTGATATTGCCTGGTGATACGCTCTTCCGGGAAAGTATCGGTCGTAGTGATTTGCCGGGTGGCGACTACTCGCAGTTGATGACATCTATATTGAAAAAGATTTTGCCTTTGGGCGATGATGTGCAGGTGTTACCAGGACACGGTCCGGCATCGACTATCGGACACGAAACAATGTTCAATCCATTCATCACAGAGGTTATTCAAGAGCAAGTTAAATATTAGTAGAGTATGAGAATCGATATTCTGACCGTAGTCCCCGAATTGTTGCATAGTCCGCTGAACGAATCTATTCTGAAACGAGCTCAGCAGAAAGGCTTGGTTGAGATACATATTCACAACATTCGCGATTGGACAGTCGATAAACACCGCACTACGGACGATTACCCGTTCGGAGGCGAGGCGGGTATGGTGATGAAAATCGAGCCGATATATCGCTGCATTACGGAGTTATGCTCGCAAAGACATTACGATGAGATTATCTACACTTCTCCCGATGGTGTACGATTCGACCAACACGAAGCAAATCGTCTCTCGACGTTAGAAAATATAATCATACTCTGCGGACATTATAAGGGAGTTGACTACCGAGTGCGCGAACATCTGATTACCAAAGAGATTTCGATTGGTGATTTCGTTATGACAGGTGGCGAGTTGGCTGCTGCAGTTATGGCAGATAGCGTGGTGCGACTTCTACCCGGAGCAATCGGTGATGAGGCATCGGCTCTGACAGATTGTTTTCAGGATAATTTGTTGGCTCCGCCCGTCTACACAAGGCCCGCGGAATTCAACGGTTGGAAGGTGCCCGAAGTGCTGACATCTGGTAATTTCGCTGAAATCGAGCGTTGGCAAGAAACTCAATCATTTGAGAGAACTCGATTGTTGCGCCCAGACCTTTTAGAGTAATAATTAAGTTATAAATAAAAAAGTGTAGCCCACTGCGGGGCTACACTTTTGTTTACTATGTATTTGGAGGTTAATCCAACAATCTGCCTGAGAGGTAGAGTAGGGTAATCTCTGAAACCTTTGCTTGGTAAAGTGCTGCCAAACGGCGTATCTCCGCGTTGAGGTAGCTGCGTTGAATTTCACGGAATTCAATACCCGAAATCGAACCGAGTCGATATTTTTCAATGGCTGTGTCGAGATTCAACTTCGCTGCATCTGAACTCTCCTGTTCGAAATTTATCATCTGGAGATTGCTGCGGTATGAGTTGTAGGTGGAGTTAATTGTGCTGATTACATTCAATTCAACCTGCTTTACCGAGAGATCTTCGGCTTCGACCTGCAACTTTGCATTACGAATCTTGCGACGATTATCCGTGCCATTAAACAGAGTGTAGTTCAGTGAAAATCCCCAATTCAGCCCTTGTGCACGACTATACTTCGTCGTGGAAATAGGGTTGTCAGAATAGTTGTAGGTGTATCCCGCACCGAAATTGAGAGTCGGGAATCTCAACGCACGGGCCAAATCCAAGTCATTTTCTGAAATTCGTTTGCCGTTCCTTGCCGAGATAATCGAAACATTATTCTCCAGTGCCGAGTTGCGCAATTCATTCAATTCGAGTTTGCCTTCGGGTTGAACTTCACCCTGAACCGAGAATGTCGAATCGGACGGAATGTTTATTATTTCATACAGCGAAATGTAACTGTTGCGCAGATTTTCTTGCTCGGTAATCAACTGCGAACTATCCGCATTAAGGTCAATTTTCGCCTGCTTCATCTCCAGACCCGAAATTGAGCCGAGTCGATATTTTTCCAATGCCTGGTTATAGCGCATCATCGAAATGCCCATATATTGACGGGCAGCCCTGACGCGGCTGTGCTGAATGATGATGGCGTAGTATTGTGTCGAAACTTCGACAATCAACTTCTCGATAGCATTGCGCAAATTCAGGTCGCCTTGCTCGAGCAACTGCTGTGTGCGTTTGCGATTGGCAAACATCGCTCCACCATCAAACAGAGTCCAATTTACAGAGGCTCCGACGCTCAAGTTGTCTACCGTATTGTCGCTCTCTCCACGACTATTATCTGCAGTGTAGGTTACGCGAGTCTTGGTCGAAGTCTGACTCTGCGACGCATTGAGCGATACCTTAGGTAAAAATGGTGACGGCGAAACATTATTTTCGGCCTGTTGGCGGTCAATGTCTGCGATTTTTATCGAGTAGTTGTTCTCAAGCGCGAGTTCCAAACACCTGTCGAGCGAGAGTTTGCGCGGTTGAGCAGTCAGACTGCCTGCCACAACAAGTGCTACCAATGTATATGTGATATGTTTAATCTTCATTTTTAGTCTCAATTATAGTTATTTTTTTTGAAGTCATATACGAATAAATCGCAGGAATGACATACAGTGTGAGTATTGTCGCAAAGGTCATACCTCCGACAACTGCAATACCCATTGAGATACGACTTTCGGCTCCCGAACCAGTTGCGAATGCCATCGGAAGGATCCCGAATATCGTAGACAAACTTGTCATCAAAATCGGACGCAGACGACCTTCTGATGCGTTCTGAACTGCCTCGATAATTGACATACCCTGTTGACGACGCTGGTTGGCAAATTCGACAATAAGGATACCGTTTTTGGCTACGAGTCCGACCAACATAATGATACCGATTTCACTAAAAATATTCAGCGTCTGTCCGAATGCCTTGAGTGCTATCAATGCACCGGCAAGTGTCAGCGGTACGGTAAACATAATAATCATTGGGTCGCGGAAACTTTCAAATTGAGCTGCCAATACGAGGTAAATGAGAATCAACGCGAATACGAATGCAAACAACATATTCGATGAACTATCAACAAAATCTTTCGAGTTACCCGAGAGGGTAGTCTGGAATCGTTCGTCGAGCACCTTTTTCGAGATGCGGTCCATCTCTGCAATACCATCACCAATGGTCTTGCCTTCGACTACACCCGCAGAAATAGTTGCTGACAAGAACCTGTTGTAGCGGTATAACTGTGGAGGCATACTGCTCTCTTCTGTCTTAACAAGGTTGTCCAACTGAATCAAATCGCCATAATCGTTGCGGACATATATATTGGTAAGGTCTGTTGGTTTATTACGTTGCGGACGGTCAATTTGACTCATAATCTGATACTGCTTACCATTGGCTACGAAGTATCCAATGCGCTGCTCGCTCATTGTCAGTTGCAGTGTCTGTCCGATATTTTGAACAGATACACCCAACATCGATGCCTTATCGCGGTCAATCGAAACGGTCAATTCAGGTTTGGTAAATTTCAAGTTCACGTCTGAGGCGTAGAATACCGGACTCTGTTGAACCTCCTCCATAAAGCGCGGGATTATCTCTCGCAGGTCTTCGAATTCTTGCGCTTGAATTACATATTGAACGGGGAGCCCGCCTCGGCTATTGCCGAATGTCTGGCGTTGAGATACGAAACTGCGAGCCTCGGTCAGCTTTGAAATATGAGGTGTCAGTCTGTTTGCAATCTGCTGTTGTGTAGCCTCGCGGTCGGGTATATCCTTCAATATGATGTTGAAGTTTGCTCGGTTGGTGTTACCCATACCAATCATATCGAGGTGAGCAATCTGCTCGGGCACAAGCGAATCAATTACGGCTCCGACCTTCTGAGCATAACGATTCATATAGTCAAAAGATGTGCCTTCTGATGCAGTAGAGGAAACATTAATGCTCGAACGGTCTTCAAGCGGAGACATCTCAGACGGCAGCGCTTTCCACAACCAAACAATCGATGCTAAAAAGAGAGCCATCATCGGGAATACTATCCATCTGTGGCGCAGGAATCGTTGAAGGCTGCGGCCATATCCCGCAGTCAAATTTTCGAAGAATCGTTCTGATGCGCGATAGAAGCGGTTGTCCGTAGCATTTGCTGTCAAAATCTTCATAGAAATCATCGGTGTGAACGACAATGCTACGAAGGTCGAAATCACAACTGCACCCGCAATAACCATAGAAAACTCGCGGAACAAACGACCTGTTACACCCTGCAGGAATACAATCGGGAAGAATACTGCTACGAGGGCTACTGTTGTGGCGATTACTGCAAAGAAAATCTCTTTAGAACCAACAAGCGCAGCCTCTTTGGGATTCATTCCCTGTTCAATCTTCGCAAAAATGTTCTCCATCATAACAATCGCATCGTCAACCACAAGGCCAATTGCCAATACAATAGCCAGCAGCGTCAGAATATTGATTGAGAAGTTGAGAACATACATTATAAAGAATGCACCAATCAGCGAAATCGGAATGGCGAGTACGGGAATAAGTGTAGTGCGCCACGAACGCAAAAACAGGAAGATAATCAATACTACCAATATGAAGGCAATCAGGATTGAGTCGGCTACCTCCTTGATTGATTCGCGGATATATTTGGTGTTATCCATACTTACCGTCAGTTTGACATCTTCAGGTAAGTCTTTTTTTAGTTGATCGATGACTTTATAGGCTTGGTCGGCAATGTCGATGTAGTTGGCTCCAGGCTGTGGAATGATTACAGCCGAAACCATAGGCTTGCCATTGCGGCGGAATGCCGAGCGGGTATTCTCTGCATCGACTACAGCTTCACCAATGTCGCGAAATCTTACTACGCGGTCATTGTCTTTGATAATGATAAGATTGTTGAAATCTTCAACTGTACGAAGACGACCGAGGGTGCGGATTGATAACTCGGTATTGGCTCCTTCGATACGACCTGCAGGAAGTTCGACGTTCTCTTTTGATATCGCATTGCGAACGTCAAGCGGTGTGATGCCGTATGCAGCAAGCAACTGCGGGTCCATCTTCATACGAATAGAGAAACGACGTGAACCCCAGATGTCAACAGAACTTACACCCGAGATTGTCTGAAGTCGCTCCTTGATATTGACCTCGGCGAATTCACTCAAGTCAATCAGCGTGCGGGCATCGCTCTCTACGGTAACCTGAAAAATAGGTTGAGCATCAGCGTCAGCTTTGCTCACTGATGGTGGGTCTACTTCGGCAGGCAGACGGCGTTGCACGCCAGATACCTTATTTCTTACGTCATTTGCTGCAGTTTCAAGGTCTACGTCCAAATTAAATTCGACTGTGATGCGGCTGCTACCATCGCGGCTGGTACTCGAAATTGACTTAATCCCAGGAATACCGTTGATGGCAGACTCCAAAATTTCGGTAATCTGGTTGTCTATTACATCGGCATTGGCTCCAGGAAACGAGGTCGATACCGATATAATGGGGGAGTCTACACTCGGGTAGTCTCTGACCCCAAGAAACGTGTAACTTATGGCTCCGAGAATGATGATGAACAAACTCATCACCGTAGCAAATACGGGCCTATTAATAGAGGTTGATGAAAGACTCATACTTCAATTATTTCTCTATGTTCAACAAACTGCCCTCTTTGATCTGCATAATGCCCGATATGATTACGGTGTCGGCCTTGGTCAGTCCCGATGTGATTTCGACCATATCGTCTGAACGGAATCCAGTTTCAACCGTTACTGAGTGGGCGCGGCCATTGCGAACTACCCAAACACTCTTGCTGTCTTGTTGCGGAATGACAGCCTCGGTAGGAATCATCATAATATCGCTATCGCCGCTGATGCTCATTGCTACGCGGGCGAACATACCACCTGTCAGTGCGCGGTTGGTGTTCTTGTAACGAGCACGCAGCGTTACGGTGCGGGTCTTTTCATCAATTTTCGGGTCAATAGCGTAAACCTTACCCGTATACACCTCGTCGCTCTGTGCAGTAGAGAAGTTTACTTCGCGACCTTTCAGCTTTTCGGTGTAGTATTTTTCGGGAATAGCGAACTGAATCTTCAAATTCGAATTGTCTGTGATTGTAGTAACCTTTGTGTTGGGTTGAATGTAACTACCCAGATTGACGTTGCGGAATCCGACAATGCCATCAAACGGTGCGCGTATTTCGGTGCGTGCAATCTTAATCTTCAAAAGTTCGATATCTGCTTCGAGCATTCGGTAGTCGGTTTCAACCTGGTCGAATGATTCGCGGCTGACTGCGTCCTTCTCGAGCAGAATGCGCTGACGGTTGAGTCGCTCTTCAAGCAGTTGTCTGTTGAACTCAGAACGTTTTAGTTGGGCTACCAAATCACTGTCGTCTACCTTTACAAGCAACTCGCCCTCTTTTACGAAACTACCCTCTTCGAAGAGAATTTTTACGATTTTACCCGTAGTTTCAGACGCAATCTCAACCTCGCGATCGGGAAGCAGTGAGCCTACCGAGCGAATGCCGTCATTGATTGTCTGTTCTCGCGGCATCGTAACTTTCACCACTACGCTGCGGGGACCTTGTGGTTTGCGTTCAACTTTGGGCTCTGCAGGATTGCCCGCTGGCTTAACAAAAAAATAGATGATAACGCCAAGAATTGCCGCCAAAGCGAGCAGGGTTATCAATTTAACTGTAGAATTTTTCATATTTTTATACCTTATTATTATATACGCACCTATCTTTCCTAATTTGCAAATTTATTAAAAATTTGCAAAACATCTGTTTTTATTCAGATTAAAGATTGAACTTTATAGCGAATAGGCGCGTACGTTCAGTGAACGGTTATTTTTTGAATATGAACCAGACTGCGAGTATCAGGAAAATGAAGCCGATGAAATGGTTGATTCGGAATGATTCAGTGCGGAATACCAGCAGTGAAAAGATTACGAACACACCGAGTGATATCGCCTCCTGAATAACCTTGAGTTGTACCAGTGAGAAGGGACCTCCGTTGTCGATGAATCCGATGCGGTTTGCCGGAACCTGGAAACAATATTCGAAAAGTGCAATGCCCCAACTGATTAAAATTACGCCAAACAGGGGAATGTTGCTCCAGCCTTTCATTGCGCTGAACTTTAAGTGTCCATACCAGGCGAGTGTCATAAACGCATTTGATACTATTAATAATAGTATTGAATAGAGTGCTTTCATTTTTATTTGTTCTTTTTAATTATATTTGTACGATTTTTACGGTCGCAAAATTACAAAAAAGATATGATTAAAGATGAATTGAAGAATTATAGTTGCTATCTGAACTGTAATTCGCGCTTTGAAAAGGCGTTTGAGTTTTTGCTGAAGGGGGATTTTGAGTGCTGTCGTGGTAAGCGTTTTGAAATTGACGGTACGAATATCTATGCAGAATCTGGGGAATTTAAGTTGAGAAATCTGAATGATGCTCCACTTGAGGCTCACGATAGGTACATAGATATACAATATTGTATAAAAGGTGAAGAGGGGTTCGGTTGGAGCGAACGAAATGATTGTGTGATTAGCCAACAATATGATAATGATCGAGATATTGTGTTCTTTAATGCAGCTCAGAGTGTGTCATTTAGTTTAGTGGGCGGAGAATTTGCGATATTTTACCCGGAAGATGCACACGCTCCGTTGGTGGGAAATGGCTCAGTGGAGAAGGTCGTGGTAAAGGTAAAAGTGGAGTAAGGGGCTGTGTAGTGCACTCTGAGGGCGATTTTTCTTTGTTTGTAAAAACTTGATAATCAATATCGATTGAAAAAAGTTTGAAAAAAGTTGTAAAAACATTTGGTGGGTAAGAAAAAAAACTCCATCTTTGCACCCGCAAAACAGAAACGTTCTTTGGTTACTGAATGACAATTTTAGTAGAGCAGTCGGGTTAAAACGGTGGTTCGAAAAAAAAACTGAAAAAGTTGTCAAAAAATTTGGTAGTTCAAAAAATAGTCTCTACCTTTGCAGTCCGTTCTCAATATAAAAACCGCCGAAAATGACGGTTTGAAATTGAAACGATAGAAAAGTTAGTTCTTTAGTTACTGAATATTAAGAAAGAAAATGTAGTACATCAATTCCTAATTTTTAAAATCAGGACAGTAGTCAGGATACTCTTAAAACATTATATAAACTTTTACAATGGAGAGTTTGATCCTGGCTCAGGATGAACGCTAGCGGCAGGCCTAACACATGCAAGTCGAGGGGCAGCGTGACGGTAGCAATACTGTTGACGGCGACCGGCGCACGGGTGCGTAACGCGTATGCAA
>JAZTZL010000024.1:0-6505 GCA_045637425.1 Rikenellaceae bacterium | reverse complement strand
CTCACCTGTGTATTAAACCCGATTTCCGACTCCTGTCGTTTTTGTGGGAATGCAGTTTTTTCGGTTCTAGCATCTACTGCGATTCTGAAGTTTGAAGAATATTGTCCGATTCGTCCAGACAGATTATGCATAGTTTGTCGCAAAGCGCGGAGCCCAGATACTATTTAGAGAATATCCAGCAATTGAGCTGGCATATGATGTATCAATGAAACTCACAGATATATTTAATATGCGATGTAATAAGGGTGTAGTCCTAACAAAACTTGCTCAATGGTATGAGGAGGTGGAGAGTTTAAACTCAAAGTTCTTCAACTCGGTAATCTAACATTGCAGAATAACTACTGAACTATAGCAATACTTTGAGAATCACTTCACTAATGCCTCTACCGAGAGTTTCAACGCCAAAGAAAAAGCTTTCAGAAATCAGTTTGGAGGTGTCGCTGATATGCATTTCTTTATATTTCGTTTAGCTACAATTTTTATCTAACATTTTTAACGCCACACCGTAATTTTTGACTGATCCCTTTTTTGTTAGGTTGCCAATAATAAGAAACAAAAAAGGCTGATTACTAATTGTAATCAGCCTTTGATTGAGTGCCCAGGACAGGAATCGAACCTGCACGCCTTGCGGCACACGCACCTGAAACGTGCGCGTCTACCTATTCCGCCACCTGGGCATCAATTAAGTGGTGCAAAGGTAGATATTTTTTGTGATAATGCAAAATATATCTACCTTTTTTTGTGCGTCAAACAAATTATTTTTTCAAAATGAAAACGTATCTCAATGAAAATCAATTCAGAATAGACCTATTCAAAATGACTTTCGCCAGATATTTTGATGCCGCGAAGGAACTCTTCGCTACTCATTTGGCGTTTGCCGGCCGGCTGCAGTCGGTTGATGCGAATCACACCCTTACCGCACTGAACGGTTATTGTTTTGTTGAGTACTGCGCTGCCTACAGAGCCAACCTTCTGTTCATCTACAATGCTTACATCAAAAATCTTGAGCTGAAATTCTTGATCTCCAATATGTAGCGTACTCCACGCAGCAGGGTAGGGTGATAGTCCTCGCACTTGATTGCGAACTCGTACTGCATCGAGCGCCCAGTTCAGATGACAATCTTCTCTGAAAATTTTTGGAGCCGCCTTTAATTCACTTTCGGGAATATGATTCTGTCTTGTAAGCGAGTAATCACCCCTGGCAATCATCTCGACACTTTCTATTACGGCATCGCCTCCCATAACCATTAGTCTGTCGTGCAGTGTTTCGAGCGTATCATCATCACTGATAGCAGTCTCTTTCTGCATCAAAATATCACCTGTGTCGATTGTATGATTTAAGAAGAAGGTAGTAACACCTGTTTTTGATTCTCCGTTAATAAGCGCGTGGTTAATTGGCGCAGCACCTCTGTATTGCGGCAACAGCGACGCGTGTAGATTTATCGTGCCCATTTTCGGTAATGCCCATACAACTTCGGGCAGCATTCTGAATGCGATTACTACGCCCAAGTCTGGTTGCAGTTCATTCAGTTGGTCGATGAACTCCTGAGCTTTGAGCTTTTCGGGTTGGAGTAGGGGTAATCCTACCTCCAATGCGTATTGTTTTACTGCGCTATATTGTATCTTGAGTCCTCGGCCTGATGGCTTGTCTGGCATTGTTACTACGCCCACCACGTTGTAGCCTCCCTCCACGAGTCGGCGCAGCGCCTCCACCGCGAAATCGGGAGTCCCCATATATACAATTCTAAGATTTTTTGCTGTGCTCATCTTTTCGATTTGCTATAAATGACAATCCATCTGCCTGCAAACTTTGTACACAGGCAAATGGAATTGTGTTGTGTTAAAAAAGTCAATTTACTCTTTAGGGAACAGACCGAGTTTATGTCCCATCAGTCGTTCCTTAGTTTCGAGATAGCACTCGTTGTATTGGTTCGGAGCTATTACAATCGGAATATTTTCGACAATCTTTAGTCCGTAACCTTCAAGACCAGCCTTCTTCTGCGGATTATTGGTAAGCAGTCTGATATTTCTGATGCCGATTTCTCTCAGAATGCTTGCGCCCACGCCATAGTCGCGTTCATCTACATTGAACCCAAGTTTCAGATTGGCATCTATTGTATTGTATCCATTTTCTTGCAACTTGTAAGCATTGATTTTGTTAATCAGACCGATTCCGCGACCCTCTTGACTGAGGTATACTACGGCACCTTTGCCCTCTTTTTCAATCATACTCATAGACTCGTGCAGTTGCGCTCCGCAGTCGCATCTGTACGAACCGAATACATCACCTGTTAGACAAGATGAGTGCATTCTGACCAAAACGGGTTCATCTTCGCTCCACTCGCCCTTTATCAATGCAACGTGTTCCAGTCCATTGCTTTTTTGCAGGAACGGAATCATCTTGAACATACCCCATTGAGTCGGCATATTTACACATTCGCCGCGTTCGATGATTGATTCGCGTTGCAATCTGTATGATATAAGGTCAGCGATAGATACGATTTTGAGCCCGAATCTGTCGGCAATCTCCAAAAGTTGCGGGAGTCTTGCCATTTCGCCGTCTTCTTTTTTGATTTCGATAAGCACACCGCCCTCTTTCAGACCAGCCAGACGAGCCAAGTCTACGACAGCTTCTGTGTGTCCCGGACGGCGCAATACGCCACGCTGACGGGCTGCCAATGGGAAGACGTGTCCCGGGCGACCCAAATCTTCGGGTTTAGTCTTGTCGTCTACCAGCGCACGAATAGTTGCAGCACGGTCGTGTGCCGAGATGCCTGTTGTGCAACCATCTCCGAGCAGGTCTACCGAGATGGTGAACGGAGTGCCGTGCAGAGAGGTATTGCTTGAAACCATCATTTGCAAATCGAGTCTGCGACAAAGTTCTTCGCTCAGCGGTGCACACAGCAAACCACGGCCGTGAGTCTCCATAAAGTTGACGATTTCGGGTGTGATTTTCTCAGCAGCCGCAACAAAATCACCTTCATTCTCACGGTCTTCATCGTCTACGACAATAACCACTTCGCCATTTTTGATTGCTTCAATGGCTTCGGGAATTGTGTTCAACGCACGCTCATTTTTTTCTATTGTCATAATATTGTTTTGCTTTGTTATACGTATTTATTGTCAAGCGTTTGAGCTTGAGGAAATGTTTCAGATACCATTCTACGTTTAGCAGCCCCGAGTCAGTTGATGCCTTGTACAACAGGAACACTGCTATAGGCAATAGTACGAATGACGAGAGCCAAGTGCCGACAAACGGCGTAGCGCTACCTTCTCGTGCCATTTTTTCGCCACTAATTGTCAGAATATAATATATGATAAAGAATGCGAATGAGATTACAAATGGCATACCCATACCGCCCTTTCTGATGATTGCGCCTAATGATGCCCCGATTAGGAAGAATATGAACACCGAAACAGGCAATGAAAATTTATTGAAAAATTCGATTTGATCTCGGTATAATACCTGAAGTTTTTCCTTGAGTGTAGTCTCGTCAAAACTCATACTAGATGAGGTTTGTGTAGCCATTGATATTGCCTTCTCGATGAGCCGATATTTTGTTTCGAAATTGGTTACCGACGAGATTTTGTCAGTGATGTCTACCTCTACGCGCTTTTTCGCAGTGCTGTCATTCATATCATACAAGAAGATATTCTTGTCGATGATATCGCTGTTCAGAGCATAGACCTGACTATCCACAACGTGTTGCAGTGAGTCGATTTCCACTCTCAGTTCATCAACACGTTTGGTTGATGAGTTTGAGAATGCCGATGCGTCGGAGCGTTCGAAATTGAAGCCTTCCAGCGGAATGACTGCCTTTTGAATCTTGAAGAAGTGGTGGCGCAGTGTGCTTTCCGAGTACCACGAACCGCTGCGGTTCTGTTCGTAATTTTCGCCGTTGTACAGTGTAACCAATAGGTAACGTTTGTCGTCCGAGAGGTTAATATAACCCGAGTCTGCAATAATCGTAGTCATTTGCCCCGAACTGTTACGAGTATCATAAATCAGTACATCGTGCAACAGTTTTGTCTTTTTATCCTGGTGTTCAACACGGATAGACATATCCTCGATGCCATTGAAAAAGATTCCGTCATCAAATTCGAGCGCCTGTTTTTGTTGACGAATATCATAAATGATGGCAGTCATCTTTTTGTATGAGTATGGAACGAGGTTGTTTGCTGCGAAGAAACTTGCCACAGAGATGATACCGGTGACAATCATCAGCGGACGGAGTATTCGGCTGAGCGAGATGCCAGCAGCCTTGAGCGCCAACAATTCGTAGTTTTCGCCCATATTACCGATAGCCATCAGTGACGAGAAGAGCGTCGAAAGGGGTAGCGCCATCGGAATGGTTGTCATAACGGCATAACCCATCAATTCGAAGATGACGTCTAAGGTCAGACCTTTGCCCACCAACTCGTCAATCCATCTCCACATAAAGTTCATCAGCAGAATGAACGATACGATGAAGAAGGCCATAAACATTGGCCCGAGATAGGATTTGAGCATTAATAAGTGTACCTTTTTCATCAACTGCGTAATTTATGCCGTAATTTTTTGCCGGACAAAGTTAGCGATTTTTAATTATGCGTGCAACTACTTTGGAAACAATAAGAATTAAAGCGAGTACAAAAATGGTTGCAGCACCCGACGGAATGTCTGTAGAATAGCTGAATAATAGGCCTGAAATGGTACCAAACATAGCTACGGCGCACGAACCGATTGAGAGTCGGTTATAATTTTTTGTGAATGAGTTTACTGATGCTACGGGTATTGTGAGCAACGAAATAAGCAGTACGATGCCTACAACGCGAATGCTCAGCACTATGGTTGCCGCAGCCAGCATCATCATTACGCAGTTCACCATCGTTACCGGAACCTTTTGCGTAGCAGCAAATTCTCGGTCAAATGATATAAACATTATCTGTCTGTAAAATAGTGCGTATATGGCGATTAGTACCACGTCGAGAGCTGCTATTGCCCAAAGGTCGGACTTAGTAACAGATAGTACGTTGCCGAACAAAAACGTCATCAGGTTCGGAGCGTAACCCGGCGTGAGGTAAACAAAGATTATACCTATAGCCATACCCAATGACCAGAGCATTCCGATGACTGAATCTTCTCTGATTTTTCCTTTTTGAGTCAGCGTTTCGACCCCGAGTGCTGCCAGCAATGAAAATCCGAATGCGCCCCACAACGGATTGAAACCAAAGTAGTAAGCAAGTCCGATACCTCCGAATGATGCGTGGGTGATTCCACCGCTCAAGAATACCAATCTGCGACAGACGATATATGTGCCGATCAATCCGCAAGCAATCCCTGCCAGCAAGGCTGCCAACAGGGCGTTGCTCAAGAATTTATACTGCAATATTTCGCCTATCAACTCCATACTCTGATTCAGTAACGAGTCCCCCCTTTGCGAGGAACAAAATTCGTGCATAAATGCCGATTAGAATTCCGATGAGAATTTGAATTTTATCTCGGGGAATTTTTCGATTGCAAGGTGCAGAGCATATTGAGTTTCAGCCATAAATACATCACGGCCGTGTTTGTCGATTGCCATATTTTGCCACTTGCGTCTGATGAAGTCATCATAGACGGCCTTGTTGTCGCACTCAATCCAGCACGCCTTGTACATCGGTAGCGATTCGTAGCGACATTTTGCTCCATACTCGTGTTCGAGGCGGTATTGGATAACGTCAAACTGCAACGCTCCGACCGTGCCTATAATCTTTCGACCATTACCACGAGAAGTGAATAATTGAGCTACGCCTTCGTCCATAAGTTGGTCGATACCCTTTGAGAGTTGTTTGAACTTCATCGGGTCGGCATTTTCGATATATCTGAACAACTCGGGAGCAAAGGTCGGGATACCCGTAAATTTCAATTGTTCGCCCTCGGTGAATGTATCTCCGATTTTGAACGTACCCGTATCGTGCAGACCTACGATATCTCCGGGGAATGCCTCATCAACTACTGATTTTTTCTCTGCAAGAAAGGCGTTGGGTGATGAGAATTTCATCATCTTTCCGCTGCGAACGTGCAGATATGGTTTATTGCGTTCGAAGTGTCCCGAACAAATTTTCAAGAATGCCAGACGGTCGCGATGGTTGGGGTCCATATTGGCGTGAATCTTGAATACGAATCCTGTCATCTTAGGTTCATCGGGCTGGATTGTGCGCTGTTCGGTCGTAGTAGGTCTGGGCGACGGTGCGATGCGGATAAAGCAGTCGAGCAACTCTCTTACGCCAAAATTGTTCAGTGCGCTACCGAAGAATACCGGAGCCAGACGTGCAGCACGATACTCCTCAACTTCAAATTCCGGATATACTCCATCGACGAGGTCTACATCTTCGATTAGTTTATTGTGGAACGGTGCAATGTATTTTTCCAATTCGGGATTGTCGAGCGTAATATCTACAACTTCACCATCTGCGCGTTGCTTGTCCTCGGACATAAACAGCGACAGTTTTTGTTCATAGAGATTATACACACCCTTGAACG
>JAZTZL010000023.1:0-10881 GCA_045637425.1 Rikenellaceae bacterium | reverse complement strand
CCAATTTGCAACTGAATTGGGAAATCTTGCCGTTTACGGTGATACGGCACATTACAGGTACAAGCCCGTTCTTCTTCGGGGCATTGCGTTTGAGATAGAATAATACTCTGAAAGTGCTTCTGCTCATAACTCTACTTTTTTTGTTTGCAAAATTATTTATGGCAGAGCTGAGTGACGGTAAGCAAAACACAGCGTATCGGTGCAAAAGAATCAGCCGAAGCGAAACAGGAACGAAGATGTGAGAAATTTTCCTATATTTGCAACTGCAATCGCTTAACAAACATTGCTATTCAATCAGTTACAGCAACCAATATACTCCATTGAAATCAAGAATCAAAGTAATGGTATAGTAACTAAACTTTGTCATTTCTTGGCTTTTCATTGGCATTTGATGGTATTGTAACATCTTGGCAAATACTGTTAAATCGCTAACAGACAACATTCTTTCCCCATTTCGCACTCACTTTCGCTTCTTTGTTGTATCTTTGCGACCAAATGTGCAAAAAAGTGGAGAATTATTTAGATAATTTAAGTGAGGTGCAGCGAGCTGCGGTTACGAGCATCGACGGAGCATCTCTGATTGTTGCCGGAGCAGGTTCCGGCAAAACCCGTGTATTGACTTGTAGAATAGCATATATGCTCGAGCAGGGGATTGCTCCGGGGCGTATTCTGGCATTGACTTTTACGAACAAGGCTGCAGCCGAGATGAAGGAGCGTATGGCAAAGTATGTTGCTCCGGAATTGGTCGCTAGGCTGAGAATGGGTACTTTCCACTCTGTATTTTCGCGCATAATTCGAGCAGAATCGCACCTTCTGGGATTTCCAAATACGTTTACAATATACGAGCCGGGAGATTGCAAAAATGTGATTAAAATGATTATTAAAGAGATGAATCTGAATGAAGAGCAGTACAAACCTCAGCAACTGCTCACGCGAATCTCTTTGGCTAAAAATAATCTTGTATTACCCTCGGCCTACCGTAATAACCAAATTTTGTGTGTCGAAGACCGAGAACGTAAGCAGCCGTTGCTGGTTGATATCTATGAAAAGTATATGGACAAGTGCAAGCAGTTCGGGGCTATGGACTTCGACGATTTGTTGTTGTATATGAATATCTTGTTCAGAGATTTTCCCGATGTGCTGGAGAAGTATCGTAACATCTTCTCACACGTTTTGGTTGATGAGTATCAAGATACTAATAGTGCACAGTATCTGGTGATTAAGAAATTGACGCACCCAAATGGCAACATTTGCGTAGTGGGTGATGACTCGCAGAGTATCTATTCGTTTAGAGGTGCAAAGATTGAAAATATTCTCCGTTTTCAGAACGATTTCCCGCAAGCAAGCGTATTCAAACTCGAACAGAACTACCGTTCGACACAGAATATCGTGAATGCTGCTAATAGTCTGATAGTCAAGAATAAAAACCGACTCGAAAAGACCGTATTTTCGACTAACGATGTAGGTGAGAAAATCAAGGTAGTAAAGGCCTCTTCGGATAAGGAGGAGTCGATGTTGGTTACCTCGGACATATACGCTACGGCGCGCAGCAAGTCGTTGGACTACAGTTCGTTTGCAATATTGTACAGAACTAACTCACAATCTCGTGGATTTGAGGAGTCGTTGCGAAGAATGAATATTCCGTACAAAATTCGTGGTGGTATGTCATTCTATCAGCGCAAGGAGATTAAGGATATTTTGGCGTATGTTCGCCTGATTGTTAATAAGAAAGATGACGAGGCGCTATATCGAATCATCAACTATCCGACTCGTGGAATCGGCGATGTGACTAAGGAAAATATCCGACAAGCTGCCCAGCAGGCAGATGTAAGTATGTGGGAGGTGATTGATCAAGCGGCTAAGCAGCCAAAGGTTTTGGTTTTTAGAGATTTGATTGCCGAATTGACTGCGCTGGCAAATAGCGCAGATGCGCTGACCGTAGTGCGCGAAATTGCTACCCGCACAGGCATTATAGGTCAGTATTCAATGAACCGTACTCCTGAAAATATTAGTTCTTTGGAAAATATCGAGGAGTTGATAAACTCTGTAAAATCATTTGTAGATTCTGCTAATGACGATGAGATGGCAGTGGAAAAACAGGTGATGTTGTCCGATTGGCTCGAGAATGTTTCATTGATGACTGACGAGGACGATGAACAGGATAACGAACATAACTACGTCACTCTGATGACGATACACTCGGCTAAAGGACTTGAATTTGATAATGTCTACGTAGTCGGTCTTGAAAATAATCTCTTCCCGAGTCGTCGCAGTTTCGAATCGGCTACGGAACTCGAAGAGGAGCGCCGTCTGTTTTATGTCGCTATTACGCGTGCTCGACATAGGCTGATGTTATCGCATTGTGCACAACGTTTCCAATGGGGAGATATTGTGGCTAATCCGCCGAGTTTGTTCCTGAAAGAGATTGATTCAGAGTATCTTGACATTAAATCCAACGACTTGAAGCCGCGCGTTGCGGGTGCAATTGAGAGTAGGGTGTTGCAGTCTGAATTCAGAAATGTGCGCTTGATGGGAGTCGCAAAACCCGAAATAAGAAAAGAGATAACCTCATCAGGTGATTTGTCCGTAGGGTGTACGGTGTTGCACGATAAGTTCGGGCGAGGTCGAGTGGTAGCTTTAGAAACATCTACAGCCGGCGACAAAGTGTCAGTAGACTTTGCTCAGGCCGGCCGTAAAGTTTTACTTGTGAAATTTGCTAAACTGAAAGTGCTTAACTAATTATCCATCATACGTTTCATTTCGCCGACCATACGATAAGCACCGTCGCCGACGTTCAGAATCGTAGCTGTGTCCCACATATAGCACGGAACCGTAACTACGCGATTGCGTTCATCGCTGACGGGTTGGTCTGCGGGTGATTCTACGGCGATTACGCCCATTCGCTCGCGAAGTTCATCTTTCATTGGAGAGTCGGGACCCAGCGTAATCTTTAGGTCACAATTCTTAAGCGAACCAGCCAGCATCATCGGGGCGATGCACATCGCACCAATCGGTTTGCGAGCATCGTGGAATGCGTGGATAATGCGCTCAACATCGGGCGATACTCTCATATTAAGTCCGTCAATTGCAAAGGTAAACAAGTTCATCGCAGCTCCAAATCCACCTGGCAATAACAGACCATCAAAATCCATCACATTCAGCTTGTCCAGTGGGTGAATCTTATCCATACGAGCTACGCGAGCTGACTCTGCCAGCATATTGCGCTTTTCAGGTACGGTGTCGCCCGTAAAGTGGTTTGTCACCTGAAATTGGTCGCGATTGGGCGCAAATACTTCGTAACTCATTCCGTGACGCATAACGGCATACATCGCGGTTACGCTCTCTTGAATTTCACTTCCGTCGCGCGAGCCGCTGCCACACATTATTATAGCTATTCTCTTCATAATAGTTCGTTTATTTAGTTTAACGTTTGATTGCAAGATTTGTGCGAATTTAATATTTTTTGGTGAATTTCCAAAAATTAATTTCGCCTATAAAAGAACGACCTGCTGACAGATTAGTCAACAGGTCGAGCATAATGCTTTATCAATGTTTATTTTACGAGTCCGGAGAATCCCATAAATGCCATTGCCAGAACACTTGCAGTAATCAATGCGATGGGAATGCCTTTCATTGCCTTAGGCAATTTTTCGATGTCAAGACGTTCTCTCAAACCTGCAAACAGCACCATTGCCAGTGTGAAGCCGATAGCCGTAGATACCGCAAAAACTACTGATTCGCCGAGATTTAACTCCTTCTGCACCAACAGAACGGCTACGCCCAACACTGCGCAGTTTGTTGTGATAAGCGGCAGGAATACACCCAGAGCTTGGTACAGCGCAGGACTCACCTTTTTCAGAATAATTTCGACCATTTGTACCAGAGCTGCAATCACCAAAATGAATACGATTGTCTGCATATACTCGATGTGCAGCGGCACAAGTACATAGTATTGAAGCAGATAGGCTGCGATAGAGGCAATTGTCATAACGAATGTTACGGCTGCGCCCATACCTGCGGCAGTGCTGACTTTGGTTGATACGCCCAAGAACGGGCAGATGCCCATAAATTGAGACAACAGAATATTATTGACAAATATTGCTGAAATTATGATTACAAAATATTCCATACTATCTGAGTTTTGCAGTTAATTTATTGAAGATAATCATCAAATATCCCAACACGAGGAAGGCTCCCGGAGCCAAAACAAATATCAGAATGCCATCAGTTTCAGCGAGTTTCATACCGAATATCGAATACGAACCCAGCAACTCTCTGACTGCACCAATGATTGTCAGTGACATTGTGAATCCCAAACCGATTCCTGCTCCGTCCATCATCGATGACAAGATGCCGTTCTTTGATGCGAATGCCTCTGCTCGGCCGAGAATGATACAGTTCACAACGATCAGCGGAATAAATACGCCCAACGAATTGTACAAGTCGGGGACATACGCCTGCATAATCAGTTGAACCACAGTAACCAATGATGCGATAACTACGATAAATGCAGGAATACGAATCTTTCCCGGAATAAAATTCTTAATCAGCGAAATAATCATATTCGACATTATCAATACGAACATCGTAGCTGTTCCCATACCCAACCCGTTAATAGCTGATGTGGTAGTACCCAGTGTAGGACACATACCCAGCATCAATACAAATACGGGGTTATTCTTTATAATTCCAGAGGTGAAAGTCTTAAAATTACTCATTATTATTCCTCCTTATCAATTTGTTTGAAAATGTCGTGAGCGAGTTTAACTGCATCAGTGAAGGCTCTTGAAGTGATGGTTGATGCAGTGATTGCATCTACATCGCCGCCATCTTTCTTCACGAATAGCTTATATAATTCAGGATTTTTGCCGCTGAATTGAGCTACGAATTTCGAGCCCTTTTCTGCAATTTTTGCACCCAAGCCCGGAGTCTCATTGTGCGATAATACCGAGATGTTTTCGATTGAGCCGTCTGTTCTGAAACCAACCAAAAGGCGAACCATTCCGCTGAAACCGTTCTTTGTGAATGTCTCAATGGCATAGCCTACGGTCTTACCCTCGAGTCGTGCTGTGTAGATTGCCAACTGCTGACCATCAATATCCTTAACAACTTTTTCTTCATTTGGTTGATTGTCAAATTGGGGCAATACTTCGCTTAATGCTGTTATAGTTTTTTGTTTTTCGGTATTTTCGATAGGCTTTTTAGTCAGGTCATAGACAATGCCTACTGCCGAAGATGTTACTGCCGTAATTACGAACAGTACCAATACCATATTTTTAAGTGAACTTTTCATACTGCACATCTCCCTATTTTACTACCATACCAAATCGGCGTGGTTTTATATATTTGTTAATCAGCGGAGCCACTGCATTCATAATCAGAATTGCGAATGACATACCCTCGGGATATGCTCCCCAGACGCGAATGAGCATTGTGATTACGCCTATGCCCACTCCATAAATCAGCATACCCTTGCGAGTCATAGGTGATGATGAGTAGTCTGTTGCCATAAATATTGCTCCGAGCAATGCACCTCCCGTAAGCAAGTGGAATGCTGGTCCCATATACGATCCCGGAGCCGATACATTTAGTATAAATGCAAATAGCGCTATCGAACCCAGAACTGCAACAGGTGTATGCCAAGTGATTACTCTGCGGATTAACAAGTAGATTCCGCCGAGAATCAGTGCAAATGCTGCAAGTTCTCCGAACGAACCTCCCTTAATACCCAGCAACAAATTGCTGTAATCAATTCCTGATAGGATATCGTTCATCGGTACATTGTTTTTCAGTGCCTCTTTTACTGCTGTCAGTGGAGTTGCTCCAGAGATGACATCTGCTCCTGCAGCCGACTCGGGCAGCGGGAATGTTGTCATTGTTACGGGGAATGAAATCAACAAGAATACACGACCAACGAGTGCCGGGTTGAAAGGATTACGACCCAAACCTCCAAAGGTCATTTTACCTACACCGATAGCGACTACGGCTCCGATGAGGATTTGCCAAATCGGAAGGTTAAACGGAATATTGAATGCGAGCAGGATACCCGTAACTACGGCCGAAAGGTTTCCGAGAGTACATTCACCCTTGAGTAAAAATTTTTGGATCAACCATTCTACCGCGACACAGGCTGCTACAGAAATGAGCGTTACAACGAGCGGCATCATTCCGAACACAATGCACGAAACTATGAGCGACGGAATTAACGCTATTATCACATCGAGCATAATTCGACGTGTTGATTCCTTACCGTGCAGGTGCGGACAAGATGTTACTAATAATCTGTTCTCCATAATTATTGTCTGTTAGAGAGTTACATTTCAATTCCTTATTTTTTCTGTGGTACTCTTCTTGCATAGGCTCTACCCGTGCGAATGTAGTCCAAAAGCGGCAGTGCTGCGGGACAAGTGAACGTACAGCAACCACATTCGATACAGTCGATTACCTGATTGGGCAGCAATTCGTCATAGCGGTTTAATTCGCAGAGTCTGAACAACAAATATGGTTCAAGTCCCATAGGACACGCTTCTACACATTTGCCACATTTGATACACTCTTTCTCTTCGTGTCTATACGCCTCTTTGCCCTTGAGCAGTACAATGCCAGAAGTGCCCTTCAAGACAGCAGCATCAAGGTTGCTCATTGCTGCGCCCATCATCGGACCTCCGTTTATGATTTTGTATGTTTCGTCTTGAGTAGAACCATCAAATCCACAATAGGTGAGTATATCGTTGATAGATGTACCGAACCTTACTCGGAAGTTGCCCGTGCGCGCAAGTTTTTTACCCGTAACGGTTACAATACGGTCAATCAGTGGTCTATTTTTCTGAATTGCCTGATATATTGCATAAATTGTGCTGACGTTTTGAACGATGATTCCGATGTCGGACGGGAGTTTGTTCGACGGAACCTGCTTGCCTACCGTAGCATCGATCAACTGCTTTTCGCCGCCTTGTGGATATTTCATCTTGAGAGGCACAATCTCGATAGAATAAGACGGAGCCAACTTGCTGAGTCGCTCTATCGCATCAGGTTTGTTACATTCGATACCGATGATTGCTCGTTTTGCGCCGAGTGCCAACTGCAGAATCTTTGTCCCAATCAACACCTCTTCACTCTTTTCGACCATAGTTCGGTGGTCTGAGGTCAGATATGGTTCACACTCTACGCCATTGATTACCAATGTGTCGATTGCAATTCTATCCAGTACGTTTATCTTATTCAGAGTGGGGAACATCGCGCCACCCATTCCGACAACTCCCATTTCGGCAATCTTCTTCATAATCTCCGAACCTGTGAGTTTTATTTCACGTACTATATCTTCACTGCGGTCTATTGTATCAACCCATTCATCACCTTCAACTGCAATGGTTACTGCAGGAATAGGTCTTCCGCCCTTATCTGTAGTCGGTTCGAGTGAGGTTACAGTACCACTGACTGTTGAGTGTATGTTGCAAGAGAGCCCTGCTGCTGCAGTACCAATCAGTTGTCCGACCAGCACCTTGTCACCTTTCTTTACACACGCCTGTGCCGGAGCTCCGATATGTTGGTTGAGTGGAATTACCACCTTGCTCGGTAGAGGGAAATCTTCAATAGCTTTATTTGCTGTGAGTTTATTCTCTGCGGGGTGAATGCCGCCTATTTTGAAACTTCTCAACATATACTAATTGGTTTGCGCAGTCGTTGGTGTTTCGACAGCAGGTTTACGCTCAGGAAAATTTACTTCTGTTATTGCGCCGACAGGACATTCTGCTGCACATTTGCGACACATCTTACACTTGTTGTAGTCGATATATGCAACATTATTTGTAACTGTGATGGCTTCGAAAGGACAAACTTTTACGCATTTGCCACAGCCGATACAGCCAGCCGAACAAACTTTGCGAGTGATTGCTCCTTTATCTTTATTTACGCAACTAACATAGAGTCGTCTATCTTTCGGACCTCGTTTTCTCAGTTCGATGATTCCCTTCGGACAAGCCTTTACGCAGGCTCCACACGCAGTACACAAGTCTGGATTAACTTCGGGGAGTCCTGTTTCGGGGTTAATTTTGATTGCTCCGAATGAGCAGACTGATGCGCAATCACCCTTGCCCAGACAGCCGTATGAACAACCTGTCTCGCCGGCGAAGATTGCATTCTCAACCAGACACGACTTCGCACCCTCATACTGCACAGTCTTAGGTCTAACCTTGCAACTGCCCGCACAACGCACAACGGCAATCATCGGGTCTGCTACGGCTGGAGTCTTGCCCAGGTATTCGCCAATCTGAGCCATAACACTTGCACCACCAACGGGACATCTCAGTCCCTCCATCGAGTCAGACTTGACAAGGGCTTCGGAGAGTCCTCGACAGCCGGGATAACCACAACCGCCGCAGTTTGCTCCGGGCAACATACCCTCAACCACGTCGATTCGCGGGTCCTCTTCGACTTTGAATTTTTGCGCAACGAAGTACAGAACTATCGCTGCGACAACACCCAACACAACAAGTGTCAATACGGTGTAAATCAAAATATCACTCATAATTTATTTTGTAGTTTTTTTTTCTTTCTAGTCTATAGGGTAGGCTGTGAATACAATTTTACGAGACAGTTTTTTACGAAAGAGCGACAATACTGCAAAATATACTGCGCCAGTTCCCAATGCAACAAGTCCCGAGATTACTTCACCACTCCCAAAGTTCAGCAATAACATTAATGCTGTTAAAATAATAACAAAAGGGAATACATAAACAATCATTGTTGCTTGTAATCCCAATTCTTCGCTCATTTCGACCTGAACACGACCACCTTCTCGGTAACCTTCGGCGCATTCAATCGGAATGGTTATCTCTTTTTCGGTGCCGTTACCACACAATTCCTTTGCACGACAAGCGCCACAGGCCTCTTGTTGCAGTATTCTGACGACTATTGCATCGTCTGTTATTTTTATAACGATACCTTCGTGCGAAACAGTTTGTGCCATAGTGTTGCTTATTAAAATTGGTATTTAGCGGTAATAGGCATACGTCTGTCCTTATTAAACGCCAGTGTTGAGAGTTTAAGTACGGGACAGAATTGATTTCTTTTATATTCGTTATATCTCACCAAACGAGCAACTTTTGCTACTTCGGTTTGGTCAAATCCTGCTTCTGCAATCTCTTCTACGCTTTGGTTCTGCTCAATAAGACGATACAGAATTGAGTCGAGAACTTCATATACGGGCAGCGAGTCGCTATCTTTTTGGTTTGGTCGCAGTTCTGCCGATGGTTCCTTATCTATGATTGCTTGCGGAATAATTTCTCCATTGCGGTTGATATAGCGAGCCAAATCATAAACTTCCATTTTATAAAGGTCACCCAACAGACTTACGGCTCCAATCGTATCACCGTACATTGTACCGTATCCTACTGCAGCTTCGCTCTTGTTGCTGCAATTGATAACTACCGAGCCAAACTTATTACTATATGACATTAGCAACAACCCTCTGATGCGCGATTGCATATTCTCTTCGGTAACATCTTCATCTCTGTTGCCGAATACGGGAGCCATTGTCTTACGTGTTGTATCAAAAATATCTTTGATAGGAACTATATCATATTGAATGCCGAGATTCTTTGCAAGCGCTACTGCATCATTGATTGAGTGGTCGCTTGAATATTGCGACGGCATAAGCAGTGCGTGAACATTTTCAGCTCCGAGAGTTTCGGCACAAAGCGCACAAACCACTGCTGAGTCAATACCACCCGACAACCCTATACAAGCCTTCTTGAATCCGTTCTTGCGGAAGTAGTCTGACAATCCGAGTTTGATTGCGCTGTATACGTTGTGAGTTTTATTTTGTTCAGGGAATTCAATTGGTGAATTTTCTCCGAATGGGTCAAACGTAACGAAATCCTCCTCGAATGGTTTCATCATCAGAATCAACTCACCTTTACTATTGTATACTGTCGAATTTCCGTCGTAAATTACATCAGTATTTCCGCCTACAATATTAGTTAGAATCAGAGTTTTGCCCAATTCGAAAGCTTTTCCGCTGAAGTATTGATGGCGACGCTCAACTATTCCACGACTATAAATGGACTTGTAACAGTTGATAATCAGTTCAGCCTTTACTCCATATTCATTTTCGACCAACACATCTTCGCCCAGTACTACTGCAATCTTGTGTCCATCGACTTCGATGAATTCACAACCTTCAGATGCGGCTAAATATGCAGCCTCATCTCTATGGTTTAGAATTTTTTTACCGATATATTTTTCTACTCGACCGTTTCTTGCGATGGCTATAGTGCTAATTGTTTCACCTGTATATTTGTATGGAGTGCCAATCAGTGCTGTAATATTGTCGCAATGTTTTGCAATTTCTTCCAACACCTCATCACACTTTTCGAGAAATGCAAAATCTCCCAGCAGATCGTATGCCGGAGCTCCGCACAATGCCATTTCCGTAAAGACGATAAGATTTGCATTCTCATCTTTGGCACGTTCGATAGCTTCAATAATTTTTTTGCTATTTGCATCAAAATCGCCAATAGAATAGTTTAATTGTGCTAACGAGATTTTCATACCTGCAACAATAGTTTGAGTTATCGTTAATTGTAGTCTAAAACCAATTAAATATCGTTATTTAACCGCCGCAAAGGTACAAATTATTTATATGGTAACCACTAAATAAGCGTATAATTTTTGAAATTTTTTTTAGACAAATTTTTGTAGAAATAAAAAAAAGTTTTACCTTTGCGGTGAAAATTATGGGTTGGTGCCATAGCTCAGTTGGTAGAGCAAAGGACTGAAAATCCTTGTGTCCCCGGTTCGATTCCTGGTGGCACCACAGCAAAGAAAAGCAAAACAACGTAAAATCCTGATTTTCAACGAAAATCGGGATTTTTTATTTTC
>JAZTZL010000022.1:0-17511 GCA_045637425.1 Rikenellaceae bacterium | reverse complement strand
AAATATGGAACAGAAAAAACTTTGCATCGAAAGAATGTGTAAATCACTAAAATAAACTCTATTGAACAAAAAATCCTGCGTAATGCAGGATTCTTTGTTATTCGTCTTTGAGTATCTTATTCACGGTTTCGACGTCCAATGTAGGCGAACCCGTTTCAAGAATCTGATCTATGACCGCACGGGCGGTCTGTTTAGCAGTGCGCTTGCTCGGGAAAGGTTTCGAGCCCGAAACTGCCGGAATGAACGGCTGGTGAATTTTTACCTGCCCCTCATACTTGACGTCATATCCCCAACCTCCAACTACCTGATAAACATCATAACTGAATCCTCTGCGAGTACAGCCGCCAGATAGGGATAAAGACAAAATGACGACAGCCACCAAAGCAACTGTCGTCATCAATATCATTTTGCAACGTTTAGTCATATTCATCGTAATCTTCAGTCGGGTGGAATTCGAATGTATCGTCGAATTTCAACGAAGCGCTACGACCTGTAGTCACGAAACCACGATTTCCGAGTGTGATACCGATTGCACCTGCGCGAGCAGAACCTTCAAAACCAGTACGTTCTTCCCAGAGGTCAGTTGCAGGGTTGTATTCCCAAGTGTCTGTACGCAAAGAGCCTGATTCACCGCAAGTGATATAACCTTTACCATTGATTACAAATGCAGCAGCATAAGCACGCGGGATATTGTAATCGTTATCGTAATCTCTGTCGCTCACGTTAGCGATTTTACGTTTTTCAGTCCATTGATCTTTTGCTGCGTCATAAGCGTAGAACTCATCAACGTAGCTACCGTTATCCATACCGCAGCATACATAAGCGATATCTTCGATTACGAATACAGATGCACCCATACGTTTTGAACCCGGAATACTTGTTACTTTTTCCCAAGCACCCGTTGAAGGAGTGTAACTATACATATCCTTCAAATACTTGTCATCGTAACCCATTCCGACAAAACCTTTATTGCCGATACCGAAGCCCAAAGCACTGTGGCGACCTGTTCCAGCAAAGTCTGCGATCTTAGTCCAAGTGTTATTCTGAGGATTATATTCGTAAAAATCCTTCAGATAACCGAAATTTTCTTCAATATCTTCGTTAAAACCGAGTCCCATATAACCCTTACCAGCAGCAGCAAAACCTGTAGCGTGTGAACGAATAACGCCCGGCATATCTGCGCATTGAGTCCAAGAACCATCGAGGTTGAATTTCCACAAGTCATTCATTCTCTTTTTACCTGTGTATCCGCAACCAACGTATGCTTCATCGTTAATTACAAACGAAGCTGCATCACTACGAGCTTCACCTTCGAATGCAGATCCTTTCACCCAGTTTCCGACCAATTCATCATCACCACCACAAGAAACAAATCCGAGTGACAATGAAACCATTGCAATCGCTGTTACAAAAATTCTTTTCATTCCTAGTCCTTTCTTAAAAAATTTCCAGCGAAAATAAAACTACAACTTCCCAATTAAAAATATAATCTTCAAAACAGGTATTTTTATCGACTAAATACCAAAATTCAACCACAAAATACCATATATCATTCTACGGAATAAACACAGCAATTCACCGTTAAAAACACAAAACTCAAAGATTACATTTTCGTATTTAAGGTTTAGGATTTTATTTTGCGCATTAATTTAGCGGAAGACCTATGAAGAAACTTTTTTTATTCTTGTTGCTGGTTGGATTTGTAGCTTGCTCTGACAACATTTCAGATTTCGGCTCTAAGTGGGTATCGGTATCAACCCGCAATATTATTATCGACACTTGCACGATCAATATCTCAACTGGAATGCTCGACTCGGTTCGCACATCGAATAGCGAAAATATCTTTGTCGGAAATTTCGAAGACAAGTATTTTGGAAAAACAAAGTCTGTGGGATATTTCATATTCAGTCCGACGACCGACGATTTGAGATTATCGTTCGACGAAAACAACAAAGAACGTCTCTATTTCGACTCGCTGACTATGATTCTCACTCACGGACTAGAGTTTTGTGGCGATACAACCAAACCGATGAAGTTTGATGTGTACCAATTGGAAAATCGTATCGAACCTAACGAAGATGGAGAGTGGTATGCTCACAACTCTTTCAAACTCGGCAAGAAGATGGCCTCTCACGAGTATACTCCAGGACCTCAAAGACGTCGCACTATCGAGTTCAGAATGTCAGACTCTTTGGGTATCAAAATTCTGCATATGCTCAAAACCAAATCAGATACGGCTTCAAGTCAAAACTTGTTCGAACGTTTTCAAAAGGGTTTTGCGCTGGTAGCTGACGAATCGGTAAACCAGATTTTGTCGTTCCAGAATGCAGACACAACCTTCGCCCTGAAGTTGTACTACCACACTTCAGGTGACAAACCTCGCGAAGAACACTCGCTCATTTTCAGAAACTATCCTGAGTTGCAAATGAACCATTTCTACCACGACAGAAGTGGTACTCCGACTGCGAATGTAACAGGTAAGGGTGATGTGGAAATTCCGTCGACAAATACCGAAAACTGTTCATACATTCAGGGACTCAGCGGTATGTACACTCGCATCTCATTCCCGTACCTTAATGAAATTCAGAAGTTGGGCACACACGGAATCGTATCGTCTGCAAGATTGTACATCTATCCCGCAGAAAAATCGTACGGACACGAGCATAATTTTGCAGAGTTGTCAAATAACGTAGCTCTGTATATTTCAAATGAGTCGAATGTGAATATGTCTGTTATCACTGACGAAAATGAAAAAATCAGTACAGGCAACCTTATTATCGACAGGCTCAGTTATAAGTCAACTCGATATGAGTATGATGTTACCGAATTCATTAAGGATCAAGTAGGCGCGATGGGCACAAGCAAATCAACACTGCAGATGATTGTTGGAAAATATGGAGCATCTACAAAAAATGTCGTAATTTCTCAGCAAGATAGAAATTCGGATTACAAAATCAAACTCGAGATAAAATACAGTGTATATAATGAAAAGTAGAAATATATTGTGGGGATTGCTTGCTGCGGTTATGATTCCGTGCGCAGTCTCAGGACAGAATATGACCTCAAATGCCATATCAATGTTCGGACTCGGCGAAATCGAGAGAGGAACTTATGGCTATTTCGGAGGTATGGGTGGTCTTGGATTCGGTATGAATGAAATCAACACCATCAATAATAACAACCCGGCATCGCTGAGTTCGATTATGAAAAAATCGTTCGTGTTGGAGAGTTCGATTATGGGTAAATACTCTCGCTACACAGCAGGTCAGAGTCTCGGTTCGGAGAGCACTGTTAATGGCAACTTCGAACGCATCGCTATGGCATTCCGTGTTTCTGACCGTATAGCACTTGGATTCAGTCTGACACCGTTCACAAAAATCGGATACACAATCAAAAAGGATAACCCGGTTGAAGGAACATTCGACGTTGATGAAACTGTGTTCACTGGCAGTGGTGGGTTGAATAGAATCAATATCTCAGCAGGTTTTAACATTTTGCCATCACTCTCGTTGGGTGTCAATACGGCTATTTACTTCGGTAATTTGTCGCAAAAGGAGAAATCATCATCGTGGGCTATTACCAATAATGCACAGACTTCGAGAGTGAATTTCGACCTCGGTCTGCAATACTCGTTCGACTATAAAGAGAATACAAAGGTAACACTCGGTCTGGTCGGCGGAATGAAAGCTGGTCTGACTATGCACAACTCTATACTGGTCATCAATTCAGACAATGTCATTGTTGAAGATAAAGGTATAAAAAATACTAAGCAGTATCTCCCGATGTTTTTGGGTGCTGGTATTGGTGTAAAGAAAGGCAATAAAATGTCGTGGGGTGTGGACTACAAGTTCCAGCAGTGGTCAAAGGCAGTATCTGCCAGCAAGGACTATTGGCAATATGAGGATACTCACAACGTAATTGCAGGTTTCAGTTTCACGCCTAATGCTACTGATATCCGCCACTACCTTAATCGCGTAACATACCAAATGGGTCTGAATGTCAGCACCTCGTATATTTCAATTAAGGGCTACACTCCTATTGAATATAGTGTAACTTTCGGTGCAATAATGCCATTGCGTCAAACTCTGAATTCAAGCGGTCGTTTGACAATTTTAGCAGAATACGGCAAAATGGGCGCTCGCAAAGAGACATTCTTCAGAGAAGATTTTATTAAACTCTCACTCGGATTCACATTTGCAGAAAGCTGGTTTGTAAGACACAAATTCAAATAGAACAAAACCTCATTAGAATACAGACTCAAGGCTTGTCAAATTCGATTTGACAGGCCTTTTTTGTTGAGCATTACACCCGTCTAAACCCCAACTACACCACATTATTTAAGCTACTAAAAAGCCTATTAATTAAAGTAATTCATCTACATTATCTGACTTGTAGTATTGCAATATGGTTCCTACAAAAACAGCCTGCCGAGCATTTCGGCAGGCTGATATTTTTAGAATGTTGAATCTGGTTAGTCAACGAACTGCATCTTGTAATACTTAGCAGTCAATTTTTCGCCCGTAGCGCGTTCAATCATATCATTCCACTCGTAGCGCATACCAACATTGAAAATCTTTTCTACGAACCATTTACCCACTTCGGTATTGCTAATGTAGCACTCTGACGCATAATCACCCGAGCCTACAATCTTATCTGTGATGTAATAGTGCATTTGAGATGCGAAGATTTCACCCAGCAGGTAGTTATGGTAGTAACAAGGATAGAGAGCGATGTGAATTTTAGATGCCCAGTCTGGTTCATCGCGACCTTCGGGTTTAGTCATCATCTGATATTTTTCAACCAGAGTCCACCATAATGCGTTCAAATCTTGGTCGGGATTAGCATACATCGACTCCTCAAAGCGATAAACGACCTGCACCCAGCGGCTCATTACCAACTGTTGCAAGCGAGCAGATTTGATGCAGTCGTCTGCGATTGCAGCCTTTTCTTCATCACTGAGTCCCAACATTTTCTGCATCCATTCTGGGTTACGCGAGAAACGTCCGAACAACTCGGCAATAGCCTCCGTAGTAAAGATATGCGCAGCCTCTCGCAAGAAGAACGGATTGCTTTCATTATCGTGCCCCTTTGCGTATGCAGCGTGGCCGAACTCGTGCAACATAGTACCCATCCACGTTTCGTTATCCACGATATTGCACATTACACGAATATCGCCTGCGCCGTCAATTGCAGTACAGTACGCGTGTTGATTTTTACCCTCTTTCGGATACAAACTGCTTCGAGCCATAACATCTGAGATATTGATACCCATACCGTTAAAGTAGTCGATAGTCAGTTTTTCGAGGTCTTTACCCTTGTAGTATTTGTTCAAATCCACGGGATAAATATCCGGAGCCTCTTGGAAAAAACGCCCCTGATAGTGCCACGGCATCATCTCTTCAGGCTTAATTTTGAATCGCTTAGCCAAAATTACGTCCATTTCAGCTTTCAAAGATGCAAAACCATCGCGAGTCATATTATCCAACTCCTCAAACAGAGCCGAAATTTCATCTGGATTTTGACCTGAGAGTTCGAGACTCATCTTATGGTAGTTTTCAAAACCAAGCGAACGCGCAACTTCATTACGCAATTTCACGATTTCCACCACATCTTGAGCCACTACTCGGCCAATAGCCTTGTGAGCCAACCATACAGACTTCAAATCAGCATTTGAAGTAGAATTTCTAAGGATATTTTCGACCTCATTATCTGTGATTTTCTTACCATTGAAGTCAGCTCTGAATGTCGAATATTTCTGTTCGAGCTTTGACGAACGTTCGATAATTTTATTCAGCAATTCGGGATCAGCCTGATTGCCCAAAAACATATTGTAAACAACATCTAATTGGCGCAATAACAGCGAATCCTTAATATTGCCACTCTCTTTATATTTCTTTAACTCGTTGAATACCTCCTTATCCGAAGTAATTGCAGTCAATCGCTGATTTTCCTGCGCATACTTTTCGAACTGCGATTCATCACCCTCGGTTGTTCCCAACCAATATGCTACGGCAGATGCAGTTCTAACGGGCTGGATTTTTGCTTGAAGATTGTCCAACAACTGTTTCAGTTTCATTTCATCTTGATTTTGACAGCTGCACAGCGCTACGCAAGCAGCCGTAACAGCAACTAATGTTTTCTTCATATTTTGATTATTTGGTTATCGCAATTTTGTGCTCACCTCGGGCAGCGAATAGGTATTAATCAAGAGTGTATCCGACTGCGACTTCGGCCAATTATAAACTCCCTCTTTTTCAAAAAAATTCGGATTATAGAGTTTATTCTCCCACACTTTGTTTTCATCATAGATTGCAACCTTCAGCGTATCATAATTGATGAAACCTCTGAATATCGAATCTCTGAAATGGTCTGAATTGACTCCGAAGTATGAAATTCTAAGCGAATCAGCAAACGATACTGCAAGAATTTTCTCAGGATACAACTGCGACGAAGTTGCTCGAATCTGCTCAATCAGCGTCGAATCAAGCGGAGTCAGATAGAGTTTCTTTTCCCACTTACCACGCCACGAATGCCACGCGATTATGTTATCAAAACCCGTTTTGTAGTAGAGAACATATCGGCGAGAGTCAACTCTGTGGTAGTGAGGATTCCGACCTCGAAAATTTTTGTCGCCCAAATCGGCCAACGTATTGGGTACAACACCGCGATCGACTTTGTAATCATCAATCCACCCTATAATCTGCTTATTTCTGCCCTCTTCTACTTTCAAAAACACATATCCACAATACCACACAATGACCAACGCCATTACCAATCGAAACCACCGACTCTTAAATATTTTGTTTTGACGCAAGTCCATTGTTCAGCATCGTTTTAGAGTGAGTTAATTGTAGTTTTGATTGCGCACAGGTTCTTCAGCAGATTTTCCATCAAATCAAGACGCAACATATTTGCACCATCAGATTTAGCCTGACTCGGCTCGGGGTGAGTTTCGATGAACAAACCGTCACAACCTGCTGCAACAGACGCGCGAGCAATGGTTTCAATCATTTGAGGTTGTCCGCCTGTTACGCCCGACGATTGATTAGGCTGCTGCAGCGAGTGGGTAATATCCACAATAACTGGATAACCTGTAGTCTGCATCAGAGGAATAGAACGCATATCCACAATCAGGTCGGTATATCCGAACGTAGTTCCTCGGTCGGTGAGCATCACCTTATCATTGCCTTCAGATGCTACCTTATCCGCAGCAAAACGCATCGCTTCGGGTGAAAGGAATTGACCTTTTTTGATATTCACCACTTTACCTGTGCGTGCTGCAGCCAACAGTAAGTCTGTCTGGCGGCACAAGAATGCAGGAATCTGCAACACATCTACATACTCTGCAGCCATCTCAGCCTCTTCCGGGTTATGTATATCAGTTACAACAGGAACATTAAATTCTCGTTTAACCTTAGCCAATAATTTCAGTGCCTCAATATCACCTATACCCGTAAATGAGTCGTTACGCGAACGATTTGCCTTTCGATATGAGCCCTTAAATATGTAAGGTATTTTGTATCGGTCAGTCAGTTCGCACATTTTTTCGGCTACGGTCATAACCAGCTGTTCGCTCTCCACTACGCAAGGACCTGCCAACAGGAAGAACATTCCGCTATCAGTGTGTCGAATATTTTCAATCGACGTTAAAATATCATCTCTCATAAACTATTTGTATTTATCTTTCCAAAGTTCATTCATTTTCTTAGCTAATTCACACTCTCTCGGGTTATCGCTCGGAGTCCAAAATCTATGCCCCACAACACCGTCCGGCATAAATTCCTGAGCAACGAAATGTCCTTTATAGTCGTGTGAATATTTGTAATCTCGCCCGTATCCCAACTCATTCATCAGTTTTGTCGGAGCATTTCTCAAATGCAACGGCACAGGTCTGTTCGTAGTATCATTATTGACAAATTGCAGAGCCTCATTTATAGCCTTATATGCCGAGTTGCTCTTTGGACTTGTAGCAAGATATATCGTTGCCTCAGCCAATGGGATACGACCTTCAGGCATTCCGATTTTTGACACCGCATCAAAGCAGGCATTAGCAATGAGCAATGCATTGGGGTTAGCCAATCCTATATCTTCAGATGCTGATATCACCAATCTCCGAGCAATGAATTTCGGGTCTTCACCACCCGCCAACATTCGCGCCAAATAGTATATCGCAGCATTGGGATCGCTACCACGAATCGACTTAATATAAGCCGATATCACATCATAGTGTTGCTCAGACTTTTTGTCGTATAGTGCAATATTCTGTTGAAGTATTTCTGTTACCAACTTATCATTAATAACGACTTCGCCCGCAGTCGAACTGCAAACCATATCCAAAATATTGAGCAACTTGCGAGCATCTCCACCCGAGAATCTGAACATTGCAGCAGTCTGTTCTACAACTATTTTACGTTCTTTAAGAATCACATCTTGACTCAGTGCACGTTCAAGTATCTTTTCAAGGTCGGCTACGCCCATCGACTCAAGCACATAAACCTGACATCTCGACAACAGCGGCGTAATCACCTCAAACGAAGGATTTTCAGTTGTAGCCCCAATCAGTGTAACCACACCCCGTTCTACTGCACTCAAGAGAGAATCCTGCTGCGATTTATTGAATCGGTGAATTTCATCGATGAAGAGCAACGGCGACGGCGTATTGAAAAATCGTTCAGACGCAGCTCGTTCCAACACTTCGCGTACATCTTTGACTCCAGAATTTATAGCACTCAGTGTAAAGAACCTACGCCCAGTTGCCGTAGCAACTAACTGTGCCAGAGTTGTTTTACCCACTCCCGGAGGCCCCCATAATATAAACGACGGCACATTCCCCGAATCTATCATTCGACGAATAACACCACCCTCGCCCATCAAGTGCGACTGTCCAATATATTGGTCTGCACTTTGAGGTCTGAGGCGCTCGGCCAACGGAATATTACTCTGCATTGTTATATATTATATATAATTTTTCTGCCAATCCAACGGCTCAACTCTCCAATCAAAAAGATGGGTGATGTATATGCAAAGATTTCAACCCAAGTTCTTAAACTGAGTGGTTCGGTTCTAAACACATCGCCACCAAAACGTACTATAATCATCTGCCCCACTATAATGAGCAGTGCAACCACAAAGAACGACAGATTATTTTTAAATTGACTGAACGCAGATTGATTTGTACCCAAAGTTTTGGCATTGAACAGATTCCAGAACTGCAACATCACAAACACGGTAAAGAATACGGTCAGCGAATGCCTCGACATTTCAACACTCATCACGAACAACATCGCTATCAGCACAGCTACGAACAACGCGCCCACTCCGAATATTATTCGAGTCATCTGTTTTGTGATTATAAAGTCTGTCAGTTTTCTCGGTTTATCTTTCATAACCAACGGATTAGGAGGCAGCGATGCCAATGCCGCAGCAGCAAAGGTATCCATAATCAGATTTACCCATAACATCTGCGTAACGGTGAGAGGCGATTCTGTTCCGAAAATCGAGCCGAATAACACGATTACCAACGCTACGAAATTGATTGTCAGTTGGAAAGCCACGAATCGCTGAATATTACGATACAACGAGCGACCCCACATTACAGCAGTTGCAATCGAGTTGAACGAGTCATCAAGCAGAGTGATATCACTTGCCTCTTTAGCCACAGATGTACCACTACCCATCGAGAGTCCGACCTGTGCAAAGTTTAATGCCGGAGCATCATTAGTACCATCACCCGTAACGGCTACGACTTCGCCACGCTGCTGCAACAGACGCACAAGACGCTGCTTATCCATCGGGCGAGCACGCGACATAATCTTCAGTTTTGCAACTCGTTGGAATGCCTCCTCATCGCTCAGTGCCTCGAACTCGGCTCCCGTAATTCTATTTTCCTCGCCATCTTCATCATTCCACAATCCAATCTGACGCGCAATTTCGCGAGCCGTATTTGGCGTATCACCCGTCACAATCTTAACCTGAATACCGGCCGACAAACATTTGCCAACTGCTTCAGGCACATCATCGCGAACGGGGTCAGAAATTGCTGTAATTCCGACAAATATCAGTTCACCACCCGACGTCAGAGCCGCATCTACATCTGCAACATCATTATTCACAGCCATATATGCGAATCCGAGAGTTCTCATTGCACGATTTTGATAGCCGAATAACTTTTGTTCCAACTCTTTAGCATATCCTTCAGGCGACGAAACCGCGCCATCAATCAATATCTTATTGCACTTCGAGAATACAATTTCAGGAGCCCCTTTGAGATACAACACACGACCCAATCCGCAGCCAGAATCAACCAGCGTAGCCATAAATTTGCGCTCGGTAGAAAACGGCAATCGGTCAACAATCACAGCCTTTTCACGCAAGGCATTGTAATCCATTCCATTAGACTCCAGCCACAACAACAACGCACCTTCAGTCGGATTGCCGATTGTATTGAGTTGCTCACCCGTACGGTCGATGTGTGCCGTAGTATTTGCTGCAATGCCCTCACGGATTATGTTGCTGGTAACATCATCGGTGAGTTTGCCGCCAACAAGCGAGAAAAATTCCGCTTCAGATACCTGCATTTTATTTTGAGTCAGTGTTCCGGTCTTGTCTGTGCAGATTACCGTAGCTGCACCCATCGTTTCGCAAGCGTGCATCTTTCTAACCAAATTATTGGTTTTTAGCATTCTGCGCATACTCAATGCAAGGCTAAGCGTAACGCTCATCGGCAAACCCTCGGGCACTGCCACAACAATCAGTGTCACTGCAATCATAAAGTTCTTGAGCACCTCTTCCAACAGTTCAAAAGGCAACCACGACTCAGCAAGCAACACATTCACTCCTGCAGCATAATAACCTACTACAGAGGCTGCTGCGAAGAAAATGACTCCTATTAGCACATAAATCCAAGATGAACGTCTCATCATCTTTTCGATGATAAGACTGCTCTTGTTAGAGAGTTTCAAACCATCTTCCACTATTGACCCTATAACCTTTGCCAACGCAATCAGGAATGCAATGATAATCGAGCCCAGCACCCAATTTTGCGCTGCAGTCAGCGGAGTCTCAAGCTGCTGAATATCTTTAGCCAACAGTATTCCGAATGTAACGAATGCCAATGAAAAGCCTATAACGCTAATCATTTGCGCGAGTCGTTCGAGCTGCAAAGTAAGCGGAGTCTTCTCTTCAGATTTGACCGTAGATTGCGTAGCCACACGACCAAACTCCGTAGCATCTCACACCTCAGTTACTCTGATTGTACCGTAACCTTCTATTACGGTCGAGCCCTTCATCAATCGGTTAGATGGATATGTAGCCTCAGCGTGGAAGTGAGCGGGGTCGGTAGTTTTTGCTGCCGAAAGTTCGCCTGTCAAACACGATTCGTTAACGGTAAGCGACATTGAATCGAGCAATTCACCATCTGCAGGCACCTCTTCCCCTGTATCCAAAATAACAATATCACCAACTACGACCTCGCTACGCGGCACCTCTCGGACGCTACCCTCGCGGCGTACCTTGACCATAACGTCGTCATTAGTGCGATTGAGCATATCAAACTTGCGCGAAGCATCATACTCAAACCAGAATCCTACGCCCGTAGCCAAAATAATGGCGAAGAAAATACCTATTGTTTCTGCATATTCATTTTCGATTACGGAAATGACCAACGACAAGACTGCTGCAACCAACAACACTCTGATTATCGGGTCGTTAAATTTTTCAAGAAACAAACGCCACACCGACTCCTTTTTTGGTGGAGTCAAGCGATTTTCTCCATACTTTTTTCTACTCTCAATGACCTGTTCGTGAGTCAAGCCATAATTAATATTACTCTTATCCATATACTACGTTTAATTCAAATTTTATCCGTTCTGCAAATTTACAAAAAAATTTCCTTTTTCGAACTATCCAATTTCACTGCCACAGCAAGTAGCACGGTAAATGCCAGCAGCGACGAGCCTCCATAACTAAAAAACGGCAGAGGAATGCCAATAACCGGCATTACTCCTATTGTCATACCGATATTGATAAACAAATGGACCAAAAAGATTGATGCCACTGAATAACAATAGACCCGGCCAAATGCTTCGTGCTGACGCTCGCCCATCTTCATCAGTCTGAATATCAGCAGTCCAAACAGCAATATAACAATCGTCGAGCCCAAAAATCCCCATTCCTCACCCACCGTGCAGAAGATAAAGTCTGTGGTTTGTTCAGGCACAAAGTCATATTTGGTCTGCGTTCCCTCAAGGTATCCCTTTCCGAAAAATCCGCCAGAGCCGATTGCGATTTTTGATTGATGTACGTTATATCCCCAACGGTTAAGGTCTGATTCGACTCCTAACAAATCGAGAATTCGCTTTTGTTGGTGCAGTTGCATTTTGCTGAAGACATAATCAATCGAGAATGTAAATCCTATTGATGCCACAAAAAAGGCTACAGCAAAGGCATAGTGGATAATCTGTTTCCGCCAGCTATACAACAAGACTAACGGAATGGATATTCCGACCGAAACCAACAACGAAGTGTAATAACTTATAGATGTAAATGCACCTACCAAGAAAAAGATTATCAGCGAAGTAAGTACGATTGCTGCTGCATATACTATGCTATCTCGCCAGCAGCGTGTCATAAGTGAACTCACGACCAATGTCACTATCAGCAGCATAGTCAGAATGGCTATCGGCTCAAACAAAAACGAGAAGATAAACAGAGCTATCAGCACTATACCCACCACATAAATCCACGGGTTTAGTCCCTCTCTGAACAACATAAACATAAACGAGAAGAAGACAATCGCCGAACCAGTATCATTCTGCAATAAAATCAACATCAACGGCAGCGTAATCAACCCAATCACCTTAATCAACGACTCACGATTCTTGAGGTTGAATGAATATTCATTCATCAATCTGGACAACGCTAATGCTACGGTAAACTTAACGAACTCCGATGGTTGAAACCCGAAGCTACTACCAATCATAATCCACGACCGCGCGCCCTTATTTTCGTGCCCGAATGCCAACACATACAACAACACCAAAATACTGAGCCAATATACCGGATAGGCCCAGGTGTAGTAATACTTACTATCCAACAACATTATAAATATTGCCACACCCAGCGACACACCGAACCAAATCAACTGCGAGCCTGCGCGAGAAGAGAAGTCGAAAAAGCCTGATGCACTATCATATACTGCGGCATAAATGTTCATCAGTCCGAGTAGCACCAATACGACATATATCAATACCGTACCCCAATCTACCGCAGCAAAACTAAACTTACTACCTCTTTCTGTCATAGTGGGGATAGTTTATATTCATATTCTTGATATGTTCGACCAATTCGGGACGTCGAATCGTATCTGTCAGATATTGTTCCATAATGAGAGAGGCTATCGGAGCAGCAACCGTTGCCCCGAACCTACCATTTTCCACATAAACCGAAATCGCAATACGAGGATTATCTTTGGGTGCGAATGCCATAAATGTCGAGTGGTCGGCGCCCTGCGGATTCTGAGCAGTACCTGTCTTACCGCACACGTCTTGACCTTCAATGAAAGCTATACTCCCTGTACCACCGTCACGATGTACACATCGCCACATACCCTCGACAATAGGCTCGAAGTGTTTCGAATCGACTTTCGTGTAGTGACGCTCATAAAAACGCGAATCCAACGAGTCCTGACCTTCTATTTTGCTGACTACGTGCGGTATGTAGTAATAACCTCTGTTTGCGATGATTGCACACAGATTGGCCATCTGTAGCGGAGTTACGCCCAACTCGCCCTGACCGATTGAGAGCGATAATACGGTCATCGAATTCCACCTATTATTGTAGACCTTATTGTAGTATTCAGGTGTGGGCAGATTGCCATTTAATTCACCGGTAAAGTCAGAATTCAACTTTCTGCCGAACCCAAAACTTTGTACATAATCTCGCCAAACGGCCAAACCTGCCTTTGCACTACCATACTTTTTATTGTCGATAATATCTCTGAAAACGTAACAAAAATATGCATTACACGAGGTTTGCACTGCTTCAACCAGATTCACTGGCGACCAGTGTGAGTGGCACTTCACTCCACGCCCTATGGTGTAACCCATATGACACGGGTAGCGATTCGAAGTCGTAACCACACCCTCCTGCAGTCCGATAAGACCATTGATTGTTTTGAATGTAGAACCAGGAGGATAGCTCGCCATAACTGCACGATTGAACAACGGACGACGACTCTCACCCAGAAGTTTCATATAATTATTTCCCCTATCTCGCCCAACAAGTTGATCGGGGTCGTATGTAGGGCTACTTGCCATAACCAGAATTTCACCCGTCGAAGGCTCGATTGCCACGATACTGCCGACCTTGCCAGCCAACAACTCCTCGCCCAATGCCTGAAGTCGAGGGTCTATCGTACAGTGAATGGTCTTCCCCGGAACAGGTACCGAGTCATAAACACCCTCGGCGTAACTACCTCGAATAATGCCGTGAACATCGACCATCTCGATTTTCACACCTTTCTTTCCGCGCAACGCACTCTCATAAGCCTGTTCGATGCCACTCATTCCGATGTAGTCGCCATTGCGGTAGTATGAATCCCTTTCGACTATCTTAGCTGTAACCTCACTGACATAGCCCAACAAGTTACCTGCAATCTTTCGCGGGTAACTGCGCACAGTGCGGTCCTGCAAATAAAATCCTTTGAAATTTCGCTCTTCAAATCTCAATTTGAACTCTTTGGGTAGTTGTTTAAAAATTACCGATGGGCGACGACGAGAATAGCTCCGAGCCTTTTTCAATTCTTTCACGAAACGCTCCTTGTCCACGCCAATCAGACGACACAACTCCAAAGTATCAAACTCCTTAACTTCCAGCGGAATAACCATCAAATCATAAGCATCGCTGTTCTTTACCAGGAATTCGCCACGACGGTCAAGCACCTCACCTCGTGGTGGGTACTGCACATTGCGTTGCAATACATTATTAAATGCATATCGACGATATGAATCGTCGACAACCTGAATCGAAAACAATCTTATCAGCAATATACCTAACAAGACTCCGACTGCAATCTGCAATACTAAATAACGATTCATATTCTAAAATCCGGTTTTGCGTGATGAGAATAGAAGGTGCAACACAAATATCAACGGAACACTGACCAATGTCGAGGCAAGAATTTGAATTAGAACTACCCAATAGTTTTCAAGGTTGAGTTTTTCAAGCCCGAGATACAGACCAAAGAAGAGCAACATCAGTGCAGTAACATACTTCACAAAATGTTCAGTACCGATACGGTTGCTCATCGGGACTCCCCCGTCCTGCACTGCCTGACGCCCTACGAACAACAATAGCAACGGACGTCTCAATACGCCTACGGCCAACATCGTAGCCGTATTAAGCCCCGGTGTAGCAGTCAGTAAGTCCATCGTGATACCTTGTAACATTGCCAAGAACATTACACCCATCGAAGACATTTCAACAGGCAGCAATATCACAAACAGAGGAAAAATCACAGGATAAATCCACCACGACAAATCGATGTTATTAAACAGCAATACCTGCACCAACACCGAAACTAAAAATAGGAATATGTACTCTATAACTGTTCTCATTTTCGATTGTTGTTGTAGTATTCATTTTCGAGTTGCGCCCGTTGTTCAGCATCACGGTTGAATATCAACATCACGTTATTGAGCGCACCCATTCGCGCTGCAACCCGAACTTTTGCCTTATAACTTGTCATATTAACGAGTTCGAATTCCGAAATCGTACCTATCACCAAACCCTCGGGGAAAATTGCCGAATAGTTAGTTGTTACGACCGTATCCCCAATTGCAATATCAGCATACTTCGGCACATCGCTGAAGGTAAGGTATTCTCTATCAACACCGTCCCACGAGATAATACCCGTATATTCGTCGCCTTCGATACGACCGCTGGTCTTGAAATCAACATTCAACAGAGAGATACAAACCGAAAATTGCTCAGAACTTTCAACTACATAACCAACGATGTTCCGTCCGCTGACTACAGCCATATCCCTGCAGACATTATCATTCAATCCCTTGTCTACCGTAAAATAGTTATGGCGCAGTGATATGGAATTGTTTATCACTGCGCCTGTCATATATTTATAAGGTGTGTCCAATACTGCCGAATCTTCGACAGCAATCATCTTATTAGTGTGTCTTAACTGTTCGAGTCTATAATTAGCCTGAGCCAACTCTTGAGTCAAACGACGATTTTCGCCTAAAAGATTGAAAAATGTCTTGACTTTTTCGATTCGAGCATCGACTCCACCAATGATGAAATTCGACACGATGGCCAATTTTGCACGAGTATAGGGCGTACTCCTCAGATAGTAGCGCAAAGTAAACAACTCAAGCACTACGAACAACAACACAAGATGTGTCCTTTTCAAGAACAAGTACACTCTGTTCATTCCTGCAATGTCAGCCCTCGCTCACCAGAGGCTATTTCATTAAAAACGAGAATCTGTTGATATTCTTCAGCGCGATTCCTGTACCTCTTGCTACTGCCAGCAACGGATCTTCTGCGACGTGGAATTTGATATTGGTCTTCTCCTGAAGACGACGATCCAAGCCTCTGATCAACGCACCACCACCTGCAAGGTAAACACCATTCTTAACGATATCCGAGTAGAGTTCGGGTGGAATTTGCTCGAGAACCTTCATCACTGCGGCATCAACCTTAACCAAAGATTTTTCCAGCGCGTATGCGATCTCCTGTGAAGACAAACGTATCGTAGCAGGGAGCGATGTCATAAGACTCGGACCTGTAACTACGAAATCTTCGGGCGGATTGTCAAGGTCTTGAATGGCTGCACCAACCGACATCTTGATAGCTTCAGCCGTACGTTCACCGATTCGCACATTGTGTTGCTGACGAATGTATGATTGAATATCTTCAGTAAATACGTCACCAGCCACATTGATACTTTGGCTACAAACGATACCACCAACCGAGATTACGGCTACTTCCCTACTACCCCCGCCGATATCGATGATCATATTACCTTCCGGAGCTTCAACGTCAAGACCGACACCCAATGCAGCAGCCATCGGTTCATAAATCATATATACCTCACGACCGCCTGCGTGTTCGGCCGAGTCGCGTACTGCACGAATTTCGACGTTAGTCGAGCCCGACGGGATACAGATAACCATCTTCAGCGACGGCGTAAACAACGTATTGCTGAATTTGATTTTCTTAATCATACCGCGAATCATCATCTCGGCTGCGGTAAAGTCAGCGATAACGCCATCTCTCAACGGACGTATGGTGCGGATATTCTGGTGAGTCTTACCCTGCATCTGGCGAGCTTGATTGCCGATAGCCACCAACTTGCCGGAATGTTGGTCGATTGCAACAATCGAGGGCTCATCGACCATTATCTTGCCGTTGTTTATAATAATTGTATTGGCTGTACCCAAGTCCATTGCCAACTCTTGGGTCAACGAGAACAATCCCATACTATATTATATTGTC
>JAZTZL010000021.1:0-20151 GCA_045637425.1 Rikenellaceae bacterium | reverse complement strand
CAAAATAGTAGAAAATAGCTGAGGGGGCAAAATTCGTATCATGAAATTATGTATTCATATTCTCTTGAACTAATTTCTTTACTTTTTCAATAGCGAAAGTAATTCTGTCTTCTTTGTCAATTGAATCTTCCTGTTTTACATGCCAGCATTCGTTGCTTTCTTGATGATAATAAATAAAACCTGAGCCTGTTGCAGCTAAAGATGAAATGGGGTTTAGAATGTTTAAATTTCCCCCATAATTTCCTAGCCCAATATTTTCTTTTCCGCCTGTGTCCAACAACTTGTCCGACAAAGTATGGTATATTACATTCAAGAAAGGATTCCAATGTTGTCCGTTGAACTGGTGCTTATTAAGTGTTGTGCAGATATATTCATTCGATTCATCCCAGGTTAGTTCGCCGTCAGCTCCACGCAACATATCAGGGTATTTTACAAAGTAATATCGCCAATCGTAAGTATTTGTATTTTCCTTTTCTGATATAAATTTATTGATAATGTCATCCAAGGTCTCCCCATTCTTAATTTGTAGAAGAAGCTTTCTGAGAACATTCATTGTCTTTTCTTCGAAGTTACTGCGATTACGGCTTTTATGTAATAGTTGAGACCAAGTTGCTCTGTTATGGTTTCCCATATAATAACGATTAGAATCATTCTGTCTATAATCACCTATAGCTAACAAAGCACGGTGTATCTTTATAAATTCTGGAGTGCCACTAAATAAAGAAAGGAATGTATCTACCAAATCAAGATTGTCATACCCTAATCCTGAAACATAGCCGTAAATCAGAGGATGATCCTCGAATCTGTGAAGAGTTTCTATATCAATTTCTTGTTTCTTATTTTTCTTCTTAATCTCTTCATCTGTTTGTATGCCATTAAACTTGTGCGTCAGTTCTTTGTTAATGTTACCAGTCAACATCAAGTCTTTTACTTCGCAAAGTAAGTCTCTCATGTAGTCTGCATCACCACGAATTTCACCGGAATTAGAATTCCAAATGAGATTCCTTAATATACGTAGACGGTCGACAAAGTCATCTTCTGTTATTTGAGCCTTGTTTATCAAGTAGGTAATGATTCCATAAAGGAATAGGAAATCACTATATGAGAAGTTGTTATTAACTTGATAGAGTTTAACACAAGCATGGAAAAAATTCTGACTCTCGCGGTATTCAGTAATACTCTTAAATGTAGCCACCTTACCTAGCTCATATTCAAACCCCGATAGATATTTCTTGAAAAAATTATCTATTGTTTTATAATCAGTTATAACGCTATACCAACAATCAAATGCATCTTCAAGATATTTGCGATTGTCAACTGCATTAGGAGAGTCGTTATATATCAGTTTGATAAGTTCAAACTCATCGTTAGATTTCTTGATGCCTTGTTCATAGCAAAGAATATGGCTTATATAAAAGAAGTATCTCATGAACTCGTTGTCCACGATGTCATCTTGATTACGATATGGGAAGAATGTGCTGGCCCACTCAACGTCAAATTTGTGATTCACCGTTATTGCTTTATCTGTGTCTTTTTCATACAGGTTTTCATACTCTGCCTTAAAATGTTCAAAAGCTGTCAGTTTCTTACCTCTGGAGTTCATCTTGATATATAACTCATCGGAGAGTCCATTTTCAGATAAGGGTAGAAAATAAAAGATAATACGCCCTTTCTCTTTAGTTAGCTCTTTGGTTAAGATATCCCACAGATTGGCTATGTTGTTGAATTTATCATTAATGGAATCAAGCATCACAAGCATACCGATAATGGTGGGATCATTGTGCCATTCGCCCATAAACCAGTTCTGGTCAACCAATTGTTCTTTTAACGTGATTGACCAGTCGGGGGTATACTTCATTAGATGTGCACAAAAGTCTCGTGAACTAGGACGGATGTTATAAGTGAAGTTGTTAAGGAACTTGTAATGATATTCGTCTATACTGCATTTCTTTAGCGGATAGTTACTTTTGTTTAACGCTATTTCAGGACAAGACAACAAACACAACAAAAGACTACCCCCTTTCGAAGCTGTCATTTACTTTTGGTTAATAAGGTTAAATATCGTAAATTTCTAATTTAGATTTTGAATAAAATATTTATTTTCTGGAGATGTCCGAAAAATAAAAGTGCACTAAATTGTAGTATTTATTCGGTTGTGATTCCTTTTAAGATTGAAGTAACATATCAGTTCAGAAAAATATTTTTTAATATTCGATAAATTTTAGTGAACAATTGTGATAATTATTGAGATTTATTTTATATTTATACTTAAATTAAAAATAAATTGCTATATTTGCTGAAAATAAAAACATTAATAACTAAACAGAACGAAAATGAAGACAAAGTTACGTATCTTTTTTATCACACTTGCAGCATTATCATTTAATGTACAAACTGTATTAGCTCAGACCATCTCGACGACAGTTGTAAAATTCTCTGCAACAAATAATGACTCTACCCGTTTGGCTTTAATGGACAAATATTCCACAACATACTATGGAGTTGTTGTGGACTCTGCCACAAAAGACCCTATTCAAAGTGCAGTCGTCTATTTGGTGGGAACAGCTCCAAGCTGGGGAAAAGATCTTATATCGAGATCTGTTGTTACAGACAAAAAGGGTCGATTCGAAATTTTAGTTTCCGGCGATTCGAAATTAGAAGTATCTTGCTTAGGTTATAAACTTTATACCAGAAGATTATCACCACCATCAGGCAGTGGCTTTATATATAGAAGCAATAATGGCATAATAGAAAAACCATCAGTAGATTTAGGTAAAATTTCATTGGCTCCAGACCTATACAACGTAGACGAAGCTGTTGTCAAAGCACGCATTCAAATGTTCGAACAAAAAGGTGACACAACTCGTATTTTCCCGAAACTTGTAAAAACAATGGAGGGTGATGCTTTAATTGAAGTCCTTAAACAAATCCCTGGTTTCAAGATTGAAGAAGATGGTACGATTTACGAAAATGGACGTAAAATTGAGCGTACTTACATCAACAATACTCTCCTTTTTGGTAAAGATCCACGAATAGCATTCTTAAAACTTTCTGCAGAGAGTGCATTGGCGATTGATACTTACGAAGAAAAAGTTGATGAAGCGGAAGCCGCTCTCACAAACCGAAATGAAGACACTCGTCGCGTAGCCAACATTACCACAACTCGGAAAATCGATAGTTACACAACAATGGAATGGCTAGCAGAAAGCGGACTCGACCACGATAAAGATATTGATGGTTCACGTAATATCAGATACGGTCTTGCAGGAGACATCGGGTTCTATAAAGTAGGTAAAAATTTATCAATACAGGCAAGCCACTCAAATTTGGTAGCCAAAAGATTTACTTTTGGTGATAATGTGTTTTTTAAAGGTGGCAATCCCCAAGAAACAAAAATCACTATTAGCGGATTCACTGATATAGGAGATTCTGTTTATAACGAAAAGGCTAAGCGAAATATATATATACAAAAAGGCTATTTAAATGGCAGATATTCCTACAATAACCAACGTCATTCGAATATGTCAGGCTCTAAATCAACATATTTCCCTTCTGTCAATTTTGATTCTCAAATTATTGAAACTGCTAATAGCATTAAATCAAAATCACAGAATCACGATGGATCTATAACATATGCAAAAAATGGAACATTCCCGATAAGTATATCCCTTAATCCAACTTTCACTAAAAATGAATATTTCTCAGAATCACAAAACACGACAATAACAGACGGAAAACTTTTGTCTAAAACAAGTCAAATTAATAAAACTATTGCTAAACCTATAAATCTATCAGGGAACCTTTTTGCTAGTAAATCTATATACCACGAAGCAGAATTCAACCCCAATGACACATTATTATTATCACCATCAATTCCAACACTGAGAATTGGTTTTTCAGGAAGTTTTAGATATGCAAATAACGATAACGATCAAGTCCGTGATTATGAATTAACGGACAAAGATGGAACAAATCTAACGACACTCTCTGTTGACGCAGATAATCCGAGCATAGAAACAAACGTAGAAACAACATTAAGTTACTCTAAATACAAAACTTTTAAGGATAAAGATAAATCTGGTTATAATAAACGTGAAACGTTGGACATTGGAATTGGTCTGAAATATTCATACGATAAAGATAAGAATTATTCAATTGCTATAAATCAAGCAACAGGAGAGGTTGACGAAGCATATTCTGGAGATTATGTCCGCAACAATACCAAAACAGCATTGTCATTTAATTTTCGCAGAACTTGGAAATCTGGGTTATTACTCCAAAGTGCAGTTTCATACTCAAATACTGAAGTTAAAAGCGATGAAACCATTCCAAACAAGGTTTTCATAAGCAAAAACTTTGATGCGGTAAACTATTCATTATCACTTAGATACAATATGCTTGCATTGGATATAGACTCAGAAAATAGTATCCCATTTGCAAACCAATTGTCGAACATTTTGAGTAATGAAAATCCAATGTCACTTTCTGCAGGCAATCCTAATCTTGAAAGTGGTCGAATTTATAAAGCGAATTTATCTTTCAGTAATCGTTCATATGAAAAGACTCGCAAGGTAAACATCCAGACCGGTCTTTCTTACCAACTCTATACTGATCCAATAACGATGATTCGTCGTTACTTTGGAGAGAGTACAATACTATCAGAATATGGCGGTTATGAAGTCGCTGCAGGTGCTACGCTCAACACTCCTATGAATGTTGGCAATTATTATCAACTTAGTGGTAATTTAAAAGTTTCTTATTTGCTTCAAAAAATTAACACAACATTTGGGTGCTCTGTTTCAAGTAGCTATAGAAATCCGTTATCGAGTGTCGATAACGAATTGATTCGAAATGAAAGTTCAAATGCTAATGTTGAGTTTACTATTATCAGCACCCCGACTCGCAAAATTCGTGTGAACCTCACGAACAGGACTACATTCTCGTGGCAGGAAAATGAGAAATATAGTGATCGCTCTCGAACAAACAACCTGAATGCGAGCGTACGATTTGACTTCCTGACTCGATTCACATTCACCCCGACATTTGTAAATACCTATCAAAAGGCATATACTACGGGACAAACTTTGGAGCGTAATGCACTGAACCTTTCACTCGGAGCAAGAATGCTCAAGAAGCGAAACGGTCTACTATCTATCAATGTATATAATCTCTTCAATGATAATTCAGGCTACAATCTAAATTCAACAGACCAATATATCTCCGAGTCTTGGAATCAGCTATTTGCTCGTTTCTACTCTATTTCGTTCCAATACAAATTCAACTCGCTTGACCACAAGAAGTAACGGAATCACCTAGATAACAAACGAGGTCGAATACACTCCGACCTCGTTTTATTTTGTAGTAAACCGACTGCTATATAATCATAATCTGCAATAGTATCCCAAAAATTAAGTAAATGTAAAAATAGGAGTTTGGAATAATATCCTATACATAGATTCTGTTTTCAAATAAGAGTAAACAATATAATTTTAAACTTTTTAGTAATAAATTTCATCAAAATTTTCATATCTGCGCTACAACGCATTTTGAGAGGGGGATTGAAAAAAAATCAAAGCAAAGTCAATGAAAAAAAGCCCGCCTATAGGCAGGCTTTTGTATTTATCAAGGTATATGAACAAACTACAACTCGACGGCCAATAACTCGGCAGCCGCAAATCTGTAATCACGCCATAATTCCTCTTTCTGTCTGAGTAAATCATACTGAACGTGCGCCATCGAAATGTATTCACCTACGGAAATCTCGCCAGCCTCTACAGCCTTGCGCAACAGATTCAACTCATCGGCTGCAGTGATTTCTGACTCAGCCTGACGCGCCAACTGCTCGAGCGAACTCGCACGTTCGTAAATCGCACGCAATCGAGCTACGACGTCCAACTCCATCTGCTGAACATCGGCCTTCACCGACTCGATGGCAGCCTTCGACTGCTTAACTCGGTTGCGGCCAGACCACAACGGCACACTGACTCCGACAACTACGCCATTAGCCTTCTCTGCCCCACCCGACTCGTGAGCATATCCTACATTGAGCGACGGCAATTGGTTAGTCTTGTTCACCGACAAACGGCGACGTGCAGACTCGAGTTGCGCAATGGCATTCTCAAGTGCGGGATTCTTCTGTGCTGCTCCCTCAATCCACGCGTCGAAATTCTGCGGCAGTTGCAACGAGGGTTCAACAACCAAAATGGCCTTCCCCCCGTTCAGTACCTCAAGTCGCTTGCGCAGCGCATCGCGCTCAATGCAGGCATTCGAATAATCCGTAGTAACCTTCAACAGATTGCTACGCACGGCATTGTACTCCATCTTACTGATGTCGCCCGACTCGTAGCGCTGTGCATAACCTGTTTCCAGCAACTTGGCATTATCCAACTGCATCTTCAGGTGCGACACCACAGTTTCGTAGCAGTAGAGCTCGATTGCAACTCGCTCGACCTCCAGCAACACCTCTATGCGGTGAGCGCGGAACGCCGACTCGGTCTCAACATTCAGAGCCTTAACCAGACGCGATTTAGCACCGGTCAGAGTCGAAATGTCCACGCCCTGTCTAACACTGAAACTGTGTTTATTGCCTATTGACGAGGGTGTGCGCCACATATATCCGAACTCGACCGTAGGGTCTGCCAGCAGTTTTTCCGAGCGGTTCTCCAACTTGCGAGCCTCGGCAGCTTGTCGTAATGATTTTATTGTCAAGTTATTTTGCTCGACTGTTGAAATGAATTCTGCCCAAGACTGTCCTTGCGAAGGCAACGCTCCGCAGAACAGTAACGATATAATGATTAATGCTTTTTTCATTCTGATTCACTTAAGTTTTATTCGGAAATTTCATCTTCAGAGAATTTTACTCCGCCCTTGTTATGCAGGTAGGTGTACATAATCGGCACTACAAAACCGTTCAGCAACGTAGACGAGAGCAATCCGCCCAGCAACACCTTAGCCATCGGACTCTGAATTTCATTACCAGGCAGTTCGCCGCCCAATGCCAACGGAATCAATGCCAGCGCAGAGGTCAAGGCAGTCATCAAAATCGGATTCAGACGGTCAATCGAACCCTTCAGAACTGCATCACCAAGCGACATTCCCTGACTCATCAAGTCATTGTATCTCGAAATCAACAACATACCGTTTCGAGTTGCAATACCAAACAACGAAATAAATCCGATAATAGACGGAATGCTAACAACCTTATCCGTAAAATAGATTGTAAATACACCACCAATCAGAGCCAACGGCAAATTCAACATAATAACCGCAGCCTGTGGCACATTGCGGAATTCGTTGTAAAGCAACAAGAAAATTACCAAAATAGCGAAAATCGAGGCAATCATCAAAGTACGTGATGCAGCCTGCTCACTCTCGAACTGACCACCATACTCAACGTGATAACCTTCAGGCAGAGTTATATTTGCATCTACACGTTCGCGGATTGCGTCTACAACACCACGCAGGTCGGCTCCAGAGATGTTGGTCGAAACAACCACCTTACGGCTCACATTCTCGCGGTTAATCGTATTGGGCCCCATCGACGAGGTAATCTCGGCAATGGTCGAGAATGGCACCTTACGTCCACCTGCATCTACCAACATATCGCCAATAGACTCGATTGTAGCTCGGTCAGCATCGGCAACCTTCAGTGTCAAATCAAATGCACGATTGCCGTCATACACTTCGCAGACAGCCTCGCCACCCAATAACACATTCACCATCTCAGCAAAGTGTGGCAGCGGAACTCCATATTTAGCCAAAACATCTCGGCGCGGCTTGATTTGCAATTGCGGACGTTCAATCTGCTGTTCTACGTTAAGGTCGGCAATGCCCGGAATATCCGCAATCAGAGTCTTAATGTCATTACCCAATTTGAACAGATGGGTCAAATCCGAACCAAATATCTTGATTGCAATGTTCGCCTTCGTACCCGACAACATAGCATCAATTCGGTGAGAGATTGGCTGTCCGATTTCGACATTCACACCCGGCAGCGTTGCCATCTTCGCACGCACCTCTTTGAGCATCTCATCTTTAGAACGATCCTTCAGCTCGAACGGAGCCTCGATTTCAGATGTGTTGATACCGAACGAGTGTTCGTCCAGCTCGGCACGACCTGTCTTGCGACCCGTAGTCTTGACTTCAGGTATCGATAGCAGAATCTCCTCTGCACGGCGACCAATGCGGTCAGACACCTCGAGCGATACACCCGGCAACGTGCTGACATTGACAGTCATCGAGCCCTCATTAAATGGCGGCAGGAAGCTGTGTCCCAGCAATGTGTAAATATATATTGCACCAGCAAACAGAATTATGGTCGGAATCAGAATACCCATTTTATGGCTGAGCACCCACGAAAGCATTCGCAAATAGATTCCTTTCAGCGAACGAACAATGAACGGATCGCGTTCGTTCTGATTGCCCTTTTTGAGCATATAACTACACAACACTGGAGTCAGCGTCAGAGCTATCAGCGTAGAAGCAAACAACGAAGTAATAAAGGCAATGCCCAGCGGCACCAACATTCTGCCCTCCATACCACTGAGGAAGAACAACGGAACGAATGATGCAACGATAATCAAAGTTGAGTTCAGAATAGGCATTCTGACCTCACGAGAGGCATCATACACTACCTTAATCATACTTTTTTGCTGGTTAATAGGCAGCTGTCGATTCTCCTTGAGTCGCTTAAAGATATTCTCGACATCGACAATAGCATCATCTACCAACGAACCTATGGCAATGGCAATACCTCCAAGTGACATTGTGTTGATTGTCAGCCCCAAAATGCGCAGTGTCAAAATTGAGAACAGAATAGAGAGCGGTATGGTTACCAACGAAATGACCGTAGTACGGACATTCATCAAAAACAGGAATAATACAATTACAACGAAAATTGCACCTTCAAAGAGAGCACTCTTCACATTGCCGATAGAGTTGTCAATGAAACGAGATTGGCGGAACAAGTCGGTAGCAATCTCAACATCTGCCGGCAAACTCTTCTTCATATTCTCGAGCGCAGCGTCTATGCGTGCAGTCAACGCACGAGTGTTCGTAGCAGGCTGCTTGGTAACGGTCAGTATTACCGCAGGCTCGCCACGATGCGACGCCAGACCCAACTTCGGAGCCTTATTGCCAATCTTAACATCTGCAATATCCTCGAGTTTTACGGGTACTCGGTCTACGGTCTTGACTACGGCTTTTGCCATCTGCTCAACCTCGTCTGTCAGCAGCACACCGCGAATGATATACTCATTGCCATATTGATAGATTGTACCACCTGAAGCATTTCGGTTCATTCCGCGCGTAACGGCAAGCACCTCGTCAAGTGTTACTCCATATCGCTTCATTCGGGTCGGAGATACTAGAATCTGATACTCTTTTATCTCACCACCGATTACTGCGACCTGCGCTACGCCACCCATCGAGAGCAACAATGGACGCAGTGTCCAATCGGCCATCGTACGCAAATCCTGCAATGAAGTGGTGTCCGAACGCAACGCGATAATCATCATCTCGCCTAAAATTGATGATTGCGGACCAAGCGTCGGTTTGCCGACATTCGAAGGCAACTCCTCACCTACAATCGATAGCTTTTCCGATACAATCTGGCGAGCCAAATATATATCCGTACCCCAATCAAATTCTACCCAAACAATAGAGAAACCCATTGATGACGACGAACGAACTCGGCGTACATTTGTAGCACCGTTTACCGCAGTCTCAATCGGGAAAGTTACAAGACGTTCTACCTCCTCGGCAGCCATTCCGTGCGCCTCGGTCATAACCACTACGGTCGGAGCATTCAAGTCGGGGAATACATCGACCTCCATATTCGATGCCGTATATACTCCACCGAGAGTCAGCAGAACAGCTCCCACCAGAATCATCAAGCGGTTATTAAGTGAAAATTTTATTATGCGATTCAGCATAGCGATTCCTCCTTTGGATTAGTGACTATGTGAGTGTCCTTCGGGAACAACTGACGCCGAAGCTGCCAATTTAACCTGAGTTACGCCTCGAGTTACTACCTCTTGACCCACTTCGAGTCCAGAGAGAATTTCGATGCGCTCGCCATTGGTGAGCCCAGTCTTGACCTCCTGTTTCTTGTAGCACTCATCGTCCAACTTAATGAATACGAATTTCAGTCCCTGTTGTTCAGTTACTGCACTAACGGGCAGAGTCATTACATTATGACGGCCGCCTGTGAGCAGGTAGATTTCAACGAATGCTCCCGGCAGAACATCGCCGCAGTTGTCAAATTCGAATGTAACGGGAACATAGAATGCGCCATCTGTCGAAGTACGGCCATAAGACAACAATCGGCCGTTCATATCCGAGAGTTTGTACAACTTGTCATCATACGAAGTAGTGAAGTTTGCACCCTTTACATTGCGCAACTCTGCATAATATTTTTCCGGAACTTCAGCTCTGAGCTGCAAACGACGGGTTTGAGTAACCACGGCAATAGCAGTACCCTCTTCAACGAAATCACCCTCTTCTACCAGACGTGATTTCAAATAACCTGAAATAGGTGAATTGAGTGCTACGCCGCCAGACTTATCGCTGCTCTTGGCAACTGCATCGTAACGACTCTTTGCCGACAGATACTCTGCCTTGAGTCTTTCAACCTCCTTGGCTGAGACAATTTTTTCTTCATTCAACTTCTTAGCTCGGTTGTAGGCTTGTTCTGCAGCCTCATACTCAGCCTTAATCTGTACAAGTTTATCGCCCGTAGCAAGACTCTTCGAACTGATTGTAGCCAATTTCTGGTTAGCTCTAAGTTCTGCACCTTCGGCCGAAACATTTTTCACGAATGATATTACACCTGAAGATTTGGCTACGATGATTTGCTCCGAGCCAACTGCTGCCGAGATTTCACCTGAAGTGCGGATTACGGCAGTAAACTCGCCCGCAGAAACAATCTCGGTCTGCAAACCTGCTACGTGAGCCTGATGCTTGGTAAACTTGATTTCATCAGGATTGCCGTGATCGTGGCCATCGTGATTGTGCGCATCGTGTGAATGTCCATCGTGCGAGTGCGAACTATGGTCGTGACCATCGTGTGAATGATCGTGTTTGTGCTCAGTAGACTTTGCTGCGCTCTTTGCATCACCCTTCTTATCTTCGTGCTTGTGCGAAGAGTGGTCGTGACCATCGTGTGAATGATCGTGTTTGTGCTCGGTAGACTTTGCTGCACTCTTTGCATCGCTCTTCTTATCTTCGTGCTTGTGCGCAGAGTGGTCGTGGCCATCGTGCGAGTGGTCGTGTTTGTGCTCGGTAGACTTTGCTGCACTCTTTGCATCACTCTTCTTATCTTCGTGCTTATGCGCAGAGTGGTCGTGACCATCGTGTGAATGATTGTGAGCTACGGTTGCGTGTTCGTGTTTATCACTTTTCTTTTCGTTATGCTTGCCGCAAGAGAACATAAACACTACTGCAGCCGCAAGCATCAAATATTTTTTCATTGTATTTTGTTTATTTGAGTTAATATACATCGACTGAATGTCGGAATGTAAATACAAACCGACTCTATCGGGAGAGAATTCCCCCACAAAAAAGTTCAGATTACACCAGCGCAGGCGGAGCTCGCAATCCTCGCCCTCGAACCAAAACCGACTCGCACCGATTGTCATCAATGACTACGACGTGCCGCGCAATGGGCTCGGGCAGTTGCTGTATGAGAGAATATTCCGAATCGAACGTGAAGTCCGAAACTTGAGGCAGTTCGAAATAGCGCGACTCATCTCGGGTATCGTGAGAGGCTGCCAAATATGGCGACAATCCCACACATCGACCCGAATCGTGGTCATCTCCCGAATGGGGCTCGGTGCAATCACCACAAGCATCGTGATAATCGGCACACTCCATCTCGCAAAACAGACAATCATCTGGAAACCAATAAATAACATCGCCGTGATGATGATGCGGCAATATCGATGAAGCCATCAACACCGCCATCGCGACCATAGTCATTATTGCTGATACAAATCTTTTCAAATCCAAAACTACCCGTTTTTTCAGTGCTTTACACATCTGCTATATCCTCGCAAAGTTAGGTATTTTTTCTCAAAATATTCACACTATCTTCAACATTTTAACCGCACTACATAAACGTCACGAAATCTAATTTTGGATATTAATGGTGATTTCTCGAAAAAAATTCGTAATATTGCAGACTTAATCGATACTATAAATATGGGTAAAATCGTAGCTGTTGCAAATCAAAAAGGCGGTGTAGGTAAGACTACAACGGCAATAAACCTCTCAGCAAGTCTCGCTGTACTAGAAAAAAAAGTACTGCTGGTGGACTTCGACCCGCAGGCTCAAAGTACATCTGGACTCGGGTTTGATATCAATTCCGAAAATAATGTCTATGAGTGCATTATCAACGGACTCGAGGCTAAAGAAGCTATTCAACACAGCGAAATACACCCTACCCTGAGCATTATCCCTTCGAATATAAATCTGGCCGGAGCTGAAAAAGAACTCGGCGAAATGGAGAATGCTCTCAGCAGAATGAAAAAAACTCTCTCGGAGGTCAAAAACGATTACGACTACATCATCATCGACTGTTCGCCGTCACTGGGATTGCTGACTCTCAATGCGTTGATTGCAGCCGACAGCGTGATTATCCCCGTACAATGCGAATACCTCGCACTTGAAGGTCTGGGCAAGATTCTCAATACCATAAAGACTGTGAAGTCGAAGATGAATCCCGGACTCGAAATCGAAGGATTCCTGCTCACGATGTATTCGAGAACAAACCTTGCCAATCAGGTCGTAGCCGAAGTGAGAAAATTTTTCGGCAAACTCGTATTCGAAACAATTATCCAACGAAATATCCGTTTGAGCGAGGCTCCGAGCCACCGCCTATCGGCTATAAAATATGACGCCAGCTCGTCAGGCGCAATCGCTTACCTGAATCTGGCTCGCGAATTTTTGAACAATAACCAATAAGTTTTTGGCTATGAATAAACCCAAAACAGAAAGACTGGGTCGTGGACTCGACGCTATCTTCGAAATTGAAAACTTCAATGCTCCGGTCAAAAGCAAATCAAGCTCATTTGACCAGATTGAATTGTCAAAAATATTCCCAAACCCCAATCAGCCAAGAACGTCGTTCGACGAGGAGGCTTTGGAAGAATTGTCTGACTCAATCTCTAAACTCGGTGTGATTCAACCTATCACCGTAAAAAGAAACGACGATGGTACGTTTATGATTATCAGCGGCGAACGCCGTTTCAGAGCATCTCAACGCGCCGGACTCGAAACAATCCCAGCCTACGTCAGAGAGGTGGACGACCAAACTCTGATTGAAATGGCGCTCGTGGAAAACATTCAACGCGAAGACCTCAACGCTATAGAAATTGCACTCAGCCTGCAACGCCTCATTGACGAATGCAACCTAAAACAGGAAACACTGGCAGAACGTGTGGGCAAAAAGCGTTCGACAATTTCAAACTACCTGCGATTGCTCAAACTGCCTGAAGAGGTGCAACTCGCTGTGCGCGAAGAACTCATATCAATGGGACACGCACGTGCGCTGATTAACGTGGAAAACTTCGAAGACCAATTATCAATTCTCAAAAAGTGTATCAAAAAACAGCTCTCGGTAAGACAAGTCGAAGAACTTGTGAAAAAACTCTCAGACAAAAAAGAGAACGAAAAAATGGCCGATGAGGAGTATCCCGAAACATACACACGCCTTGTGGAGTATCTCGAAAAATACTTTAATCAAGATATTTCGATTAAGAAAAATACTAAAGGCAAAGGTAAAATCGTTATCGGATTTAACTCTGACGAAGAGATTGCCGAAATATTGAAAACTTTCGAAAAGATTAAAAACTAAGCATATATCCAAAATGAAATCTTGCTGGATAACGATACTGACAATAGCAATTATGATGCTGGGAGTGGCTAACCACTCTGCCGCTCAAGACAGCCGCTTCAAAAAAGTCGAACAGGAGGTGCCGACTAAAACAAAACGCGAACTGAGACTTGAACAACGTCAAATTGCAATCGATGCAGGTCGTATGACGCAATCGAAACTCTTTAAGGATTCGTTGCCAATCAGCCGTATGACTGCACTCTCAATCGTTGTTCCCGGATTATCACAGGTCTACAACAAGCAGGCGTGGAAGGTACCCGTACTATATGGAACGGTCGGCACATTTGCTGCAGCAAGTATCTCGGCAGGCAGCAAGGCTAGCGACTACAGAAAACAGTACGATGCAGCAGTCTACAACAAACTCTCGCGAGAAGAGTGTGATGCACTGAAATCCAAAGAATTGAAATACAATACCCGCAAAACAATCTTTATGCTGGGTGCAATGGCAAGTTATCTATACTTCTTGGGAGACGGCGTGATGAACTACGCAAACTATGCTCCTCCGGTCAAGAAGGCTACGACGCTCTCGATGATTTGCCCCGGCGCAGGTCAGATATACAACGGTAGCTACTGGAAGGTGCCTATCGTGCTGGGCGGCATTGCGACAATGGGCTACATTGTCGATTTCAATAACCGTGGATACCAAAGATACAGAAAGGCTTACGATTTGCTGACTGACGGCGACGATAATACGGTAGATGAATTCAAGGGACGACACTCGGCTACGGTGCTGAAAAATACTCGTGATGCGTTCCGCCGAAACCGAGACTTCAGTATCATTCTCACGGGAGCATTCTATCTGCTGAACATAATAGACGCGCACGTCGATGCCCACCTCAGAGATTATGACATCTCGGACGAACTCGCTATTCAGGTCGCGCCTTCAATGCTCAATATAAATACCCTGACCAATGGAAACTCTCAAGGTGTGGGTCTGTCAATGAGCATTAATTTCTAATTTTGCTATGAAAAATTTTCTGCTTATTCTCGCAACATTGCTCCTCTCGTTTGTGAACGAAGCAAATGCTGATACCCCCGATGAAGTTCTGAATCTGAGATTTACACCCGAGCAATATGACTCTTTGTTGGCTGCAAAAACATTGCAAAACATAGTCGAGTCCTATGACTCGTATGTCAATGAGTTCATCTCGCTGGACGAAACAATCATCGCAGACAGCAAAGCGACAATCCCAGATTCAATCTACGAACAAAGGCTCAAGATGATGCCTACAATGATTCGACTGCCTTACAACCGGCTGGTGCGCAAGTATATCGAAAACTACGCATTGAGATACAGAGGACAAATGGAGACAATGATGGGTATCGCGAAACTATACTTCCCGATGATTGAAGAGGAACTCTACCGCAGAAATATGCCCCTCGAACTGAAACTGCTGGCATTTGTCGAGTCGGCTATGAGAGTAAAGGCCGTATCAAGAGCCGGTGCTACAGGAATGTGGCAGATGATGTATGCTACAGCAAAGAATTACGGACTGGAGATAAATGCCTTTGTCGATGAGAGATACGATGTGAGAGAGGCTACACGCGCAGCCTGCACACACCTCGAAGACCTCTACGAAATGTACCACGATTGGACTTTGGCAATCGCTGCATATAACTGCGGCGCAGGTAATGTGAACAAAGCCATAAAACGTGCGGGGAACAATGCCAAAACGTTCTGGGACGTTTATGAGTATCTGCCTCGCGAAACTCGTGGATATGTCCCTGCATTCATCGGCGCTACGTACGCCTACACATTCCACAAAAATCACGGAATAAATCCGGATAATTTCGCAATCGGCACTCCGACTGATACAATCTACGTCCGAAAACTGACTCACTTCGACCAGATTTCATCTACAATACCCATCTCGACCGAACAGTTGCGAGAACTCAATCCGCAGTACAAACTCGACATTATTCCCGTTACTGCGAAAGAAGCATACCCGCTGAATCTGCCCATCGAAATGGTTTCACAATTCATAGAACACGAAAACGAAATCAACGCTAAAGACTCACTATACTTAAAGGAATTCCTAAACCCTGCGAACTTCTCAAAAACGTGGAATTCACAAGGTCGCGGCATAAGATACAAAGTAAAAAAGGGCGATACGCTCGGATCGCTGGCTATGAGACACCGCACCACAACAAAAGCCATTATGAAGGCGAACAATTTGAAAAGTGCCAATGCGCTCAGAGCAGGCAGTACAATATACATTCCGTAAAAAATTATGATTACATCTGAACAAACCATTGCCGCAGTCGCTACGGCCACAGGCGGCGCAATATCTGTAATCAGAATCAGCGGAAATCAAGCTCTCGAGATTGCAGACAAAATTTTTTTCAAACGCAATGGCCAATCGCTATCCAAGGCTGAGGGGTATACCGTACACTACGGCAACATTCAGTTTGAAGGCGAAGTGATTGACGATGCATTGGCTATGGTGTTTCGTGCTCCGCACTCGTACACAGGCGAGGACTCTGTCGAATTTTCGTGCCACGGCTCAAAATATATCGCAGAACGAACAATAGAAGCTCTCGTAGCAAATGGCGCAAGACCTGCAACACAAGGAGAATTCACCAAACGTGCATTCCTCAATGGCAAGATGGACCTCTCTCAAGCCGAAGCTGTAGCAGATATAATTGCTTCAGACTCAAAGGCATTCCACCAGGTAGCAATGAACCAGATGAAAGGTGCTTATTCATCTGGAATAAATACTCTCAGAGAACATCTGGTTGAATTGGCAGCACTGCTTGAACTCGAACTTGACTTCTCGGAGGAGGAGGTCGAATTTGCAGACCGTAGCAAACTGCGTCTCATTATGCAGCAGCTCAAATCCGAAATCGACAATATGTGCCAATCATTTCGCTCTGGCAACGCGCTGAAGGAGGGAATCCCCGTCGCAATAGTCGGCGCTCCAAATGTCGGAAAATCGACACTGCTAAACATATTGGTTGGAGAACAACGCGCAATAGTTTCGGACATCGCAGGTACAACAAGAGATACCATTGAAGAGATACTCTTTATCAACGGCGTGAAATTTAGAATAATCGACACTGCAGGTATTCGTTCGAGCGAAGATGTCATAGAAACAATGGGCATCGAACGCAGTAAAAAAGCAATCGAACGTGCCGAAATTGTATTAATAGTCTGTGACGGCAACGAGGTCAAAATACCCGAAGAGGTAGCCTTGGTCCAAAAGCGCGTTATCGTGGCTTTCAACAAGCGCGATGTGAATTGTGGGAATGTTGAGTATCAGGGCGAACGGGTATTAATTTCAGCAAAAGAGAATCAAGGCATTGATGAGTTGCGGGAATTGTTGAGCAAACCTTATCAAGATGTGAGCAATCAAGGGTTAATGGTAACTAATGCACGCCACTATGATGTATTGATTCGCTGCGGAGCCGAACTCGAGGAAGCACACCGAGCTCTGGATATGGGTCTGAGTGCAGATTTGGTCGTGGAACACATCAGAGTAATAATTAACAACCTCGGAGAAATCACCGGCGAAATCACCTCCGACGAAATACTCGGTACCATCTTCGCTAAATTCTGCATAGGCAAGTAAAATCACTTTATCATTGGCTATCATAAACTATCAAAGGCGCTCATTTAGAGCGCCTTTCGTGTTTTTGTGATAAAGTCAAGTTGTCATTGATATAGCATAGTTTATCACTTTTTTGGGCCATATTTGTCCCACAATGTCAGATATCATCACCTGTCCTACCACTATTAAAGAGATTTCACCAAGTTTGCAATGAGGTGCAACGGAGTGAAATGGAGTGCAATGAGGTGCAAACTAAAATCAAACCAAAATCCCAATTTCATAACAAGTAGATGTTATCTCACTTAGAATATCATCGGAGTTTATTTCGCCGGTGATATCGCCCAGATAATAGACATCTACACGTATATCTCTCATATGAGCAAAATTGAAGTAACAAAGGTGTGCGAGTTTTGTGGTAAGAAATTTACTGCCCACAAAATGACAACAAGGTTCTGCTCTCACCAATGTTCGCAACGAAACTATAAAACCGAAAAAAGAGAGCAAAAGTTAGAAAAAGTCCTCGAAGGCGAAAACCTTCCATCTCCATCACCCACTACACTTAAAAAGGAGTATCTGTCTTGCGATGATGTTGCCAAACTTATGGGCATATCCAGTACGACGGTTTATAGATACTGCGTAACAGGAAAGATAAATTGTATTAAGATGAACAGGAAGATTTTTATCCGCAGAGTTGATATAGATGCTTTGTTCAAAACGAATATTCCTTACCAGGTAAGGCGTGTAATCTCCAAACCTGTGGCAGAGTACTACTCGACGGCAGAGGTCATCGAAAAATTTAAGGTTAGCAAGGATACTGTTTTCAAGTATGCAGCGACTAAAAACATTCCGAGACTGAAGCACGGGAATAAGACATATTTTAGCAAGAAGCATATTGACAGATGCTTTTCTCTAAACACTCCCGATCCGGACATCTCAGAATGGTACACACTTGAGGAAGTATGTCAGAAATATGACATTTCAGTTCAAGGTGTTCACGGGTGCGTATCTAATAATATGGTCCCTCGAATGAGAATTAACGGGAAAGTGCACTATTCGAAAAAACATATTGACGAATTATTGGCAAGTAGACTTCCCGATCCTAATATTAAGGAATGGTACACAATGGAGGATATCAATAATATTTATGGTTTGGATCCACACTATGTTTCAGTTCTTATTTATAAGAATCCTGTTCCTAAAATGCGAAAAGGCAACAAAGGATATTACTCAAAAGAACACTTTGATGAACTGATGCGCAAGAAGTTTCCGCAACCCGAGTATTATACTGTTGAAGAAGCTATTTCGAAATATAGTATAAGTAGAGATGCATTGTACCAATATATCAAACGATATAATATCCCGACACATAAAGAAGGGAAATACATAAAGATATCAAAGCCAGAGCTAGATGGGCTAATGAATAGTAAACAAAAAAATATATAGATATGTCAGTAACTTCGAGAGTATTACTTGTTAAGCGACCTATCAAAAACGGTAAGTCGTCGCTATATCTGCGCTATAGTCCAGCAATCTTCTTAAAGGATAAGATGAAGCGCGTATATAAAGAGTCGCTTGGAATTTATGTGTATGACAAGCCCAAAACTGATAAGGAAAGAGCCTACAATGTCAAAATGATGACTCGTGCAGAAGGTATTTTAGCTTGTCGTACAGAGTCCATCATCAATGAACAGTTTGGCTTTTTGGATAAGTCTAAAATGAAAGGTGATTTTCTGGAGTATTACAGAAATTTAGCCGAGGGTAAGCCAAGTAATAGCAAATGGTGGGGGTCGTATCAACACTTTGAGAAATTTATACACGGTAAATGTTCATTTGAGGAGTTAGATGTAGATGTTGCCAAGAAATTTGGCGAGTACTTATTAACAGCTACTTCTGTAAGGCGTCCAGGTGTCGCAATGCACACTAATACCAAGGCGTCATACTTCTCTACTTTTAGAGCAGTACTCAAAAGAGCATACCGTGATAGGCTGCTCAAAGAGAATATCAATGACTACCTTGATAAGATAGAGTATGTCGAGACTAAAAGAGAGTATCTGACCTTAGAGGAATTAAAGCGTCTCGATACTACTCCTTGTGATATCCCGGTATTACGCAGAGCTGCGATATTCTCCTGCTTCACTGGACTGCGTGTTAGTGATATTATACAATTGGAGTGGAAACATATTGTCAAGGCTCCAGATGGTGGTTGGTGTATGAGAATACGCACTGAGAAAACGGAGACCGAAGCAACATTACCTATTAGTGAAGAGGCTTTATCCTACTGTGGTAAACGCAAAAAGGAAGGTAAAGTGTTCGAGGATTTTGCACGTGGAATGCTTAACGCCCCTCTTAAAAGATGGTTAAAACGAGCTGGTATTACTAAGCATATAACATTTCATACAAGTAGGCACACCTTTGCAACACTACAGATAGCAGCCGGAACAGATATCTATACGGTGAGTAAAATGCTGACTCATCGCAACGTCTCAACAACCCAAATTTACGCAGAACTGGTGAACGAGAAAAAACGCGAATCAGCCAATAGAATCTCACTTAAGTAGAGAAAAATTGAGTCCAAATGAAAAATTTTCTAAAAAAATCAACTTTTTTTTCGACAATGAAATACAAGTGAATACAAATATACTATCATCAAATACAAATATGGTGTTTTTGTATATGATATGTGCATTATAATATGCATTTGCAGATGGTATA
>JAZTZL010000020.1:0-15965 GCA_045637425.1 Rikenellaceae bacterium | reverse complement strand
ATATCAATGTAGGGTTTCATCGCTTTGTAGTCGCTGTGTCCCGTCCATTTCATTACCACCTGTGCAGGAATACCGAGGGCCAAGGCATTACATATAAATGTGCGTCGCCCTGCGTGTGTGCCAAGTAGTGCATATTTAGGTGTAACCTCATCAATACGTTGATTACCCTTGTAATAGGTCTCTCTTATTGGCTCATTTATCTCTGCCAATTCGCCCAACTCTTTCAGGTAATCGTTCATCTTCTGATTACTGATAACTGGCAGCACCTTGTTCCCCTCAAAATGTACATCCTTGTACTTTTCGAGGATTGCCTTGCTATGGTTATTCAACTCAATAACCAAACTATCGGCAGTTTTGACGGTGGTAATCTCTATATGGTCAGCCTTAACATCGCTTGTGCGAAGATTATAGACATCGGAATACCTTAATCCCGTAAAGCAACAGAACAAGAACACATCACGCACTCGTTCAAGATATTGCTTATTCTGCGGAATATTGCAAGCCTTTAATTTGTTCAACTCATCCCAAGTGAGGAAGATTACTTTCTTCGGAGTATTCTTCAATTTGGGTTTGAATGTTTCGAATGCAATATTCTGATGATAGCCCTTTTTGAAAGCCCAACGGATAAACCATTTGAGAAATCCCAATTGCTTGCCGATGGTGCTATTACGCATATCCTTTGTTTTGCGGAGAAAATCAACATAGTTATTCAACCCCTCTTCATCAAAGCAGGTAAATGTAGGCTCTGCCTTGAACTCCTTGATATGATTCTTTACGGCTGCAAATTTCTCATAGGTCGATTCAGTCCAATTGTTCTGCTTGCCACATTCGGAAACAAACTCATTGAATATCTCCCAAAAACCTTTCTGCTCCTCCTGCACCTCCTCGGTTGGGTTTACCTTATTGTTAAACGAATCTTTGATTTCTTGTGGAGTAGGCATAATATCCTTTACCTCATACTCCTTGAATACCTCCTGCATTATGGTATAGTAACGAAGCAGGTCGGTATTGATATCCGAAGCACTCTGTTTGAGTTTATTTGTGCAGCCGTTCTTCACTCGTTGTTTGTCTGCATCCCATTTAGCAGCATCAATGCGATAGCCTGTCGTAAACTCGATACGATGGCTCGCAAAAATAACTCTCATTCGGATGGGGACGTTCTCAATGACGGGAACACCGTTCTTCTTACGGCTCTCCAAGGCAAAAATGATGTTTCTTTTAATGTTCATAAATTGGGTGCGTTAAAAAGTTACACCCAAAATTACACCCAATTTTTCATATATCAAAATGCTCCCTATGAGTTTCAATGAATTTAACAATTTTATAAACGCTTAATTTACAATGAATTGAAATTTTATGATTTTCCATGATTCTGTAAGTTCTGGAGCCTCCCTCTCCGCCACGATGAAAGTTTAATTAATTGTTTGACAGTTAGTTAAACTTTTCTTTTTTTAGCAGGGTGGGTGGCCGTACGAACTCGATGAGGTGTGAATTCGCTGCTACTCGTTGGCTGAATCAGATCTATTTTTTAATTAACTCATCAGAAACTTATTTCCATTAACAGCATTAGCGGGTCGATTGTTTGGGATTATTTTCTTCGATTGATATTAATTTAGAGGAAAATAGTTGATAATCCGCAAACAATTCGCTATTTTTGCCTGATTTTTAATTGGTAAATTTTACTTAAAAACTGAAAAATAATTATGGGACAAATCATTGGTATTCACGCTCGTGAAATCCTCGACTCTAGAGGCAATCCTACAGTGGAAGTTGAAGTGGCTACAGCTAGCGGCGCTATCGGTCGTGCTGCAGTGCCTTCTGGTGCTTCAACAGGTGAAAACGAAGCTCTCGAAATGAGAGATGGTGATAAAGGCCGTTACCTCGGTAAAGGTGTGCTCAAAGCCGTTCAAAATGTAAATGAAGTTATCGCTCCGGAAATCCTCGGTATGATGGTTACTGACCAAGTGGCTATCGACCGCGCGATGTTGGCTCTCGATGGTACTGCTACTAAAAGCAACTTGGGCGCTAACGCTATCTTGGGTGTGTCTTTGGCTGTAGCTCGTGCTGCTGCTAACTATATGGGTATGCCTTTGTATCGTTACATCGGCGGTTCTAATGCTAAGGTGTTGCCTGTTCCGATGATGAACATCATCAACGGTGGTTCACACTCTGACGCTCCGATCGCTTTCCAAGAATTTATGATTCGCCCGGTGGGTGCTCCGTCATTCCGCGAAGGTTTGAGAATGGGTGCTGAAGTATTCCACGCTTTGAAGAAAGTTCTCAAGAACCGTGGTTTGAGCACTGCAGTAGGTGACGAAGGTGGTTTCGCTCCTGCACTCAACGGTACTGAAGATGCTTTGGAATCTATCATCGAAGCTATCAAGGCTGCAGGTTACAAACCGGGTCGTAAGTGCGAAGGTGGTGACGTAGCTATCGGTCTGGACTGCGCATCAAGCGAATTCTATGTAGACGGCAAATATGACTACAAGAAGTTTGAAGGTGAAAACGGTGCTATCCGTACTTCAGCTGAACAAGTTGATTACCTCGAAAACCTCGTGAACAAATATCCTATTGACTCTATCGAAGATGGTATGTGCGAAAACGACTGGGAAGGCTGGCAAATGCTGACTCAACGTATCGGCGATCGTTGTCAATTGGTTGGTGATGACCTGTTCGTTACTAACGTAGAGTTCTTGAAGAAGGGCATCGAACTTGGTTGCGGTAACTCAATCTTGATTAAGGTTAACCAAATCGGTACTTTGACCGAAACTCTCGATGCTATCGAAATGGCTCACCGTGCAGGATACACTTCAGTTACATCACACCGTTCAGGCGAAACTGAAGATTCGACAATCGCTGACATTGCCGTAGCTACAAACTCTGGTCAAATCAAGACTGGTTCATTGAGCCGCTCTGACCGTATGGCTAAGTACAACCAATTGCTCAGAATCGAAGAGGAACTTGGTGAAACTGCAATCTACGGATATCAGAAGATTTATCGCAAATAGTCGATAACTAAATAAAATAAAAAAGATGCTTGATAAAATTGGGTGGTCAAGCATCTTTTTTCATTTTGTAGTGCAGATTAGAACGAGGGGACTCCGTCGGCGAGTTCTTCCAAATATTCGCGATAGCCTGTGCCTAACTTGCTGTGTCTGTAAATTTTTTTCATAATTTCATCGTATTTTTGGGGCTCGACTACGATTATTCGGTAGTTCGTGGGTAGTTGTACTTGTTTCCCGTTCCTTTCGGTAAAGACAATGCTTTTGACCAACGTAGTCTTTTCAGGTGTTAGAGTAACGATGTATTCCCCTTTTCTGATGTCTTTGCTAGATGCTTTTTCTACGTCCTGTACTTCGATACCTTTTACCACTTGGTTGTCAAACACAAATTTTATTCGGCTTGAATTACCTCGGGCTATCACAGCGTGTTCGAGTGTAGTGCGCATCCACTTTCCAGGTTCCAACTCAAAACTATCAAATTTCTTTGTTTCATTTTGCAGTATGGTTTTTGTGTCTGGAATTTTTTCTGTTACGGGTTCTACATTGGGATTTAGGCCAGAAACATTCTCGATGTATGTGTTCAGTTTGTCAGGGAAATATAACCATTTTCCTTCTCGGACTCCGCCAGCCTGACTATCCATATATCGAGATAATTTTTCAATCTGACGATTTGCCTTAGACACTGTTACTGTTTGATAAATATTGTTTTGTTTTTTCCGGTCAGAAACAACAATCACTCGACGATCGGCAATTCCCTGGTGGACCGATATTGTGCCGTCAACGTGTTTTATATGGATATGTGCTTTGTATAGCGTTGTTTGTTCCGGTGTTACTTCTATAACAAACTGCCCTTTTTGAACGTCTTCAGGTGTAGTTTCGCCGACACCTTTAATCTCGATATGGGTAATTACACTATTGTCAAATATCCATTTGATTCTTGCAGTATCACCCTTTACTATTGCAGGCCATTCCATAAGAGTTGTTAAATACAATCTGTCGCATCTTTCGTTTCTCCTATGGTAGATGTCTCTTTGACAGCGTTCAATTGTTTTACGGTCAAAGTTCCTCTTCATTGCAGGAGCTATATATTTCATTGGCGATGCTTGAACCATACCAACACCGTATTGATATTTGGCTTGAGCATAACTATGATCAAAGTTGAAAACTGACAAAAGAATGCCTAATACTAATGTGAAGAGAATCTTTTTAGTCATAGTCGATTGTTTTGTAACTTAGTCAACATACGGTCTTGTGCGATACGATATGTATGCATAATCACGATCCCAACCTTCTGATTCGGCTATTATAGTATATTCTACCAAATAATCATAATCGGTTATGACATCTGAAAATTCTCCCAAATTTTCCTCAGGCGTGTTTGCAGTACCATTTTGTGGATATTCGATTCTCATATTGCTGTCATCATCTCTGAAAATCAAAAATCTATTTGTATTTGTGTAATAGAAGTAAATAGTGAACGGGTACCCTGCGTTTGCGATTAATTCTATACCTTCAAACATAATTCTGACGGTAGGTCTCATTGTGATAGATGCCGTTTCGGTTGCTGTTTCAGTTGTTGTTTTTTTTGTTTCGGTTGTTTCTGTAGAAGAGATACACAACACTGCGAGGCATACTAATGCCATTTTTGAGAGTTTTTTAACCATAACTGTAAAATTTTAAGTTATTTGTGAAATATTTCACGGGTGCAAGTTAGTAATTATTTTGGATAAAACAAAAAAAGAGGAGAATCAAAACTGATTCTCCTCTCATAATCTTTACTCTCTCGAGTTCAAACACTACAAAGCGTTAACGTGAACTTGCAAGCCGCTCTTCAAGTTTGCTGCCTTGTTTTTGTGAATGATATTCTTCTTAGCGAGTTTGTCAAGCATTGAAGCAACTTTCGGAAGCAACGCTGCTGCTGCATCTTTATCAGTTGTGTTGCGCAAAGCCTTCATAGCGTTGCGAGCTGTCTTGTGATAATATTTGTTGCTCAAGCGCTTAGTTTCCGTTTGACGGATACGCTTTTTAGATGACTTGTGATTTGCCATAGTTCTTATTTTACGTTTTTCTTATTAATCTTATTAATCAACAAAAAAGAGCGACCAACTACGTTCACTCTCCCATACGTTGCTCACCACACCAGGCGAGCTCCTGTTTCAAGTATTGTTATTTACCGCCTTTGTAGTCCCTAGGAGAATCGAACTCCTCTTTGAAGAATGAAAATCTTCCGTCCTAACCGATAGACGAAGGGACCAAATCCACTTAATCAGTGTCAAATCACTATTGACTTCCCCCGATTTTGCGATGCAAAGGTATAACGAAATTTTTATTCGTGCAAATTTTTATGCAATTTTTTGTCTATTTTTTTATCGACTGCCTGTTCTGTTTTGTGCAAATGGCAAAATCAATAGACGAAAATTGCTTGGGTTTGTACAAAAAAATGTATCTTTGCACGTTAAATAGCAGGCGTATGACCTTTGAAATTACTAAAAACGATTCATCTACCAGAGCCAGAGCCGGTGTACTGACTACGGCGCACGGCCAAATCGAAACTCCGATATTTATGCCCGTAGGTACTGTGGGTAGTGTTAAGGGTGTGTTTCATCGCGAACTCGTTGATGATATCCAGGCACAGATTATTCTTGGTAATACTTATCACCTATATCTTAGACCAGGTTGCGAAACGCTGCGGCAGGCGGGTGGATTGCACAAGTTCTGCTCGTGGGATAGACCTATTCTGACCGACAGTGGCGGATTTCAAGTATTTTCATTGGCTTCGGCTCGCAAACTCACCGAGGAGGGGTGCAAGTTCCAATCGCACATTGACGGCTCGCGTCATCTGTTCACGCCCGAAAATGTGATGGATACTCAGCGTGCAATCGGTGCTGATATTATGATGGCATTCGATGAGTGTCCTCCGGGTGATTCGACAAGGGAATACGCATCAAAGTCGCTCGATTTGACCTGCCGATGGTTAGATCGCTGTTTTAATCGTTTCGAACAAACCTCGCCGCTGTATGGCTACGAACAAACGCTGATGCCGATTATTCAGGGTTGCGTCTATGAGGATTTGCGAGTTAAGTCTGTGGAGTTTATTAAGCAATATAACCCTGATGGTTATGCTATTGGTGGGTTGGCTGTAGGCGAGCCTGCTGAGCAGATGTATCGAATGATTGAGGTTGTAGATGAAGTGGTGCCCAGAGATAAACCGCGCTACCTGATGGGGGTGGGGACTCCTGCCAATATCATCGAGGCGATTTCTCGCGGTGTGGATATGTTCGATTGTGTTATGCCTACAAGAAATGGTCGTAATGGAATGTTGTTCACGACAGAGGGTGTTATTAATATTCGCAATAAAAAGTGGGAGACCGATTTCTCTCCGATTGATCCTGCTGGAATTACATTTGTTGATACGGTGTACACTAAGGCGTATCTGCGACATTTGTGCATAGCTGGAGAGATGTTGGCTGCGCAGATAGCCTCGATTCACAATTTGGGATTCTACCTGTGGTTGGTGAAGGAGTGTCGTCGTAGAATCATTGATGGCACCTTTGCTCAGTGGAAAGATGCTGCAATAGAGAAATTTATGAGAAGATTATAATAGGTTGATTATGAAATCTAACGGCATAAAATGGCCAGGAATAAAAATTCTGGACAGATATATAATAGGTAAGTTCTTGGGTACCTATGTGATGGCGCTGCTTTTTATTATAGTGGTGGTCGTGGTGTTCGACATTGCCGAAAAAATGGACGACTTTATCGAACTGAAGGCTCCTGCTAAGGAGATTGCGTTTGGTTACTACCTGAACTTCATTCCCTTCTTTGTGAATCAGTTCAGTGGATTGATTACGTTTATTGTGCTGATTTTCTTCACTTCAAGAATGGCGTATAATACCGAGATTGTGGCAATGCTTTCTGGAGGTGTCAGCTTTAAGCGATTCTTGTGGCCTTATTTTTTGGCTTCTTGCGTGATTACGGCTTTCAGTATCACACTCAACCTATTTGTGATTCCGCAAGCTAACGAGCGTCGAATCGAATTTGAAACACATTTCCTCAAGAAGGGACGCCGTGTGAAATTCGAAGAACATATCTATCGCCAAATCGAGCCGGGTACGTTTGCCTATATTCGCGATTACCGCAGCGGGGATAAGTCTGCATCATTTTTGGTACTCGAAACCTATGACGGCAGTGCAATTCAAAATAGTCTCGAGGCGAGTCAGGTTAAGTTTAATGCCGAAACAAAACGCTGGAGCGCTCCAAGATACATAACTAAAAAGTATGTAGATGGTAAAGAGTATATGGAAAAACACGAAAAACTCGATACGATGATTAACCTTACCTCTGATGAGTTGGGCAAAGTTGAGAATCTCGTTAAGACTATGGGCTTTAAGCGACTCAATAGCTTCATCAAGCAGCAACGAAACAAGGGTTCGGATATGGTGCGTCAGTTTGAGGTTGAACGATATACGCGTGTGGCATATCCGATGTCAACATTTGTGCTGACGCTCATCGGTGTGGCTATTTCGTCGAGAAAGGTGCGAGGCGGTACGGGGTTGCACATCGGTATGGGACTCGGACTCTGTTTTTCATATATTTTGTTCATCAGATTTGCCGAGGAGTTTGCAAAGGGGGGCGTGATGACTCCACTGTTGGCAGTATGGTTCCCAAATATAATTTACGCCATAGTAGCAATATACCTATACAAAAAGGCACCGAAATAGGGTGCTACGTGCTAAAAAATGCGGTTTTATTTGGAAAACCGCATTTTTTGTAATATATTTGCAGTCAGATAGCAATCGTGTGCAGGGGACTCAGGGTCCCCTGTTTTCGTAAATTATACGAACTGATTGCAAGTGTTTGTTAATTAAATTAATGCTGCAAATGATTGACGTTGAGAAAATTAAAGAATTTGTAAACGAACAGTTGGCCGATGGCGAATTGTTCTTGATTGACGTTGCCTGCTCGCAAGATAACGACGTTGAGGTGACTATTGATAGCGATACAAATGTCGATATTGATGACTGCATCGCATTGAACAACAAAATCTTGGCGGCATTTGACCGTGACGTTGAGGATTATTCGTTGACGGTTACTTCGGCCGGACTCGGACTGCCATTGCAGAATGTAAGACAATATCGCAAATTTATCGGCGAAAAGATCGAAATTCTGACTGCTGAAAGCAAGAAAATCAGCGGTGTGCTGGTATCTGCCTCTGAACAACAGGTTGAAATCAAGTGGTCTGAAAAGGTCGCAGTTGAAGGCAAAAAAAGAAAACAAACCGTTGAGATGGTGAACTCATTTGAGGTGGCGCAACTCAAGTGGATTAAACCTGTAATAGAGTTCTAATTTCTAAAGTTGAAAAAAATAACAAATAAAAATAAAATATGGATAACGTAAATTTGGTGTCGACTTTTGCTGAATTTAAGGAGCTGAAGAATATCGACAAGGCAACAATGGTCGGAGTGCTGGAAGATGTGTTCCGCCATATGTTGATTAAAACCTATGAAACAGATGATAATTTCGATGTGATTATCAATCTTGAAAAAGGAGACTTCGAAATCTGGCGCAATCGTACTATCGTGGAAGATGGCGCAGTTGAAAATCCAAACCAGCAAATTTCACTCACTGAGGCTCGCGCTATCGACCCTACTTACGAGTTGGGCGAAGAGGTGGCTGATGAAATCAAACTCTCATCATTCGGCAGACGTTCGGTATTGTCGCTCAGACAAAACCTCGCTGCAAGAATCCTCGATTTGGAAAAGGCTAATCTCTATGACAAGTACAAAGATAAAGTCGGCCAGATAATTACAGGCGAAGTTTATCAGGCTTGGAAACGCGAAGTGCTGATTCTCGATGACGATAATAATGAATTGATTCTGCCAAAGTCTGAACAAATTCCTTCAGACTTCTTCAGAAAGGGCGATGCAATTCGCGCAATCGTCTCAAGAGTGGAAATGAAAAATAACTCGCCACACATCATCTTGTCGAGAACTGCTCCCGAATTCCTCGAACGTTTGTTCGAACAAGAGGTGCCCGAAATCTTCGACGGTCTGATTACCATCAAGAAAATTGTGCGTATCCCGGGCGAACGTGCTAAGGTTGCCGTTGAGTCGTATGACGACAGAATCGACCCGGTAGGTGCTTGCGTGGGTATGAAGGGTTCGAGAATTTACTCTATCGTGAAGGAGTTGCACAACGAAAATATCGACGTAGTAAATTATACATCAAATACACAGTTGCTTATTCAACGTGCATTGAATCCAGCGAAGATTTCTTCTATCACCCTCGACGAAGAAAAACATACAGCATCGGTATACCTTAAACCAAACGAAGTATCGCAGGCTATCGGTAAAGGTGGTCTGAATATCCGTTTGGCAAGTATGCTCACAGGATACGATATTGACGTTTATCGCGAAATCGAAGAAGATGACGTGGATTTGGAAGAATTCTCAGATGAAATCGAAGATTGGATTATTAATCAATTAAAATCAATAGGTTGTGATACTGCCCGCAGCGTACTGGAACTCTCTGTTGAAGAACTGGTACAACGCACTGACCTCGAAGAAGAAACTATTGTCGAGGTTGTAAATATTCTCAAAGAAGAATTCGAATAGCACGAATTTGGACTAAGTAATTTTAAAAGAGAAGGATTAACAAAATCAAAATTCTATGGCAGTGTCAGAAAAGAAATTAAGATTGAATGTAATAGCCAGACAACTTAAAGTCGGGCAATCAACCATAGTCGATTTCCTTGAAAAGAAGGGAATCAAAATCGATAATACCCCCAGCGCAATCATCGAACCTTCGGTGTTTGAAATTCTGAACAAAGAGTTTGGCGGTAAAGGTGTTGAGGGTATCAATATCCGCGAAAAAATCAACCAGAAGAATGAAACAATCACTCTGAAGGGTGTGTCGGATACAACTCAGAAAGAGGAGTCTGCTCCGAAAGAAGTTTTGATAAAATCTACTATTGCCAGTGATATGCCTACAGTTGCGTCTCCGAAAGTAGTGGGAAAGATAGACCTCGAACAACCTCGCAAAGAGAATAAAGACCACAAGGCTAATCGCGACAAAAACCGTGATAAAAATGAAAAGCCAGCTGCGCGTCCGGCTAACAAGCCTAAAAAAGAGGAGGCAAAACAACAGGCTGCTCCAAAGGCTAAACCGCAAGTTGAGGCTCCGAAACCCAAACCTGCAGAGCCTAAGCCACAACAACCTATGGCAAGTTCTGAGGCGCAAAATAAAACTTACGATCAGAGAATGGCTGAACAGCAGTCGGATATATTCCGCACCGACTCTTCAAGTGCAATAGCAGGTCCTAAGGTGTTGGGTAAGATCGACTTGAATGATTTTTCAAAAAAACGAGAAGATCACAGCGGTAAAAAACGTGAAAAACGTAAGAGAATCGTAAAGGATAAGGTTGATATTACTAAACAACAGTCACAACCGGCTGCTCAACCTAACAAGGAGAAGGAGCGTACTGCGGGTAAACCTCAGCAGCAACAACAGTCTGCGCCTAAACCTCAAAATAAGAAAAAAGAGAAACCACAAAAGGTTAAACCTGTAGTTAAACAGGAAATCAGCGACGAAGAAGTACAAAAACAAATTAAAGATACATTGGCTCGTCTGACTGCCAAAGGTGCGAAGTCAAAGAGTTCGAAGTATCGTAAAGATAAACGTGAGGCTGTCTCTAACCGTATGCAGGAGGAACAGGAACGCGAACAACAAGAACGCTCAATCCTCAAAGTGACCGAATTCGTTACTGTTAGCGAATTGGCTACGATGATGGACGTGGGTGTTACGGAAGTTATTACTGCGTGTATGAACCTCGGTTTGATGGTATCTATCAACCAGCGACTCGACGCAGAGGCTCTGGTTGTAGTGGCTGAAGAGTTTGGCTTCAAGGTTGAATTCGTGTCTGTGGAAATTCAAGAGGCCATCGAAACCGAAGTTGATAGCGAAGAGGATCTCCAAGACAGACCTCCGATTGTAACCGTAATGGGTCACGTCGACCACGGTAAAACATCGTTGCTCGATAATATCAGAAAGACAAATGTTACGGCAGGCGAAGCAGGTGGTATCACACAACACATCGGTGCTTATAGCGTAATGTGTAACGGAAAGCAGATTACATTCCTTGATACTCCGGGGCACGAAGCCTTTACAGCGATGCGTGCTCGTGGTGCGAAGATTACGGACGTGGCTATCATTATTGTTGCCGCCGATGACAACGTGATGCCGCAAACGGTTGAAGCTATCAACCACGCTACGGCTGCAGGCGTTCCGATGGTATTCGCTATCAATAAGATTGATAAGCCCAGTGCTAACCCTGATAAAATCAAGGAAGAACTCGCTAATATGAACTACCTCGTTGAGGATTGGGGTGGTAATTATCAGTCACAAGATATTTCGGCTAAACAGGGCATCAATCTCGATAAATTGTTGGAAAAGGTATTGCTCGAAGCTGAATTCCTTAACTTGAAAGCTAATCCGAATCGTCGAGCTAATGGTGCAATTATTGAATCATCGCTCGATAAGGGTCGTGGTTATGTAGCAACTGTGTTGGTGCAGAATGGTTCACTGCACGTTGGTGACGTAATCCTGTCGGGTATCTACTCGGGTAAGGTTAAGGCAATGTTCAATGAACACGGTAAGAGAGTAACCGTTGCTCCGCCTTCAACCCCGGTGCTTGTGCTTGGTCTGAATGGCGCTCCGCAAGCTGGGGATACATTCAATGTGATGGAAGATGAAAAGTCGGCTCGCGAAATTGCTAACAAACGTGAACAGTTGCAACGTATGCAGGGACTCAAGACTCAGAAACACATCACTCTCGATGAAATCGGTCGTCGTATTGCTATCGGTAGCTTTAAGGAACTCAACATTATCGTTAAGGGTGACGTAGACGGTTCTATCGAGGCATTGACCGACTCATTGATTAAGCTCTCGAAGGAAACTGTTCAAGTGAATGTTATTCACAAGGCAGTGGGCGCAATCTCAGAATCTGACGTATTGTTGGCTGCAGCATCGAATGCCGTAATCGTAGGTTTCCAAGTGCGTCCTTCTGCGAGTGCACGCAAATTGGCTGAAAAAGAGGAGATTGAAATTCGTCTCTATTCGATTATCTACGACGCAATCAACGAAATTAAAGATGCTATCGAAGGTATGCTCGAGCCTGAATTCAAAGAAGAAATCGTGTGCTCGGTTGAGGTTCTCGAGACATTCAAGATTTCGAAGGTCGGAACTATTGCCGGCTGTATCGTGCGCGAAGGTAAGATTACAAGAAATACCTCGGTGCGCGTAATCCGCGATGGTATCGTAATCTACACAGGCCGACTCGGCTCACTCAAACGATTCAAGGACGACGTGAAAGAGGTAACCAACGGTATGGAATGCGGTCTTAATATCGAAAACTTCAATGATATCAAGATTGGCGACATCGTCGAAGGTTACGAACAGGTGGAAGTTGCCCGCAAAAAGTAATCAGAAAATAACAAGTGAAAAAATCCCGGCTTATTTAAAGTCGGGATTTTTCCATATCTTATATGGGAACGGAGGTGTCCCGAATGCCTGGACTTTGAAATATGGACAGCTATAAGGCAAATACTCGAGTTTTCGATGATCATCTATGCGTCTTGAATTTTTATATTTAATAAAAGATCTACAATTTCGAGTAGAATGGTAGCAATTTAAACAATGCACAGATTTATTAATAGTTCTTACGCCATTGTTAATGAATATTTGTTTATTGTCAACGAGTAATATTTGTGGAAGGAATTTGCGTAAATTATCTTCATCGTCGCGATCAACTGTAATATCCAAAAAGTTTTTGTAGTTGTTATGGCTATCAGAATTATAGCAATTTATTGTTTCGAATAAACATTCCACAATACCATCTTTAGGCTTGGATACACAACATCTGAATAAACTATACGATGGTTTATGACAGAAATTATAAAATCTAATATTTCGGTCTTTAAAATTCAACCTTCGGTCACTTTCTTTTAATGGTAATTTGAATTTTAAGTCCCGATCATCTTTAACTTTTAATTCTATAATTTTAATTCCAGAATCTAATTTTTCTTGTTCACAATCGTGTTTGTGCGAGATTTCTAAAAATATGGGGTCTATGTCGGGATTCTTGCTGCTCGTTAATAATAAATCTGCGATAAAACCTTTGTACTCTTTCTCAATTTCACATTTATCATACGTTAATTTTAAGTCTCTTGTTGAATTGCAGTATGTTGGTTGTGAATTTCTCATTTTGCAATATAGTTCACAATTTTTATCACATCTATATTCAACGCAATTATATATTTCAAACTTCTCACTAGTGTCGAAAAGTTCTTTCAAACGTTCTTTTGCTAATTTGTGTAAATAACTTTCGTAAGAATGAATATCTTTTTTGTGTCGAAAATGTGGTTGCTTTTTTAGCCCTATAACGGGCGTCATTTCTTCACCACAATAAACACAGTAATATCCTTTTTGTCCTTTTTCGACGTTGTCAATTCGATGGTTTCACCATTTTTATTTTTTGCAAAATGATAGAGTACACTCATAATATTAATCGTTTTTAGATTCCGAACATCAGTTCGGCATTTTTTGTTGTTTGGTGAGCCACCTCCTCAAGCGATACACATTTGAGCTGCGCCAGAAATTGCGCAGTATGCAGGGTGTAGGCCGACTCGTTACGCTTGCCACGCATCGGTACGGGAGACAAATAGGGCGCATCTGTTTCGAGTACCAGCTCCTCGAGTGGCAACTCTTTAATAACCTCCGCAACGGCCGATCGCTTGTAGGTGACTACGCCACCGACTCCGAAAAGAAAATTGCCTAATGTGCGTAACTTCGCGTAATCATCAATGCTGCCTGAAAAACTGTGGAATACACCTCTGAGACCTCGTCCTCGGTAGCCCTCAAGCAGGTCTGTCATTTCGGGGAAAGCATCACGAGTGTGGAAGACTACGGGTAGGTTGAATTCCAAAGCCAAGTCTATCTGGCTGCTCAGTGCACAGCGTTGTTCTTCAATATGTTCCTTATCCCAATATAGGTCGAGTCCGACCTCGCCAATACCTATGAATTTATGTTCGTTGCTACGAATCATCTGCTCGACAACAGCTATCTCCGATTGCCAATCTTCAATCTCATTGACCGAAGTCGGGTGGAGCCCCGCCAGCATAAAGAAATTTTCGGGATAGGTCTGTTGCAATTCAACCATCGCTCGATATGATGATGAATCAATCGCAGGTAGAATAATTTTTTTGACTCCGACTTCCAGTGCGCGAGCAACTGCATCGGCGCGGTCTGTGTCGAATGCTTCGTCGAACAAGTGCGAATGAGTATCTATAAAGTACATATTATTAGCATCTTATATATTGATTCCCTGCAATGGGTTTTACAAGGTTTTTGATTTCCAATGAAACGAGAATGACCGATACGGTTTGAATGGACATTCCTGTGTTTGATGCGATAAGGTCTACGGGCGTTGCAGTAGTCGCTCCGATTGCATCATATATTAATCTCTCGTCGGGTGAGAGGTCAATGCTGAATTGTTTGACTTCGTGTTGAGTGCGTATTTTCTTATTATGCTGCCAGCCGAGAGTCTCGACAATTTGTTCGGCATTTGTTACGAGTTGTGCAATTCCTTTGCGAATCAGTTCGTTGCAACCTTCAGATGCAGTGTCAGCCGCACGTCCCGGGATTGCCATAACCTCGCGGTTGTACTCCATAGCACATCGCGCTGTGGAGAGCGCTCCGCCACGCAGATGCGACTCAATAACCAGCGTGCCCGATGATAACCCAGCGATAATTCGGTTGCGACGCAGAAAACTCGACTGAATAGTCTTCTCCAAAGACGACATCTCGGTAAGGACTGCTCCTCCGTTTCCGATGAAGTCGCGCAAATGGTTGAGGTGAGATGTAGGAGATACTTCTCGTAAATTGTTGGCTACGACGCTGGCTGTACGCAATCCATATTTGTTCGCAGCAATTTCTGCTGTTATGTCTATGCCGTAAGCTAACCCGCTGACAATAACTGCGTCAGGAATGAGTTCTGCTAGTTCGCGCATCAGATTATCACACAATTCCTCCCCATATTTAGTATATCGTCGTGTCCCGACTACCGATAAAAAGTGCTCGCTATTTAGGTCTAAATCCCCCTTGACAAACAACACATTGGGCGCATCACAACATTCTCTCAACATCGCAGGGTAATCGTCATCACCAATTGCGAAAGCTCGAGCGTTGTTGCGGTTGAGGAAGTCCAATTCGGCTTGAGCCTGTGCAAGTAAGTCTTTGCGATTAAGTTGGTTGTATATGTACGTCGCAGCTTCGTGAGGAAATTTCAGTTGTTCGGTCAGTTGCTCGATAGATGTACTGAACACGTTTTCGGCAGTACCGAAAAACTCTATAAGGTGGTGAATACGAGCGACTCCCAGCTCGTGAATCATAGATAATGCGACGTCGTAAATGGACATAAAACCAATGTGTTTGATTAGAGATTCAAAGGTATATAAATTGTTTGAAATAAAAAAATGGGCAAAAGTTTTGTAAATAATAAAAATAATGCCTACCTTTGCACGCAGAAAAGTAATAATGGTCTGATGGCCGAGAGGCTAGGCAGAGGTCTGCAAAACCTCGTACAGCGGTTCGAATCCGCTTCAGACCTCAAAAAACCTCTCTACAAGCACTTGTAGAGGGGTTTCTTGTTTTTTACGCCCTTTTTTACGCCCCTTTCACTCTTGATTATCACAAGTCCTGATACTCCTAAGGTTAATAAAATCGTATCGTCAGCAAAGATAAGGACAATTCGCCTATAATACAATTCTATTCTTGGTGCTTAGCCATAAACTTATCAATGTCGCTCTTGCGAAACCAAATCTCTCTTCCAAATCGAGAACTCTTAATCTCTTTGTCTTTGTGAAGTTTATTCGCTAAGGTTTCCCCAATTCCCAAGTACGCAGCCAG
>JAZTZL010000019.1:0-11954 GCA_045637425.1 Rikenellaceae bacterium | reverse complement strand
GTTGGGAAGTTTGTAAGCATACCACCCGGCCAGCGTTCTGTAACATAAGGCATAGCAATGCGTTGTACTGTTTCAGAAACGATGTCCTTAGCCTGCTTCTTAGTAGCTACGAACAAAATCTTGCGACCACTTTTAGCGATTTGTTTCATTGCGGTAGCAGCTTCGTCCAATTTGACTACTGTTTTGTGCAGGTCAATAATATGAATCCCGTTCTTTTCCATAAAGATATATGGAGCCATTTTGGGATTCCATTTGCGTTTTTGGTGTCCAAAGTGAACACCAGCTTCGAGCAATTGATTAAAATCTGTTCTTGCCATTTTACTTTTGTTTTTCTATTGGAGCCCTCTTTGTTCAGGCACAACACACCTCGAATCGGCAGCATTGGCTGACCAGGCTCACTCATTTTCAACTCGCAAGGTAGCGCACCTTGTGCGGTCCTGCGGTTTTTCGCAAGCGGTGCAACAATCGAGTAGTCTCAAAAGAAAGTCTCGAGAGTTTGACTACGCCGCCTGTGCAAAATTTTCCGGATTCGGTCGATTAACGTTTGCTGAATTGGAATCTTCTGCGTGCTCCTGGTTGACCAGGTTTCTTACGTTCAACTTCGCGCGGGTCACGAGTCATAAATCCGTTCTTCTTCAAGATAGGACGATATTCCGGATTGATTTGACACAGAGCACGAGCGATACCCAAACGAGCTGCTTCAGCTTGGCCTTTGATACCACCACCGTCGAGGGTGATAGTTACGTCAAAGTTTCCTACGGTTTCAGTAACCAACATTGGTTGTTTTACTACATAGCGCAGGATTTCCAGCGGGAAGTACTCCTCGATGGTTCTTTTGTTGATTGTAATTTTACCTTCACCGGCCTTCACATAGACTCTTGCGACAGCAGCTTTTCTACGACCTACGGTGTTTACAACTTCAGTACTCATTACCTGATTTCGTTAAGTTTGATTTCTTTGGGTTGCTGAGCAGCGTGCGGGTGTTCCGCGCCTGCATACACTTTCAAGTTACGGAACTGAGCAGCTCCGAGACGAGTTTTGGGCAGCATACCCTTTACTGCGTGTTCTACGACAAACGAAGGTTTACGTTTGAGCATATCAACCGGACGTGCAAAACGTTGTCCTCCCGGATAACCGGTATAATGCACATAAACCTTGTCAGTCATTTTCTTTCCCGTGAGTCTCACTTTTTCAGCATTGATTACGATAACATTGTCACCGCAGTCAGTGTGAGGAGTGAAACAGGGTTTGTTCTTACCGCGCAGAATATCTGCAACTGCAACGGCAAGCCGTCCTACCGGCGCATTTGTAGCGTCGATTACAACCCACTCTTTTTTCGCAGTTTGTGGGTTAACAGAGACGGTTTTGTAGCTTAATGACTCCACTGTTTTTACCTTTTAGTTAATACTTTAAATTAGTCTGTTGATCCGACTACCCAATCTTTTGGGCACGCAAAGGTACGCACTTCTTTTGGTTTTTCCAAAATTAGCGACAATTTTTTTCATTTATTGCGATTCTGCCTTAGAATCTATTGAAAGATTCGGCTATTGAATCGGCCATTTTGTTGATTCCCTCCTGCAGTTTTTTACCCAACATCATCTTCATCATCATATTGAGTTTTGTATGCAACGTAAGTCTCATACGGGTATCATCTACCGACACCTGTTTGAGTTGAATCCAGAACGTAAACGGCATTGGCGATGTTTGGTCGCCTTCGATTTTGATTGTATTCGACGGGATTCGGTCCACGATTTTCATTCCGGCCGTAATACCCTTAACCTTAAACGAGCAACTGTCCCCTTCTACTTTCCAATCTTCCACCTTACCCTCGAGCGCCGGAGAGAAGTTTTTGAAATCGGACAAAATTGCATATATCAGCGCTTCAGGTTTTCTGATCACAACCTGATGGCTTTCATATTTTTCCACGTCTGCCATACTACTAACGTCCCCAGGTTTCTGGTTGGAGTCGCCATTGTTTCAACGTATCCAACTGATTTTCTTTAACGTAATCTTGTTCTACGGCCATTTCGATCATTGTACCGTAGTCGGTCAGTGTATCAAGCTGAACATTAGCATTTTTGAAGTTTTCAGCAGCCTGCGGGAATCCGTAAGTAAAGATTGCCACCATACCCAGCACTTCACAACCTGCATCACGCAATGCTTCAACGGCATTCAAACTGCTTGAACCTGTTGAAACGAGGTCTTCAATAACTACAACTTTCTGACCCTTCTGATAAAAACCTTCCACCTGATTAGTCAAACCGTGGCTCTTCGGAGCGCTACGAACATAAATGAACGGTTTGTTCATATGCTCAGCAACGAGCACGCCGTGAGCGATTGCACCTGTAGCCACACCTGCGATAAGTTCAGCTTCTGGATATTTTTCGGCTATAAGCGAAGAAAATTCTTCGTATATTTGCCGACGGACTTCGGGATAAGAGAGTGTTTTTCTGTTATCGCAATAGATTGGAGAATGCCAACCTGAAGCCCAAGTGAATGGTGCTTCGGGGCTGAGTTTCACTGCATTAATTTTAAGCAGACTGCTTGCGACATTTTTTTTCGACTGAGTCATAACAATTAGTTTTATGTATAAAATTTACTACAAATCATCTTGTTTGCACATATCCGACTGCGTTGTGACAGATTGCATCACCGCAGATATAAACGAATTTGTCACGAAAGATAGTGCAAAGATGTTGAAATTTATCGAAAATAACAAGTCTGTATGCTTGATTACGTCTGAACCTGAGATAATTTTTCATCAGATTGCCGCCAAATTCGAGTCAGTTTCGGCAGCAGGGGGCATAGTCGAATGTGATGACAACATACTGATGATTAAGCGTAACGGCATCTGGGATTTACCCAAAGGCCACCTCGAGGCAAACGAGCAGATTGCCCATTGTGCAGTGCGAGAGGTCAGCGAAGAGTGTGGAATTTCGGGATTAGTCCTTGGAGAAAAAATTGCTGAAACATACCATATCTACCCGTGGGATTCACATTTCAGGATGAAGACTACACATTGGTATCGAATGACTTTACACGAACATCAAAATTTCACACCCCAAACCGAAGAGGGTATTTCCGAAGTGCGTTGGATTCCGCTATCTGACATTGAGCGTTACACCGAAAAAAGTTTTGGAAATATCCGAGATATTATCATTAGATTCAAATCCCTGAGATAAAAAAAATGACATCACATTGCGTGATGTCATTTTTTCTTGTTAAAATCACAGAGAGATCATTTTTGGACCATCTTTCTTAACGGTAGGTTTATCTACAACCGTAAAGTAAATTGCCGTTGCCAAACAGCCGAGTATTGTCAGTAGTATAAAACTGCCTATTACTCCGTAAACGCGCTGCTCTTTAGCGTGCTTAAAGCAATAAACCACAAGCCAAATACAACCGGCCAATAACAGCAAACCTAAAACTATTAAAACAGCCATAACACATCTATTTATTTAGGATATTTACATCTAAGTGCGGATATGGGAAGTTCAATCCACGTTCGGGCAGAGTCTTGTAGATGCGCTCGTTCATTGAGAATTTTACTCCAGCATAATCGGCAGCATCAACCCACAGCAACACTGCGATATCAACCGAGCTCTGATTCAGTGTTGAGAGTCCGATAAATGGTGCGGGAGTCTGTTTGATTCTCGTGTCAGACTCGATAAGTTCCATAATCACACTGCGAGCCAGCTGATAATCATCACCATAAGAGATTGACACAGTGAGGTCAACTCGACGGATAGGCTCCTTCGAGTAGTTATTCACGATACCCGTAGAGAGGCCGCCATTGGGAACAATGATTGTTTTATTATCCAAAGTATTGATGATTGTACAGAACAAAGATATCTCCTTAACCGTACCCGATTGACCTTGAGCCTCGATGAAGTCGCCGACTTTGAATGGACGGAAAGCAAGAATCATCACTCCTCCAGCGAAGTTCTGCAACGTACCGCTCAGAGCCATACCTACAGCTAAACCTGCCGACGCAAAGATTGCGATAAACGAAGTCATATCCAACCCGATGAGTCCGATAATCACCGTAACCAGCAATATGTACATAACTGCGCGCGACAGATTGAGCAAAAATTTCTTCAGAGAAATTTCCACACTCTTTTTTTCGCAAATTTTGTCAATGATTTTCACTACGCGTTTGATAATCCAGCGTCCAACATAGTAGACAACCAGTGCAATGATAATGTTAAAGACAACGCGAGCCCCCTGATTGATAAGGGTAGTCATAACATTACCGAAGTCGATAGATGCTAATTGCTCTGCTCTTTGCGCCAGACTCTCCTTAATCGAGAGCGAATCGGACAACAACGGCTGAGTTTTTGTTAGTAAAGAATCAAGTGCCATTTCTTCAATTATTTTTTAAGTTTAGGACTCCAAAGATAGAGAAAATATCTGCAATTATTCCACAATAAAAAAACTTTTAATCGAAAAAATTACAAAAAGGGAATACATTACAATAAACTGCTATTTGTGAACGTTTTCGGAAACAAGAAAAAAATCAAACTGAAGTGGTATAATCCCAATAATTTTTACTAATTTAGTGGCGATTTTTTCGGTCAGAAAAAAAGCCGAATCAACAACCAAAACCGAAATTAAAAAATAGACAAAATATGAGTGAAATTATCAACATCAAGGAACTTAACGAACGAATCGAGCGAGAAAGTTCGTTTGTAGATATTCTGAATATCGAGATGAACAAAGTTATCATCGGACAAAAACACCTTACTGATAGTCTGTTAATTGGTCTGTTGTCAAACGGGCACATTCTGCTCGAGGGTGTTCCGGGGCTGGCTAAGACGTTGGCCGTAACGACACTCGCACAAGCCGTAGATGCACAGTTCAACCGCATTCAGTTCACTCCGGACCTTCTGCCTGCCGACCTTATCGGTACTCTGATTTACAGCCAAAAAACCGAAGATTTCTCAGTAAGAAAGGGACCCGTATTTGCCAACTTCATTTTGGCCGATGAAATTAACCGTTCTCCAGCAAAGGTGCAGAGTGCACTGCTTGAGGCGATGCAGGAACGTCAGGTAACAATCGGCGATGAAACATACCGTCTGCCCGAGCCATTTCTGGTACTTGCAACACAAAACCCGCTGGAACAAGAGGGTACCTACCCGCTGCCCGAAGCACAGGTTGACCGTTTTATGCTTAAAGTAAAAATCGGCTACCCGTCAAAAGAGGAGGAACGCCGCATCGTATCAATGAATATGTTGGGCAGCAAATTCCCGCGCGCTAATAAAGTAATCAAACCAGAAGATATCATTCGTGCAAGAGAGGTTGTTCAAGAGGTCTATATGGACGAAAAAATCGAGCGCTACATTATTGATATCATCTTTGCAACACGTCAGCCCGAGGATTACAAGTTGAACGAGCTGAAGTCGATGATTTCATACGGAGGCTCACCTCGTGCATCAATTTCGTTGGCAAAGGCAGCCAAAGCATACGCGTTCATCAAGCGTCGCGGATATGTAATCCCCGAAGATGTGCGTGCAGTCTGCCACGATGTGCTGCGCCACAGAATCGGTCTCACATACGAAGCTGAAGCTGAAAACATTACAACAGAAGAAATCATTACCGAAATCTTGAATAAAGTGGAAGTGCCCTAAGAGCGCGCTGCCTTAAAATTCGCAGTCTATGGAAGAAAACAGTTCAGATATTCTGAAACAGGTTCGCAAAATCGAGATAAAGACACGTGGGTTGAGCAATCAAATCTTTGCGGGCAAATATCATAGTGCCTTCAAGGGGCGAGGTATGGCTTTCAGCGAGGTTCGCGAATATCGTTTGGGCGATGACGTGAGAGATATTGACTGGAATGTCACTGCACGCAACCGTTCGCCTTATGTCAAGATTTTTGAAGAAGAACGCGAACTCACCTTAATGCTGATAGTCGATGTCAGTGGTTCGCGTATGTTCGGTTCGGCCGACAAACTCAAGAAGAATATCATAACCGAAATTGCAGCCGTATTGGCATTCTCGGCATCAGAGAATAACGATAAAATCGGGTGCATCTTTTTCAGCGATAAGATTGAGAAATTCATTCCTCCGAAAAAGGGACGCTCGCACGTGCTGATGATTATCCGCGAACTAATCGACTTCAAACCCGAGAGTCGTGGAACGGACATTGCACAGGCAGTCCGCTTCTTGACCGGAGCCATCAAAAAACGCTGTACAGCGTTTGTGCTTTCGGACTTTATGGACAGCCACCGATTTGAAGACGATCTGAAGATTGCCTCTGGCAAACACGATATTGCGGGAATACGCATATATGACCCTCGCGAACAGAACATTCCTGATGTGGGCATCATCGAGTTGTGTGATGCAGAAACAGGACAGAGAGTCTGGTTTGATACCGGTTCGCGCCGAAATAGGGAATTGTATGCAGAAAATCGCAGGAAGTTGGAATCGGAAATTGACAGCACATTGAAACGCTGTCGGGTAGATAATGTTTCGGTATCAACAGAAGAAGACTATGTAAAATCACTGATAAAATTATTCGCCATCAGATGAGAAACAACACAAGAGGATTGATTGTAACACTACTGTTCTCAATAGTTTGGGTAGTCGCACAGGCACAGAGTCAAAGGCCTCAGATTAGTGCGACATTCTCGAAAGACACCATAATGCTCGGAGACCAATTCTATCTTGATGTCAAAGTAGATAAAGACCAGACGCAGATTACGGAATTTCCGGTAGTAGGCGATACGCTGATTCCGGGCATCGAGGTCATACGCGAATACCCAACCGATACCGCAGCCGATGGTCGCAATATTTCGCTGACCAAACGCTATCTGCTAACGTCATTCGACCACGGCAGCTACCGCGTCGAGTACCCGATACTCTACATTGACAAGAACATCACCGATACGCTGATTGCCTATACCGATAAAATCTTTGTCAATACGTTCGAGATAGACACCACCAAGCAGCAGATTCACGACATCAAACCTCAGCAGGCAATGCCGGTCAAGTTCGGAGAGTTCTCGGGCTATCTGGCATTGACACTTTTGGGAATCGGACTTGTCTCACTGTTAGTCATATGGCTTGTGAAACGCTACAAAGAGAGAAAGCAATCGCAAACCGTTTCGGACAAACCGAAAGAGGCTCCAGAAGTCATCGCAATCCGAGCGCTCGAAGAGTTGCAGAACGAAAAATTGTGGCAAAACAATCGCCATAAACTCTACTACACTCGCCTGACCGACATCATTCGTACATATATTGACCACAGATGGGATATAAACTCGATGGAGATGACTACGTCGCAGACACTCGAGGCAGTCAAAAAGCTCATTCCAGAAGATGCGAAGTCACAGTTAAGCCAATTGCTCACAACGGCCGACTATGTCAAGTTTGCTAAATACACTCCAGAAATCGAGGATAACGAAATGAGTTGGAACGATGCCTATTACTTTGTGGAACAGACAAAATCACAAGTAGTTGAAGAAGAAATCCCACAAAGCGAAAATCAATAATCACAGAGCAAAATGAAACGATACCTTATAATACTAATCGTAATATTCTTTGCAGGTCTGGGCGATGCGTGGGCACAGAAATACCCCGAACGCCGAGTTGTCAGAGCCGGCAACAAACAATTCGAAAAGGGCAACTACACCGAGGCCGAGGTCGATTACAAGCGTGCGAACTCGATAACCCCCACGTTCGAGGGCAAGTTCAACCACGCAGGTGCAGTCTACAAACAGGAACGCTGGGACGATGCGCTGAAGGAATACAATGCATTGCTGGACGATTCAACAGACACCCGTCGCTCTGAAGTTTTTTATAATCAAGGCAATACGCTATTTAAGAAGAATTCGCTGAAGGAGGCTATCGAAGCCTACAAGTCTGCGCTCAGGCTCAATCCAAACGACCAGGAGGCGAAGTTTAATCTTGCTTATGCTCAGAAAAAGTTGAGAGATCAACAACAGCAACAACAAAATCAGCAGCAGAATCAAGACCAAAATCAACAAAACCAGCAGAATCAAAATCAGAATAAAGACCAGCAACAGCAGGATCAAGATAAGCAACAAGGAGATAAGGATAATAAAAATCCTGATGGCGAGCAAGATAACAAAGATCAAAATCAGGACCAAGACAAGAATAACGAAAATAAAGATAAGAATCCACAAGACCCCGAAAACAATAAGGGCGACGATAAAAAGGATAATAATCAGAATCAAAATAACGACCAGAATCAGAACCAGAATGATCCCAATAAAAATAATGGTCCTGACGATGGTAAAAATGATGGACAAAACCGAGGCGATAACAAAGGCGGCGGCAATAAACCTCAAAGCAAAAAAATGCCTCAAGAGGTAGCCGAACAGATGCTCAAGGCAATGGAAGCCAATGAAGAAAAGACCAGAGAAAAGGTCGAAGGAGAGAAGAAAAAAGGCTACGTCGTCGGTGGTGGCATCAAAAATTGGTAATCTGAAAAACAGCCAACAACAATGAATATCGAACAATTCGCACACCCATATATTCTGTGGTTTTTAGCGGTAATTCCGCTAATGGCAGTCTACTATATTTATCGACTGCTCAAGCGCGGCACAGCAACAGTTACAATATCATCAGTTGGGAACATAGCTCGGCTGCCAAAGGGGGCGAAGTACTATCTTCGCCATCTGCCCGCAGTACTGAAAATGGTAGCAGTGGGACTGCTAATCGTAGCACTCGCCCGCCCTCAAAGTACCGAGAGTGGAACAAACTCGAACACGCTGGGTATTGACATTGTGTTATCAATCGACATCTCGGGCAGTATGTTGGCTCGCGACCTGACACCCGACCGAATCACCGCTGCCAAAACCGTAGCACGCGACTTCATCTACGATCGCCCCAGCGACCGAATTGGTCTGGTTGCATTTGCAGGTGAAAGTTTCACGCAGTGTCCGTTGACTACGGATAAGGCTACGCTCACCACTCTGCTGAGCCAAATTAAGAGTGGCATCATCGAAGATGGCACGGCAATCGGGAATGGACTCGCAACGGCACTCAACCGACTGAAAGATAGCGATTCGAAGAGTAAAGTAGTAATCCTTCTGACCGACGGTGTAAACAATAGCGGTCAAATCTCGCCCCAAACTGCAGCCGAAATTGCCGAAACACTCGGAATCAGAGTCTACACAATCGGCGTTGGGTCGGAGGGAATGGCTCCCGTACCTGTGGTCGATGCGTGGGGACAGACTCGATTTGCCAATATGCCCGTTGAAATTGATGAAAAGGTATTGACCGAGATTGCCGAAAAGACAGGCGGAAAATATTTCCGAGCTACGGATAACGAGACGCTTAAGTCAATCTATGACGAGATTAATCAGTTGGAAAAGAATAGAATAGAGTCTGATAATTTTACTCGCTACCACGAGACATATCTGAATTGGGTGCTTTTAGCCATTGTGTGCTTAGTGTTGGGATTTCTGATTCAGAGTACATATTTAAGACGTATCCCCTAAAAAATTGAAAAAATGTTTAGATTCGCAGAACCACAATACCTTTATCTATTGATATTTATTCCGATACTTATCGCAGTTTATGTGTGGTATCGAGCAGATTATCGTCGTCGCAAACGCAAATTTGCACAAAACGAAATAATGCAAATTCTATCGCCAGATGCATCAAACAGCCGCGCTCGCCACAAATTCGAGTTGTATCTGCTGGCAGTGCTGCTGCTGATTATTACCGCAGCCCGTCCGCAGTTCGGTTCGAAACTCAAAGAGGAGAAACGAACCGGTCGTGAAATTATGTTGGCAGTCGATGTTTCGAATAGTATGCTGGCTCAGGATATCGAGCCGACACGCCTCGATCGCACAAAATTTGCAATCGAACGCCTGATTGAGCAGCTGGACGAAGACAGAATCGGAGTAATCGTTTTTGCAGGCGATGCCTATGTTCAGTTGCCCATCACATCGGACTACGCTACGGCAGCCTCGTTCGTGCGAAACCTCTCGCCAACAATGATTTCAAAACAGGGTACTGCCATAGGTGCAGCGCTGGAGATGGCAACAAACTCTTTCTCGTCAAGCAGCAAGGACAGCCGCGTAGTAATATTGATTTCAGACGGGGAGAATCATCAAGATAATCCGTTGGCCGCAGCAGAGTTGGCTGCGCAACAGGGCATTAAAGTGTATGTAATCGGCATCGGTACGCCTGAAGGCTCGCCGATAAAAATAGGAGATGACTTCCTGAAGGACAACGAGGGCAATATTGTCGTCACTAAACTCGACGAAAAGATACTCGAACAAATCGCCGTAACTACGGGAGGCACATATATCCGAGCAAATAACCACAGCATCGGACTGCAGGAGATAATCAATCGCATCAACGAACTCGAAAAAAAGGAACTATCGACTATGGTATTCGAAGAGTATAACGAGCAATATCAATGGTTTGTGGGAGCTGCACTGCTACTGCTCTTGCTCGACTTCCTTATGTATGATCGTCGTAATAAGTTGATTTCCAAGATGAATATTTTTACTCGCAACAATAAGTAATACAATAAAATAACAAAAACTTAAATTATGAATAAACTTGCAATCGTAACAGGAGCATCGTCAGGAATTGGCGAAGCTACAGCACGCCGTTTGGCAAAATTGGGATATAATCTTGTAATCACAGCTCGCCGCAGAGAACGACTCGAAAAGTTGGCTGAAGAGTTGATTTCAACATACGGCATCAAAATTCAAATCTTGTGTTTCGATGTTCGTGACCGCGAGGCTACAGAGCAGGCTCTAGCTACGATAGACAAATCGCTGGGCGACATCTGCGTATTGATGAACAATGCAGGTCTGGCTGCAGGTCTTGAACACATCGACCAAGGCTCGACAGACGATTGGGACAGAATGATTGACACAAATGTCAAAGGTGTATTGTATGTTACCCGCATCGTTTCGCAGATGATGATTGCAGCAGGCAAGGGCGGCCACATCTTCAATGTTGGTTCAATCGCGGGTATTCAGACCTACGAAAATGGTGCAGTTTATTGCGCATCAAAGCACGCAATGCACGCACTTTCACAAGGTATGCGCATCGACTTCCTGAAATACGGCATTAAGGTAACCGAACTTCGTCCGGGTATGGTTGAAACCGAATTCTCGACCGTTCGTTTCCACGGCGACCAAGAACGCGCAGACAATGTATATAAGGGTGTAACTCCGCTTGTAGGCGATGACATTGCAGCAGTTATCGAATATTGCTTATCGCTGCCGGCACACGTTAATCTGAACGACATCGAGATTATGCCGACACAGCAGGCAAATGCCTACTATACACATCGCAATTAAAGATGAACGTACGAATTGCGGAAGATTGGAAGGAGTTGCTCGCACCCGAGTTCGAGCAACCCTATTTCCGTGACCTTGTTGAATTTGTTCGTTCGGAATACTCACAGCATCAAATTTTTCCATCGGGAGCCAATATATTCCGAGCCTTTGACAAGTGTCCATTCGAGTCGCTAAAGGTAGTAATTGTTGGACAAGATCCATATCACGGTGATGGACAGGCGAATGGATTGTGTTTTTCAGTAAATCCTGGTGTAGCTTTTCCACCGTCCTTGCGCAATATATTTGCAGAGATTGAGTCTGATTTGGGCAAGCCGATACCGACGAGTGGCGATTTGGAACGCTGGGCTGAACAGGGAGTTCTGATGCTAAACTCGGTATTAACTGTGCGAGCTCATCAAGCTACGTCACATCAAGGGCGCGGCTGGGAACGATTCACCGATGCGGTAGTATCTGCGATATCTCGACGCAAAGATGGTATTGTATATATGCTATGGGGATCATATGCTCAGCGAAAATGTTCGGTAGTAGACCCGAGCCGCAACTGCATCTTGACATCAGTACACCCATCTCCGTTGTCAGCATATAGAGGATTTTTCGGCTGCAGACACTTCAGTAAGGCTAATGAGTATTTGCGTTCAATCGGCAAAAGCGAAATTGACTGGT
>JAZTZL010000018.1:0-19516 GCA_045637425.1 Rikenellaceae bacterium | reverse complement strand
TAATCGTAGTTGACCCTGAAAAATACAATGAAGTAATGCGAAAATATTACACACTTCGTGCACAAGGTCGCAGCAATCGCCAATACCTGAACGAACTCGCAGACGGGGTTCCTGAAAGGTAACCCACTGCACTACAAAATGAACAAAGATGCTTGAAATTAATTAAGCATCTTTTTTTTGGGGGGTGTTAAAATAATTATTAACTTGCAACCGTAAATATTTTTCAGTTATGGCTAAAAAAATTTTCTCCACATTAGTATTTGGCGTGCTTTTGTTGCTATTATCCGTAAGCATCTGTGATGCACGAACTCGCATTAAAAAGAGAATTCCGAAAACCAACGAATATGTCAGCATAGACGAAATACACAAATTAGGCTTAACCAAGAAAGATTTATGGCATACAGATCATATGGCGGCTAGTGGTGTTATTGAAGCTCCTGCTTCAGCGCTATATCAGCGCGTTAATGCAATAAGACATTATGAATCCAAGGACCATCTTCGATGGTATTCTAGAACAATCGAACCTATTGCAGACAATTATGTAGTGGTAGTAATTGAACACCCCATAATTGCCGAAGGTGAATGGACCAGAGTAAAATTTTACTTTGACAATAAATACGTCGAGCGCATTGTGGTTGAGGGTATTGGCGAAACGACTCCTGAACATATCAAAAGTGGAGAATTTGAAATTGTTGTAATACCTAAAAAAACGGCGATTTTCAAATCAACTATTTATACCAAAGATTCAGAGGGTAATAGATATAGTTTCAGTGAAAATCGCAGAATAATAGTAGTCGCGCCCAATAAACTCAACCGAATTATGGAAAAGCGTTATACCATAGATGTAAAAGATCATTCAAAAAATAAGATTAGATATCAAAAATTCTTAGATGAAATTGCGGGCGATGTGCCCGACCCGAATTGGGGCGTAGTAAGTCATAATGCGAAGATGGTAGAACTTTTCAAAAACTCGGCAAAAGTACCCGAAACGGATATCATACTGCAGCAACGAACCGAAATATTCGACAACTACAACTCCTCATTAAAGGATAATCCCTTAAAACCGGGAGAGATGCTTTTTGTGCCAGAGCATCAAGTCATAGCTCGAGGCAATTCAACCCGAGTAAAATTCCTGTTTAACAGCAGAGATTTTGAACGCTTTGAGATTGAAAATATCGGGGAAGCATCAATCGAAGATATTAAAAAAGGGGAATACATTGCAACTCTAAAACCAGAAAAAACGACTCTGTTCAGATGCACTTACTACAAAGTAAAAAACGACTACAAAACAAAACGCCGATCCAATTTCCGTATAATCGTAATAGACCCCGACAAATACGACGAGGTAATGAAAAAACTATACATATTACGCAAGTTAGGCGGTGATGATTATAGGCAATACTTAGACAAACTCGCTGGAGGTGTTCGCTCATTCTAATCTGCACTACAAAATGAACAAAGATGCTTGAAATTAATTAAGCATCTTTTTTCGTAATAATATCTCCTGACGTATTTTTTTATTAATAAATTTAGAGTAACTTTGTCAGTTGTATTTTACTACACTCTTCAATGAAACAATTTATTGATATAGAAGATATTAAGTTGTGCTACGAAGTACAGGGAGAAGGAGAGCCTGTGCTCATTCTGCACGGTTGGGGCTGCTCGAAAGATACGGTGCAATCAATCACTGAACATATAGCCAAAACTCACCGCGCCTATGCGCTCGATATGCCGGGCTTCGGAGAAACTCCCCCACCCAACGAAGTCTTCGGAATTGAGCAATACACTCAAGTGGTGGAAAAATTCTGCCGAAAACTTAACATCGAAAACCCAATACTCATCGGCCACTCTTTCGGCGGACGAATTTCGATATTGTTCTCTTCGCGCAATCAGACAAGTAAAGTAATGCTGGTAGATGCTGCAGGAATTGTTCCAAAACGTACACTGAAATACCACATCAAGGTGCGCAGTTATAAGATTTATAAGAAGTTGCTGCCACTATTCGTTGGCAAACAGGAAGCCGAACGCAGAATCGAAGAACGCAGAAATCGCAGCGGGTCGGCAGACTACCGAGCAGCTCAGGGTATTATGCGCGCCATTTTTGTCAAGATTGTGAACGAAGATTTGAAATATGTAATGCCGAAGATTAAGGCTCCGACACTGATGATTTGGGGCGAATTGGATACAGCCACTCCGCTGAGCGATGCTCGCACGATGGAAAAACTGATAAAAGGCTCTGGCGTAGCCGTGATGAAGGGGTGCGGACACTACTCATTCCTCGACAACCCACGCCAATTCTTCGCAATCGTAGACGCTTTTTTGAACTCATAAACAATTAGTTATGCTCTGTAATATCATAAATATCGCGGCATTGGTAGTTTTCGGAGTGGTACTCCCGCTGCTAATCTGTCTGAATAACATTCACATACTACAACAAAACTCATATCGCAACAGCCGTTACCGCAGATGGTTCTCACTGAAAAACTATCTTTCAACTTTCAAGTGGACTCGCAAACAAAAATTGCCATTGGTTTACACTCCAAGAGTCAAACGTCTGATTGCCACCTGCGTGATATTGATTATTCTCATTCAGGCGGGCATAGTTCTACTGACCCAAAATATGTATTGCGGCTATTTACTGACGGCCTTTGCATTCTTGATTGTTCAGGCTGCAAATATTCTGAATGCTCCCATTGAGAAGTCTATTGCACAAGGATATTACAATGACGCGAAGGGCATTCTCGAATCGATGCCCAACCTCACAATCGTAGCAGTTACGGGCAGCTACGGCAAAACAAGCACGAAACACTATCTGCATAAGATACTTTCAGAGAAGTTTATCACACTGATGACTCCGGGAAGTTTCAATACTACGCTGGGTGTGGTGCGAACAATCCGCGAACATCTCAAACCATACCACCAAGTGTTCATTGTCGAGATGGGCGCAAAACAAGTGGGTGATATCGAGGAAATTTGTAAATTGGTAAATCCTACAATCGGCATCATCACTGCCGTAGCCGAACAACATATGGAAACATTCCACTCGTTGGAAAATGTACTCAAGACCAAATTCGAGTTGGCAGAGTCACTTCCCGCAGACGGACTGCTGGCAATAAACAATGACTTTCCAGCAATAGCAGAAAACCATCGCCAATACAAGTGCAGAACTATTAGATATAGCCAGACACAAGCTGATGTACATCTGCGCAACATCAGCTACTCAAGCAGCGGCACAAAATTCGAAGTCGTAGCTAAGGATTGGAGCATCGAATTGCAAACCTCGCTTGTGGGGAAATACAATCTATCAAACCTGACTGCATCTGTAATCGTTGCCAAGGAATTGGGGCTCACTGACCAGCAAATCAAAATCGGTGTATCGCGCGTCGAACAGGTCGAACACCGACTCAGCATAAAACGCCAACCATCGGGCATCACGGTCATAGACGATGCCTTCAACTCGAACCCCTATGGCGCACAAATGGCGCTCGAGGTTTTGAGCGGATTCCCATCAAAACGCATCGTGGTTACGCCAGGAATGATTGAACTCGGAGATAAACAATTTGAAGAGAACAAGAAATTCGGTGCGCAGATTGCTCGCTCGGCTGACATCGCAATCGTCGTGAACAAGGTGAATGCCGATGCAATCACCGAAGGATTGCGCGAAGGTGGAATGGATAATAGCAAGATTATGGTTGCGAAAAATCTGTTCGAAGCCACTACAATTCTGAATAAAATATCCGCTGCAGGCGACACAATTCTCTATGAAAACGACCTACCCGATATGTTCAAATAAATCAAGAAATCAAAATGAAAACTAACGTAGCAGTATTCTTCGGCGGCAGATCTGTTGAACACGAAATATCTATTCTGTCAGCAATTCAGGCAATCGGTGCCCTGGACAAAAACAAATACGAAATCATACCCGTATATATTTCAAAACAAGGCAATTGGTATAGTGGTAGCGAGCTACTCAACGTGGACAATTACCGAGATATGAAATCTCTGTTGGATAAGGTAACAAAGGTCTATATGTTGCCGCTGTATGGTGCAAATGAGTTGTATTATGACCACTCGTCGCTGCTGGGCAAACAGAGAAAAGTACTTGCAAAAATTGACGTCGTACTGCCCGTACTGCACGGAACAAATGGAGAAGATGGCGTATTTCAAGGTGTAATTGAGGCAATAGGACTGCCATACGCTGGTTGCGATGTACTCTCTTCGGCAAACGGTATGGACAAGATTACAATGAAAATGATTCTGCGTGGCGACGGTATTCCAGTGTTGGACTTTGTGTGGTTCACAGATAAGGAGTGGTTCGCAGACAGAGAGGCAGTGATATCAAAAATCGAAAACAAAATCGGTTATCCGGTAATCGTAAAACCTGCAAACCTCGGCTCGAGCGTGGGCATCTCTACGGCAGCCAACCGCGAGGAACTCATCGACTCGATAACTACTGCCGAAAAGTTCTCTGCGCGAATGATTGTAGAACGATTGGTCGAAAAACTGTGCGAAATAAATTGTTCAGCTTTAGGTGGTAATGGCATCATCGAAACTTCGGTCTGCGAGCAACCAATCAAAAGCGATAAAATTTTGAGTTACGAAGACAAATACCTCGGCGGCTCGAAATCATCAAAATCAAAGGGTATGGCATCTACACAACGTCTGATTCCGGCACCGCTTGATGAGGCTACTACTCAGCGAATCAGACAACTTACTGCAAATACGTTCCACTCGCTGGGCTGCTCTGGCGTAGCTCGCATTGACTTTATCATCGACGAGGCTACGGGCGAAGTATTTGTAAATGAGATTAATACTATTCCGGGATCGTTGTCGTTCTATCTGTGGGAGGCAACAGGTATCAAATTCAACGAATTGATGGACAGACTCGTTCAGATTGCCGTAAAACGAAATCAAGACAGACAGCAAAAAACTCTGACCTACGACCAGAATATCTTTGCTCTGAAACCTGCAGGAACAAAACTCGGTGGAGTGAAAAAATAAGATTACCATAAAATTCAGTTCTAAAAATTGATTTGTAAAATGAAAAAATTCTTTTCTTTCTTGACTGCAGCCGCAATGTTGTTTGCAGCCTCGTGTTCATCAAGTGATGATTTAGACGAAGATGGTGGTGGAACAGAAACTGAGACAGTTGATACGTTAAAAGTTCAACCTGCTAATGAAATTTGGTATACATCAAGTGATAGCTCTATAGTAATTCCTTATAAGACAGATGTCTTTGGCGCCAATATCGTATCCAATACATACGAAAATGGTAAAGGTGTAATTAAATTTGATCGTAGTGTTACATCAATAGGTGATTATGCATTTGAAGGTTGTTCCTCATTGACAAGTATCACAATTCCCAATAACGTGACAAATATTGGTGCAAATCCATTCTATGGTTGTGAAGATTTGAGTTCGATTTATGGCAAATTTGCAATAGCGGATAATAAAGCATTAGTAGTAAATGCAAAGTTAATAGCATTTGCAATAGGTTGTGGTGATACATTATACACTATCCCTGAAGGCATAACAAGTATTGGTGAAGTTGCATTCGCTGGTTGCTCCTCATTGACAAGTGTTACTATCCCCAATAGTGTGACAAATATTAGTGAAGCTGCATTCGTTAGTTGCTCCTCATTGACAAGTGTTACTATCCCCAATAGTATGACGAGTATTGATGATGCAGCATTTGATTATTGCTCATCATTGGAATATATCTATTGCAGTGCGATATTTGTGCCTGTATTAGGACGTAGTCCTTTTAATAGGCATTTTGTAAAAGTTATTTATGTTCCGATGGAGTCGGTTGAGGCCTACAAGAAAGCCAATGGCTGGAAAGACTACGCTAATAAGATTGAAGGTTATAATTTCAATTAAAATAACTGAACTTAGACTCTAAGGAATATATCCCTCGTCTGTCAATAGATTAGCCCCGTGAGCGCAACCATTGGCCATTCGGTCACACAGTTCGTTTTCGGGGTTTTCTGCGTGTCCTTTAATCCAGACAAAGCGCACTCGATGACGACGATAGATAGCCAAAAATCTACGCCAAAGGTCATCATTCTTGCGGTCTTTGAAATTCTTACGTTCCCAATCAAACAGCCAACCCTTAGAAACAGAATCAACTACATATTTTGAGTCAGAATATATCGTAACATCATTACCGTCTGCCTTGAGCGCCTCGAGCCCAACAATCACTGCAAGCAACTCCATACGATTATTCGTAGTGAGTCGGTAGCCAGCCGAAATCTCCTTGCGGTGCGGACCACTCATCAACACTACGCCATATCCGCCTGGTCCGGGATTACCGAGTGCTGACCCATCAGTATACATTGTAATTTGAGCCATACTATCGTCTTACAAGTGATTTAACAAGTGAAACTACATCAATTTTTTCGCGGCGCACTACATATAGGCAATACGCACACAAGAGCACTGCACCCACTATGCGACGCAACCAAACGTGCAACGAATCCGCCGAAATGCCCACAAAATATAACACACCACCTATTAGCGTGTAAATCAATATTGTGCGCCAAGCGTAAGGCGTAGGGCAATACTTATTATTGAGGTAAAGACTCACAGCAACCATCGCAGCCTCGCTGCACAAACGCGCAATGGCAGCTCCCCAATATCCCATCTTGGGCACCAAAAGGATGTTCATCAAAATCGTAAACACAAGTCCCGAGCCCGTTACTACGATTGCCCAACGCGTAGCTCCAACCTTCTTGTACCAGAATGACAAATTCAATACCATTCCCGATAAGATATTAGCAATCAGAACTGTAGGCAAAATGTGCATACCGACTCGGAAATCGGAACCGATAATCAGCGCAAATTCATCTGTAAAGAGCGTAATGAACAGATAGATAAAAATCGACACAATGATGAAATATTTCATTGCTTCGGCATTGGTCTTGACAAAATCCTCCTTATTGAAACCTGACAAGAAAAACGGTTCAGCAGCCAAACGATACATCTGAGTGAACATCAACATCAAGACTCCGATTTTGACTACTGCACCATATATACCCAAAGCCTCCATAGCAATATCTTCGGGCATAAGGTATTTAATCATCTGGCGGTCGATGAACTCGTTGGCAGTACCCGCAATGCCGCTGATAAGCAATGGCAACGAATACAACAATATCCTACTCAGCAATCGTCTGTCAGCCACAGGCACTACTCTGTCACACGCAGGCAACAACACTACAAAAGTGAAAAGACTCGCCACAAGATTTGCGACAAATACATATCCCGCACCGTAGTTTTCAATATACATCAACTGCCACAACTCACCTCCACCTTCAGCCAAACCAGGCAAAAAAGAATAGAAAAATATGCACAACAGCAGATTTATCACAACCGAGAATACCCGCACTACAACGTAGCGCAACGCTCGGTTCTGCTCGCGCAATCTTGCAAACGGAATGGCCGTAATCGCATCAAGAGCCACAATCGCTGCCACCACCGTAATATAAGAGGTATGGTCAGCATAACCCATCGCCTCTGCAAGTGGCACACGGAACAATACTGCGGCTGCAAAAAACAATAGACTCACACAAATCACACTGCCCCACGTAGTTGCAAAGACCCGACGCTTAGCCGATGAGTCCACAGCATCACCTGTGAACTTGAAATATCCCGTCTCCATACCCATTGTAAGCAGTATCAACAGAAACGGAATCAGTGCATAAAAATCGGTTACAACGCCATACTCAGCACGAGTCATCAAGCGCGTAAAGTAGGGCGTCAGCAGGTAGTTCAACAGCCGAGCAACAATGCTGCTCAAGCCATATATGGCCGTCTGACTTGCAAGTCTGGTTAGTAACATTTCTCAATAAATTATTTTTCAGCGAACAAAAGTAGAAAAAAATTTGCGGAATACGGAGTAAAATGTGTACTTTTGCAAGCAATTATGAACGATTATATTAAACTTAAATAAAACAAAGAAAAAATGCCTGTAATTTCAGAAAAAGGTCTTGGAATGGCCGCATCTCCGATTCGCAAACTCGTACCGTTTGCCGAAGCCGCTAAAAAACGTGGTGTAAAAGTTTATCACCTCAACATCGGCCAGCCCGATATCGTTACTCCGGATTGCGCTCTGGAAGCAATCAAAAATATGTCTGACAAAGTGATTGAATACTCTCACGCAGCAGGTCTTGAAAGCTATCGTCGCAAATTGACAGGCTACTATAAGAGCGTGGGTATCGATATCGATTACACTGATATCATCATCACAACAGGTGGTTCAGAAGCTATCACTATGGCTATGAGCGTATGTCTTAACCCGGGTGACGAAATCATTATCCCTGAACCATTCTACGCAAACTACAACACTTTCGCATTCCAAACTGGTGTTGTCGTTAAGCCTATCACATCGAAAATTGATAACGATTTCGCACTGCCTTCAATCGAAGAGTTCGAAAAACTGATCACTCCGAAGACTCGCGCTATTATGATTTGTAACCCGAACAACCCGACAGGTTACATCTACAGCAAAGAAGAACTCGAACAGTTGCGCGACATTGTTAAGAAATATGACCTCTACCTCTTCTCTGACGAAGTTTACAGAGAATTCTGCTACGACGGCGTTCAACACTTCTCAGCAATGAACCTCGAAGGTATCGAACAAAACGTAATTATGATGGACTCAGTTTCTAAACGTTACAGTATGTGTGGCGTGAGAGTGGGAGCCCTCATTACTCGCAACAAAGAGGTTATCGCTGCTGCAATGAAGATTGCTCAAGCTCGTCTCTGCCCTCCGTACCTCGGACAAGTTGCTGGCGAAGCTGCTATCGACACTCCGCAATCTTACTTCGACGAAGTTCAAAAAGAGTATGTAGCTCGTCGTAACTTCTTGGTTGGCGCATTGAACAAAATCGAAGGCGTTTACTGCCCGATGCCTAAGGGTGCATTCTACGCAGTTGTTAAGTTCCCGGTTGAAAATGCAGACCACTTCGCACAATGGTTGCTCGAAGAGTTTGAGTACAACGGTCAAACTGTAATGATTGCTCCGGCTTCAGGTTTCTACTCGACAGCAGGCGCTGGTCAAAACGAAGCTCGCGTGGCATACGTTTTGAAGATCGAAGACCTGAAAGGCGCTATGGAATGTCTTGAAGCAGCACTGAAGGTTTACCCCGGACGTACTAAATAATCAGACACTACACTTAGTATAAATAATCCGAAACGACACGCCAGCCTATGACGTGTCGTTTCTTATAATCACTCCCAAAAGAGATGAACCGAAAAATCCTGCGACTAACGCTGCCAAACATCATCACGAACGTAACTGTACCGCTGGTTGGAATGATTGATATTGCCATTGCGGGCAGAATGGGTGCAGACATTTACCTCGGAGCCATCGCCATAGGCTCGGCAATATTTAACTTTATATATTGGAATTTCGGTTTCTTGCGAATGGGGACTACGGGTTTCGCAGCACAGGCTTACGGCGCACACGACCTGAACGAGGCTACGAAGGTGCTGGTCAGAGGTTGCAGCGTTGCGCTCGGCATAGCACTGCTACTATTAATCGCACAACAACCACTTGGTGCATTCTCGCTGGGATTGATGCAAGGCTCCCCTGAGGTAATGCAGTTGGCACGAGAGTATTTCTTTGTTCGCATCTGGGCAGCTCCGGCCACAATCGGACTCTACGCATTCAAGGGGTGGTTCATAGGTATGCAGAATCCTCGCTCGCCGATGGTCGTAGCAATGGTGGTCTGCGCAGTAAACTTCATCTGCGGAGTATGGTTTGTCTTCGGACTCGATATGGGCGTAATGGGCATAGCGCTCAGCACGGTAGTGGCGCAATACTGCGGACTGCTCACTGCCATAGGGTTCTGGTTGAGATACTACCGTAAACTCGCCAAATATTTTAACATTAGGGAGTCATTGCAACTAAGCAGTCTGAAGTTATATTTTTCAGTAAATGGAAATATCTTTCTGCGCACACTCTGTCTTGTGGCTGTATTCACCTTTTTCACCTCGGCATCATCGGGTATGGGCAACGATCTGCTGGCAGTAAACACACTGCTGATGCAACTCTTTACGCTATACTCATACATAATGGACGGGTTCGCTTATGCAGGAGAATCCCTTATCGGCAGATTTGTCGGCAATAAAAATATGCCGATGATTAAGACGTGCATCAAATGTCTTATGTTGTGGGGAGTGGCTATGGGTATTATGTTCACGCTGTTTTATGGTGCGTCGTGGCGTGGTACACTGGCCATATTTACAAACAATCAACAAATTATAAATCTCGCAGGGGATTTTCTTTGGTGGATTTTGGCAGTACCACTTATAAGTTTCACTGCGTTCATTTACGACGGAATTTTGACAGGTGCTACGCGGACACGTGTGATGCGAGATGCCATAATCATAGCATCTGCAATGTTCTTCTTGCTATATTATACACTAAAAGCATCGTTGGGTAACGATGCTCTATGGATTGCATTTTTAACCTTTCTGCTACTGCGCGGAGCCGTTCAGGCAGCAATGGTGCGCGGCTATCGTCTTATTCGATCTTAGTCCAGCCAAACTCTGCAGCCATCTGCTCCATCATCTGACGAGCAGGCTCGAACTCATTGGGTATCGTACCCTCCAAAATGGCATCTTTTATGACATTCTTTATCACGCCCAACTCTCTACACGGAGCTACGCCGTAAGTCTGCATTATGTAGTCGCCTGAGATCGGAGGCTGAAAATTTCGGATTCGGTCTTTCTCCTCTACCTCGGCCATCTTGGTCTTCACGATCTCAAAGTTCTCGAGATAGCGTTTCACCTTATCGTCATTGCCAGAGGTGATATCCGCAGCACAAAGCGTCATCAAATCATCAATATCGTCGCCTGCCTCAAAGAGCAATCGTCGAATGGCCGAATCGGTAATTTCTTCTTGCGTCAGCGCAATAGGGCGCATATGCAGCAGAACTATCTTTTGTACGTATTTCAAATGTTCGTTCAGCGGCAATTTCATCTGGCGGAAAATCGTAGCCACCATCTTCGACCCCAAAAACTCGTGACCGTGGAATGTCCACCCTTGAATCGGGTCAAATGCCTTGGTCTGACTCTTTGCAATATCGTGCAACAGTGCTCCCCAGCGCAACCACAACTTATCCGACTTGCGAGCCAGATTATCCAGCACCCGCATCGTATGCACAAAGTTATCCTTATGAGCCTTACCTGCACGACGCTCGACACCTTTCAGAGCTTTCAACTGCGGGAATATATACTCCAACAACCCCGTAGCATCAAAGAGTTCCCACCCTATCGACGGCACCTCTGCCATCATTATCTTATTGAGTTCGGTTACGATTCTCTCTTGAGATACAATTTTCAGACGGGCAGCATTCCTGCCAATTGCATCGAATGTTTCATTTTCAATCCTAAAACCCAACTGAGTAGCAAATCTGACAGCACGAATCATTCTTAACGGGTCGTCCGAGAATGTAACATCAGGATCACACGGGGTACGAATTGTACACTTCGCCAAATCTGCCATTCCATCAAATGGATCCACGAGTTCGCCGAAACGGTCACCATTCAGACAGAATGCCATAGCATTAATAGTAAAATCGCGACGGAGTTGGTCATCTTCAAGAGTTCCGTTTTCAACAATTGGCTTACGCGAATCGCTGCGATAGGACTCCTTTCTCGCACCGACAAACTCGACCTCCCAGCCATCGCATCTCAACATCGCAGTGCCGAAACTCTTGAATATGGATACATTTGTCTTTACCTGTCGGGCAATCTCCTTCGCCAATTCTATTCCGCTCCCCACGACTACCACGTCAATATCAGTGCAGGGGCGATGCAGGAAGTAATCTCTGACATATCCTCCGACAACATACGCCTCAACTCCGAGCCTGTCTGCAGCCTCTCCCAACTTTCTGAAAATCGGTTTATCCAAAGGTGTGCCTGACATATAATAAAACTTATTTCAATCTGTTCAAATACATTCTTACGGTATTCTCCATACCGAGATACAGAGCATCACAAATCAGTGCGTGACCAATCGACACCTCGTCCAGCCAAGGAATAGTTTGAGCGAAGTATTGCAGATTATCAAGATTGAGGTCGTGTCCTGCGTTGAGCCCCAAACCTTGTCGACGAGCCTCCTCGGCAGCTGCAACATACGGTGCAATCGCAGCTTCGCGGTCTACATCATAACCTCTTGCATACGATTCGGTATATAGTTCAACACGATCGGTACCGCAATCAACAGCGTGTGCAACCATCTCTGGGTCGGGATTCACGAAAATTGACACGCGAATGCCACACGCCTTGAACTTCGCAACTACCTCTTTGAGGAAATCCGCATATTTTATCGTATCCCAGCCGTTATTTGAAGTCAGCGCTTCGGGTGGGTCTGGAACAAGTGTTACCTGTGTAGGACGAACTTCACAAACCAAATCAATAAACTCCTGCGACGGATATCCCTCGATGTTGAATTCCGTAGTCACAATCTTTTTCAAATCTCTCACATCAGAATATCTGATATGTCTGCCATCTGGACGTGGGTGAACGGTAATACCTTGAGCACCAAATCTTTCACAATTAACCGCAGCATCAACCACATTCGGCATATCACCTCCTCGAGCATTGCGCAAAGTGGCAATCTTATTTATATTAACACTGAGTTTTGTCATAATTTTTCAAACAGTCTTAAAAATTTTAGAGTCCAAAGTTAGTCAATTTCCCAGAAATTTAGTATTATTGTACCGAAAAAAAGGAGTTTTTTATGAGAATTGCCATCTTTGGTTCAGCCAGAATATCGCACAGTCAAGATGAATTGCTGTCATTAGTCGAGTTGTTAAACCGCTACACAGAGTCATATTTCATCAATTCGGAGTTCGCTTCTCAGATTATGTCATTGACTACGTTTGAGTTCGACAAACAAATGATATACAACTCGGTAGAAGATTTTCCAACAGGCGTAGACTATGTAATTAGTTATGGTGGCGACGGAACTTTTCTCGATTGCGTAATGACAATCGCCGACCGACAAATTCCTATTCTCGGAGTAAATTCAGGCAGACTCGGTTTTTTGGCTAACGTGACAAAATCGGGATTAGAAGGGGCACTGATTGACTTGAAAAATAAAAATTATACACTCGAAAGACGTTCACTACTAAAATTATCGGGAATGGAACATTTGGTTGATTACCCGTACGCACTGAACGAAATCGGAATCCAAAAAGGCGAAGTAAATATGATTGACGTCGAAGTGGCGATAGATGACGAATTTGTTACTTCATATCGTAGCGACGGAGTACTGTTTGCAACCCCGACAGGTTCGACGGCCTACTCATTGAGTGTCGGCGGACCAATCGTTTCGCCTAATGCAGAGTGTTTGGTCATAGCACCTATTGCTCCTCACACGCTCACAATGCGCCCGCTGATTATCCCCAACAACGTCAAATTGCGCATTAGACCCCAATCTCGGAATCAACATCACTTTCTCACGCTCGATAACCGCAGTTATACCGTGCCGAACGGTTGCGAATTTCACATCTCAAAAGCAGAAAAATCTATTATTTTAATTCTGCTACAAAATAATTCATTCTACCGCACGTTAAGAAATAAAATGATGTGGGGCGTGGATAAGCGAGATAACCACTCGTAACATTGTTCAGAGAACAATTATTTCGATTGGTCTTAAAAAAATCACGCATAAATGGCTATTTTTTGATTAAAAAACACTACATTTGCAAATTGTTGTGTTTTCACAAAATTGAATTTTTAGACTCGAATTTGGAAATGAGTGAGGACGCCGAATTGAGAAACGATATGGAGAAATGTGTGTCAGAGAGTGTTCAGAAGAGCATTCCCCGACACGTTGCTGTTATTATGGACGGCAATGGTCGTTGGGCTCAAAAGCGTGGTTTGGAGCGAATGCAAGGTCACGTTGCAGGTGTCGAAAGTTTGAGAAATACAATAAAAGAGGCGCGAATCAGTGGCGTGGAATACCTCACGGTGTATGCGTTCTCGACTGAAAATTGGGGACGCCCCGAAAAAGAGGTAGATGGTTTGATGAACCTCTTCTGCAAATGCCTTGAACAAGAAAGTGCAGAACTGAACAAACAGGGCGTGAGATTGATGTTTATCGGTCAGCGTAACGGTCTGAATGAGGAGATTCGCAAAAGTATGGATAGTTGCGAAAAACTCACCGCAGCAAATGACAAACTGACGCTGATTGTAGCATTCAATTACAGTGCAAGACAGGAACTCATTGATGTAGCCCGAATGTTGGCAGCAGATGTAGCAGAGGGTACAATCAATGTAGAAGATATTGATGAACAACAATTTGAACAAAAACTATATACTCGACAAATTCCAGCACCGGACCTTATTATAAGGACTAGCGGAGAGTGTCGATTGAGTAATTTTTTGTTGTGGCAAGCTGCCTATTCCGAGTTCTACTTCACGCAAGTGTTGTGGCCCGATTTCGATAGCGCTCAGTGGCAGGAGGCAATGACAAGTTACGGACAACGAAAAAGAAGGTTCGGATTGGTGTAAATTAACGTAGTAACAATTTGTGAATTAGATATTTGAATACGATGAAAGTATTATCGTTTGGAGGAAAAATAATTGCAGCATTCGCTGCCTTGTTGATGGTCAATTATGCGACAGCTCAACAACCTGACTCAATTGAGGTTACTAAGAAATTAGACTACTCATATCAAAGAATGTATATCATCAATGACATCAAGATCAGCGGGTTATCAAAGAATATCAACGAAAACCTGATGATTTCGAATAGTGGTTTGATGCGTGGTGATACGCTCTATCTGCCGGGTAGTACACACCTTGCAGATGCAGTGAAACGCCTTTGGGACGAGAGATATTTTTCGGATATCAAGGTGTTAATGCAATTCATCGACAGTGAAAATGTCAATATCGAAATCGTGGTTCAGCCCAGACCTCTGGTAAACCAATGGCTACTGGAGGGCGTAGGCAAGGGCCAGAAAAGTGATTTGATGGACAAGCTCGACCTGAAACGTGGTAGCGAAATGTCCGAATTCACAATAAACCGAGCAATCAATATCATCAAAAAACACTTCGCAGAAAAGGGCTATCACAATACACAAGTAACTGTAAAAGAGGGAGAAACAAACGAAGTACTCAATATGATTGATGTTACGTTCGTTGTAGACAAAGGTGAACGTGTAAAAATCGGCGAAATCCAAATTACAGGTAACAGCGAAGTGCCAACCAAGAAGCTGCTCAAAGCAATGAAGGGCACAAAAGCGAAGAATTGGAATTTCTTCAAAAGCTCGAAATTCAAAGTTGATAAATACGAAGAGGACAAAGAGAATATCATCGACTACTACAACTCGAAGGGTTTCAGAAATGCAATCATACTCAAGGACTCGATTTACCAAATCAACGAGAAACGTATGGGCATCAAACTCGAATTGGAAGAGGGTAACAAATTCTACTTCAGAGATATCAAGTGGATTGGCAATAGCGCTTACGACACATACACGTTGAGCGCAGTCCTCGGCATTCTGCCCGGTGACCTCTACGACAGAAAGACTATGAACAAACGTCTGGGTATTGGTAAAGAGGCTGATATCGACGGTACGAACGTAGTTGCAATGTATCAGAACAATGGTTATATGTTCTCGACAATTCAACCCGAAGAAACCATCGTAGGAAAGGACTCAATTGACCTGGAAATCAAAATCATAGAGGGTAATCAAGCTACTATCAACTCTGTGAACATTACAGGTAACAACCGTCTGAATGACCACGTTATCCGTCGCGAATTATATGTGCGTCCTGGTGAATTGTATGACCGTTCGCTGTTGATGGCTACATATCGTCAGTTGATGGCTACGAAGCACTTTAACCCCGAAGCATTCAATCCAGACATTCGTCCCGTTACAGGTAGCGACCGACTCGTGGATATCACATTCCCGCTCGAAGAACAAGCAAGTGACCAATTCCAACTCTCTGGCGGTTGGGGTGCCGGTATGTTCGTAGGCTCAATTGGAGTAACACTGAACAACCTCTCAATTGGAGAATTATTCAAGAAGGGGGCGTGGAGACCTTACCCATCTGGTAATGGTCAGTCATTGAGTTTGCAGGCTCAAACAAACGGGTCGTACTACAAATCTATTGCTCTGAGTTTCACTGAACCGTGGTTGGGTGGTAAAAAACCGAATACCTTCTCAACATCAGTCCACTACACAGAAGAGACTAATGCAAACTATATGTGGAAGGATAGCGAAAAACACTTCCGCACAATCGGTTTTAGTGCAGGTATCGGTAAACGATTGTCTTGGCCTGACCCTTACTTCCAAGTATATGGCGAAATCTCTTATCAATCATACAACCTGAAAAATTGGGATTACTTCATCATCTCAAATGGTTCATCTCACACAATTTCGTTCAGAGGTACCATCTCGAGAAATACAATTGACAACCCGTACTTCCCAAGATCAGGTTCTGAATTCTCGTTGAGTGCTACGCTCACTCCGCCATACTCGCTCTTCGACGGTAAGGATTACGGTGGTCGCGCGTTGAGCGATAACAAACGATACAAACTGATTGAGTACCACAAGTGGAAATTCAAATATGATTGGTACTACCCACTGGCTGCAAACAAACTCGTACTCAAAGCAAGTGCACAGTTCGGTCTGCTCGGCGCATATAACTATCACAAACAATCTCCGTTCGAAGGATTCGACGTCGGTGGTGACGGTATGTCAGGTTACAACGTATATGGTGTCGAAATCATCGGTCTGAGAGGTTATGATGATAGTTCAATAACACCAGTATCTTCGAATGGTGACTACGCACGTGCATATAATAAGTATACTCTCGAATTGAGATACCCGATTGTATTGCAACCTGCATCTCAAATCTTCGCGCTGGTTTTCGCAGAAGGTGGTAACGCATTCCAAACCATCAAGAAGATGAACCCATTTGAAGTGAAACGTTCTGCCGGAGTCGGTGTCAGATTGTTCCTCAGCGTTGTAGGTATGCTCGGTCTGGACTGGGGTTACGGCTTTGACGTTGCACCTGGAACTGGCAAGAAGGGTGGAAGCCAACTGCACTTTATGATTGGACAGACATTCTAAACAATAACTTAAATTAGTGTGTATGAATATGAAAAAGATTTTTTTTGCGGGTGTCGCAATGAAACTTCTATTTGTAGTTGCGGCTATGATTTTGAGTGGCTCAAATCTTTTCGCACAAAAGACAGGCTATGTCAAGACAGAGACTATATTCAAAAACATTCAGGCATATAAAAATGCAATAACTCAGGTAGAAAAGTTAGCTGAAGAGGCTCAGGCTCAACTTGATGCAGAGTATGAGCAAATTGAGTCGCTATACAACAACTACCAGCGCATCAGACAATCGCTCTCATCTTCTGAACGCACTCACTATGAGAACGAAATCATCTCTCGAGAACGTGCGCTCAAGGAACGTCAGGAAAAAATATTCGGATCGGAAGGCGAACTGATGAAAAAACGAATCGAGTTGATTAAGCCAATTCAAGACAAAGTCTTTGAGGCTATCAAACGAATCGCAGAAAGCCGTCAATTTGACGCAATAGTAGATGTGTCGAACAATCCGACAATAGTTTACTACTCGCCCAAAGTCGATATAACTGAAGAGGTGCTCAAACAGTTAGGAATAGTAAGAACAAATTTTTAATCATTAATAACGTATGAAAGGTTTATTTAGAACTACACTCGTTGCAGCAGCGGTACTGCTGTTCAGCAATTTCACATTTGCACAAACACCGAAATTCGGTTTCATTCAATCTTCTGAATTGATGGCATTAATGCCGGAAGTTGATTCTGTGAAGGCCAAAATAGAAGCTTATGAAGCTGAATTGGGCAAACAATTCGAAGAAATGCAGGTTGAATTCAATAGAAAATTTGAAGCCTATACTAAGAGCGTGGAAACTATGACTCCTGCAGTTCGCGAAACAAAAGAGAAAGATTTGCAACAAATTCGCGCTCGTCTTGAGGAGTTCCAAGGTATTGCTCAAAGAGACTTACAACAACAATATGCTACGCTGATGGCTCCAATTATCGAAAAGGCTAAACAGGCTATACAAAAGGTAGCTAAGGCTAATAACATCACTATGGTATTCGATATGTCATCTGCAGCAAACCAGATTATCTATCACGATGCTGCAGTCGTTGTGGATATGTTGCCGTTGGTGAAAGCTGAACTCAACTTGAAAAGCAAACCGGCTACTGCAGTAAAATAGTTTTAAGGAGAGTACTCAAATAAAAAGTCTGGCCAGGTGTTCTTGGTCAGACTTTTTTTTATTTCCTAAAATTCTTCAGCAGCCCTACCCTACCCGAGCGTAGAAAAGAACTGTCACGATACTTCGCCTTGAATTCCGAGTCGGTCAGATCTGCGAGTTCATCAGGATTGATATTACACAAATACTCGTGCGGCAGGAAATTAGGATTTTTTGTCATTTTAGCCTTACTATTCCACGGACAAACCTCCTGACAAATGTCGCAGCCAAAACACGACACTCCCAAATTAGCAGCAATCTCTTTGGGGATTTCATTTCGGTTTTCGATTGTATGGTACGCTAAGCAGCGGTTTGCGTCTATAGTTCTGTCGGGCAGTATTGCTCCCGTCGGACAAGCCGATACACATCGTGTGCAATTGCCACAACGGTTTTGGTGAATCGCTACGGCATCTGGTTCGATTTGTGCGTCGATAATCAGCGATCCTATAATGGTGAACGAACCGAGTTCTTGGTTAACCAGCATACCGTTTCGGCCAATCCAACCGAGCCCCGTTTCGGCAGCCCACGAACGTTCCATAACTGGTGCGGAATCGCAAAAGGCCCTGGCAGAATTAATTTCGACGTGCTGCTGTAGTTTGTTTTTAAGCTGTACGAGCATATTGCGCACTGTGTAGTGATAGTCGGGAAAGCGAGCGTAGCGAGCTACATTCGAGTCTGTTTTCGGTGCATTATACGACACAAGACACACAATTATAGTGCGACCATTTTCGACAAGCAGAGATGGATCATAACGCTTTTCGCAGTTACGTTTAAGGAAGTCCATATCGGCGGCATAGCCACGTTCAAGCCACGATTCGAGTCTGTGTACGTGGGAGTCGAGTTTTTTACACTCGGCGATTGCGCATTTATCGAAACCTACTTCAGCAGCAAATATATGAGTCAGTTCATTAAGATTCATTCAGTCAATAAAATTTGCTACCGCAAAGATATATTATTTTGCGAAATGAATTAGCACTACTCAAAAAAATAACCTATCCGACCACTGCGTCAGATAGGCTATCTCTTATGTTTCGTGTACCTTAAAATTTATAACCCTCAATTATATTAGCGTACTCTTTCCAGCCGTCTGCACTTTGTCGTAAGTATCCGCAGAAGTACATCTTTTATCTTAATTCTTAGTTTTTTATCTTTGCGATATAATTTAGATGTAAAAGTGTTATTATGGTAGAGAATTGCAAATCACGTATGAGTAAGGATGAGGCCTATTCATTAATCGAG
>JAZTZL010000017.1:0-1878 GCA_045637425.1 Rikenellaceae bacterium | reverse complement strand
CGATCTCTTTGGTCGGTGGCTCGGCCTACGGATGGGCAGTCGATGCTGACGCCACCCGCCACGAATTTGGCGACGAAAACTACTACACCTCCCGCCGTCTGCGCATGCCGCGAAATACGAGTTATCTGGTTTGGAAAAAACGATGAATGAAGGCTGTGAAATGGTTTGCAATTAAGACAAGTCGATTGGAATAAAATGAGAACCTATTTGTTGATTTTAGTTGCGATTGTCCCGATGATCGTTGTTGGGCAACCCGCTACTCCGTCAGGCTCCAAGACGCCTATTCGAGTAGCACTATCCTATGATAGACCTATTGGAGGTTACGAAGTGACCGCTCTTTGGCAACCCTTTGATGCAAATTCCGAGACGGGGTATATAACGGTTACTTTTCGTAATAGAGCCACCGGAGTGAAGATTGAGTATGTAAATACTGAAAAGTTTAGTACTTACCATACAGATCTAATCATGGGGGCAGACGGCTTTAAGGGTCACAAAGATGGCGATGAATATACGATTGAATACATCTCGCCGGAAACTCTAAATCTGCCACATAAGCCAATAGATTACTATCTACCCTTTCAGTTTTATGATGTGGATTTTGATGGTGTAAATGAACTGCTTGTTCGCGATTGGGGTGGAAGCCGAAATGGCTATTGCAGTGTGTATGAAATCACGAATCAGGGATTGAAAGAGAAATCATATTTCCCATTTGGGCAGCTTGATACCCAAACAGAATTTGACAGTGATCGGCAAACTATCAAGCTATGCGTTGAGGACGGAGCGTGGTTTTACTACGAATTGATCTGCAAAAAACAGCCCCAAAAAGAGCCACAACAATTAATCATTCCAACAGAAATAGATCCGTCACTGCAAGGAATTCTTGCTGATATAACTGCACAGACTACAGCATCGGATTTTCATATTGTATCTGCAAGCGTTCAGTTGGGAGAAAAAGTTTATGAGTTTTTTGTGGCGTGTGATAGATGGAATTTGAAATGTAACAAATCGCACATCAAACGATAGGTTATACACCCTGCATTTCATTTCGTACAGTTCGCGTAAAAAGGCGCGGCTGTACGATTTTTTTTGTGGATTTTTGTGAGGTAGACAATTATTATTAACCCTTAAATTTGCTTGTTATGAAGAAAATTATTCATTTACTTTTTGTTTTGCTCGTATTTGCAGGTATTGGTTGCAATCGGCAGCAAGTATCGCAGAACGAAGCGGAATTGGTTGAGGAAAAACATTGGTTGGATGACTTATGGTGGGAAGATACAATCAGATTCCATTACGCTAAACCGGTGAATGGATATGAGGCCGAGGGCGTTCTGTTTTTGGGTGGTGGTGGTTCTCCAACCTATGACCTAATATTGACGGACTCTGCTACGCATAAATCTATTAAGTGTACGGGTGGGTTTCTGTTTTGGTCGGATGCAGAAGAGATGTTCCCCGACGAAGAGAGATTGGTTCTTGAGAATGATTTTTTTGAGGGTGAAACCTATGCTTTAATTTCAGGTAAACTATTCGACTTTATAGACCTGGATTTTGATGGAGAGAAGGAGCTTGTGACGGGTCTGAATCCTCATCATGGAGAGCGCATGTCGGGTAGCTTTGGGCTAATCTATAAGATTCGAGACGGGGTCGCTGTTGATGTGACTGACGAGTTTTATGCAAAGTCGAAAGTGTTCCTTCATATGGATCGAAGTTGGTTTTGTGTGGATTATACGCGTCGAGAGATTCAATTGCATTGGGGATCAGGTATCCAGCTCGGGTATTCGGCATATAAATTTTCTGATGGGACCTATACGCATGATAGGAATGTTCGTTATGATTATTTAGATGGTAAGTATCAAGCTACTGTCTTAACTCCGCAGGGTG
>JAZTZL010000016.1:0-56497 GCA_045637425.1 Rikenellaceae bacterium | reverse complement strand
GAAATCTGACTATGAAAAAGGCTCAAAAGAGGGTTCATACAATAAATATAGCATTAAACTAAAGCCGAAACAAACCACTACCTATGAGTTTAGATGGTTTGGTTTTAACAGGGAACAACGTTCTGGAAGAATTGTATATGTTGCCAAGACTGCTGAAGAAAAAATACAAGCAGCCTTAGGGCCATATCAACTTACTACTTATCAATACGCTGCTCCAGGTTATGAAGATATTAAGATTACTATCCGTAGCGGGAAAAATCTAAAAGAACTAAAATAAAACACAGCACCACCCCAATTGCAAAATCGCGATTGGGGTGTGTTGTATATAAAAGGCAACCTAATAGAAGGGTGTTATTGTGAGAAAATTTTGTGCGCCTTGTGTGAAATGATAAAATAATTACTACCTTTGCACTCGGAGAATCAAGGTGTCCGAGCCGAATCTCGTCTCTTTATCGATGGAAAAATATAAAGTACACTTCGGTCATTGAAGGTGGAGCGGTGTCGGAATAATAGGGAATCCGGTGCGAATCCGGAACTATACCCGTAGCTGTAACCTCAAACGTGGATTGATGCAACTCCAAGTCACTGCCCGCTGGGTGGGAAGGCTGAATCAGTCCGAGGAAGTCAGAAAACCTGCCTCGATGCTCGCTATTCAATGCTTCGGGTAAAAGGCAGCGAATACTAAAGCTCGGGTCAAATTGATGTTTGCAACTCTTTGCGATATTGAAAATAGAACTGCTCGCGGCTGGTGTATCACTCTTTTTATTCCTTTTAATTATTAACCGCAATCGAACTGCGTGTCAAGCATCGCGTAAAGACGGTTGCACAAAAATTAAATGAGAATGAGAAAGACATTCCTTAATCTTTGGGCGCTCGCGGCGCTCGTATTTTCAGTCACTGCGTGTGACAGCGACGACAACGACAAATTTTGCACCTACCCACCTCAGCTCGTGGATAGTGTCAAAATGTTTATCACTTGCGAGGGTAATTACACTCGTGGCAATGCCTCTGTTACGGCAATTATGAAGGACGACTCTGTGAAACAAAACCTGTTCAGAAGCGTAAACGGCAGACCATTGGGCGATGTTGCACAGTCGATATCACTTATTGACAGCCACTTCTACATTGTGTTGAACAATTCGAAAAAGGTCGAAGTTGTTGATGGCGCAACGTTTAGATCGACCTCGACAATCCTGTTGTACAATCCACAAGCGCAACCACGTTACATCTGCGGCATCGGAGGCAACAAAGCAGTGCTGAGCGATGCAGGCTGCGACACGTTGAGAATCATAGACACCGAATCGTTCAAGATCGTAGACCGAATAGCAGTCGGCAGTCCTACAAATCAAATGACTTTTGTTGCAGGCAAATTATATGTTAAGGCCGGAGCGCAGACTTTGGTCTACAATCCCAAGACAAATGACATAAAACGATTGGACTTTGCTGCCTTGGCTGATTCGAAAATGGTTGTGGACGGAATCAATAATTTGGCTGTTTTGACATCAGATGGCATCAAGAGCGAGATAGTTCATATTGAGCCTGCGACCGACGAGATTGTTGCTCGCAAAGAACTGGCCGGCATTACCTTAGACCAATGGGGAGCACGACTCGAATACCACAACGGTAACCTCTATTTTAATGCAGTGGACGAAAATTACACGCCGCTGATTTATCGCTATGCAATATCTTCTGAAGAACTTACTCTTGCATTCAAGCCCGAATCGGTAGTATATTTGTACTGTATGGGAATATATAATGGTAATATTGTTATTTGTGATGCCGTCGATTTTGTGCAATCGGGATATGTTTATGAGTTTTCACCATCGGGTACTCAAATCAATAAATTCAAGGCAGGCATCTGTCCCAACTTTGTTTTCAGTCTCGATTTTTAGAGTCGAAAATCCTTTCTAAGTTATTATAAATGTGAAACCCTGCTGAACATTTGTTCGGCAGGGTCTCTTTATTTGTAGATAATGTCTGTTTTTCGACTACCAAGCGAAGAGCGGGTATTGAACCATCATTTCGTTCACTTGTTTGCGAACAGTTGCGATTACGTTTTCATCGTCAACGTTAGACAATACAGTGTCGATCAATTCAACAATCTTATCCATTTGATCTTCCTTCAAACCACGAGTAGTGATTGCCGGAGCACCTACACGGATACCTGAAGTCAAGAACGGAGAACGAGAATCGAACGGAACCATATTCTTGTTAGTAGTGATGTCAGCTTCAACCAATACGCGTTCAGCTTTCTTACCGCTGATTTCAGGGAATTTCGGACGCAAGTCGATCAACAACAAGTGGTTGTCAGTACCGTCAGAGATAACCTTGTAACCACGTTTGATGAATGCTTCACCCAGAGCTGCAGCATTTTTCTTAACTTGAGTTTGATACTCTTTGTATTCAGGTCTGAGAGCTTCGCCGAACGCTACAGCCTTAGCAGCGATAACGTGTTCCAGCGGACCACCTTGGATACCCGGGAATACTGCTGAGTTCAACATAGCAGACATCTTCTTGATTTCGCCCTTCGGAGTAGTTACGCCCCAAGGATTGTCGAAGTCTTTGCCCATCAAGATGATACCACCACGCGGACCACGCAATGTCTTGTGAGTTGTAGAAGTTACGATGTGTGCATATTTAACCGGGTTGTCGAGCAAACCTGCAGCGATAAGACCTGCAGTGTGAGCCATATCCACCATAAAGATAGCACCAACTTTATCTGCGATTGCGCGCATACGAGCGTAATCCCATTCGCGGCTATAAGCTGAAGCACCACCAACGATCAGTTTTGGTTTGTGTTCGAGAGCTTTTTGTTCCATTGCATCGTAGTCTACGCGACCTGTTTCGTCTACTTGGTAGCTAACAGCGTTGTAGAGGATACCTGATGCGTTTACAGGTGAACCGTGTGACAAGTGACCACCGTGAGCCAAGTCAAGACCCATAAATGTATCACCCGGTTTCAATACTGTGAAGAATACAGCCATATTAGCTTGTGCACCTGAGTGAGGTTGTACGTTTGCGTATTCTGCACCATAGAGTTGGCACAAACGATCGATAGCCAATTGTTCTACTTGGTCAACCACTTGGCAACCACCATAGTAACGTGCATTAGGATAACCTTCTGCGTATTTGTTTGTAAGAACAGAACCCATTGCCTGCATTACTTCAGTGCTGACAAAGTTTTCAGAAGCGATCAACTCGATACCTTTGAGCTGACGTTGTTTTTCACGTTCGATCAAATCGAACACTTGAGTGTCTTTTACCATAACTATAAAAAATTTACTGTATTTTCATTGTTATCAAGCGGGCATAAACTCCGCAAAATCGGGTGTAAAGGTATTAATTATTTGCAAGTTTTCAAAATTAAAGACTCATAAGATTCATTTCTGTGTCAATCTTTAATATGTACAAGGTATTTTCTCGAGACGTTTTTCTCGAAAGTGGTAGGGTACAATAATGATTTTAAGGTATTTTTTTCGGTAGTGATAGCAACGTTGGTGAAAAAATGGTAACTTTGCAGCAAATAATTTACGAGTGGCAAAAAGAACGTACATACTTTTATCGACATTCTTGTTGAGTCTGTTTCTGACACATTTGGCTGCGACGACGCTGTTCTCGCACGACCACGTTGTCGGCGGAGTCAAGATTGCCCACTCGCACCCTTATGGCAGTAGTCAGCACTCACATACAGAAGGTCAGTTTATCGCCATCGCACTTTTGTCAACAGTCAATAGTTTTGGCGATCAACCCGAGCGTGTGACGTTTGAATCGCCACTTTCGTTTATTTGCGATTCGGTTGTTGATTACGATCAATTCTACATCTTAAGATATGCCGATTTTTTCTCGGCATTACGGGCTCCTCCTGTTTGTTAATACTCTCGCTTGTCGGCTAAATTGTGCCGACTCGGTTCAATTCAGTCAAATCTTTTCATTCGACACGCCGAAGTACTATCGGTGTGTGCGGGTGTGGGTTGTGTATTAACAATTTCAAATCAAAAACATTAATGAAACAAATATATTTTATCATTGCGCTCGTGTTGTTGAGCGTAGGTTTTGGCATTGAGGCCAATGCAAATACAGTAGAAGCACAAAAAATCGTTAGAGGAGTAGTCATTGATAGTGAAACAAAAGAGCCGCTGGTAGGGGCATCTGTCGTAGTGGCAGGTACTACGAAGGGTGTTGCTACGGACGAGAATGGTAAGTTCGAGTTGTCCGGAATCAAGGCCGGCGATCTCACTTTGAAAATAGAATATGTAGGATACGACACAAAAGAGATGAGTGTCACCATAGGAAGAGAACACGCAGTTAGTGTGAATGTTGAGTTGCTGCCTGCGCGATTCAGTGCCGATGAGGTGGTAGTCTCGGCAAACCGTAGCGAAGTGAGTCGCAAACTTGCTCCCGTAGTAGTGAATGTCGTGGGACTCAAGACCTTCGAAACGGTACATTCCGTTGACTTGGCAAAGTCGCTCAACTATCAATCCGGGTTGCGTGTGGAGAATAACTGTCAGAACTGCGGATTCCCGCAAGTGCGCATTAACGGTTTGGAGGGCCCCTATTCGCAAATACTTATCAATAGTCGTCCTATTGTATCGTCGCTCTCGGGCGTTTACGGACTCGAACAAATTCCCGTAAATATGATTGAACGTGTTGAGATAGTCAGAGGCGGTGGTTCGGCACTTTTTGGTGCGAATGCAGTTGGCGGTACAATCAACATTATTACGAAAGATCCCGTTGATGATTCGTTTCAGGTGAGTACGAATATGTCGAACTTTAATGGTAAGTCTTGGGAACAATATATGGGTGCCAATGTTTCGCTGGTCTCTCCTGACGGAGATTTCGGAATTGCGCTCTACCAATCTTACCGCAATCGTAACCCCTATGATTCTGATGGCGATTCGTTCTCGGAACTCGGCAAACTCAATATGAATACCTTTGGGCTGAGAGCATACTACCGCCCAGATGACCAGAGCCGTTTGAGCATCGAGTACCACACTACAAACGAATTCCGTCGTGGGGGTAACAAGTTCGACCTCGAACCATTCGAAACAGACATCACCGAGCAGACTAAACACGTAATCAATAGTGGTGGCGTGAATTACGACCGCTACCTCGGCAGCCACAAGGTGTCGTTCTACACCTCTGCGCAACACGTTGACCGCAATAGCTATTATGGTGCGCAACAAAATCGCAACGCCTATGGTAAGACTAAGGATTTGACTTTGGTTGCAGGCGGAATGTTCATCGGCGATTATATTAATGTTCTGTTTGCTCCGGCAGTATTTACTGCAGGTGTTGAGTATCAATTCAATGATATGCACGATATTATGACCGGATACAATCGCGACCTGAAACAAGATGTGAGAATTGCAAGTGCATTTGTTCAGAACGAATGGAAAATGAATCAATTTACACTTTTGGCCGGATTGCGCTTTGATAACCACAACCTGATTGATAATCCTATTTTGAGTCCGCGCGTAAATTTGCTCTACAAGCCATCAGATAGATTCCAGACTCGTCTGACTTGGTCTACGGGTTTCCGCGCGCCGCAGGCATATGACGAGGACTTGCACGTTACGGCTGTGGGTGGCGAAGGTGTGCTGATTCAACTTGCCGACGGACTCAAACCTGAACGCTCGAATAGCTTTAGCGGTTCGGTGGATTGGACTGCGAACATCGGACACTTCCAGACAAATGTTCTGCTGGAGGCATTCCACACCTCGTTGAACGATGTGTTCTATCTTCAGAATATCGGTACGGACAGCGACGGCAATTCGTTGCAGGAGCGTCGAAACGGTAGCGGTGCTACGGTTTATGGCGTGAATCTCGATGCAAAGATTGCACACGGCTCGGACGCGTCGTTGCAGGTGGGATTCACTGCTCAGCGCAGCCGCTACAAAGAGCTGACCGGCTGGAGCGAAGACCCTGAAGTTGAAATGATTAAGAATATGCCGCGTACGCCGAACTACTATGGCTATTTTACATTCACGGCGGCTCTGAGCAGCAAGTTCGACTTATCGCTGTCGGGCGTATATACGGGCAGAATGTATGTGCCTCACTTTGCCCCGACTGATGAGATTCCTGCGAATTTCCCGTATAGTTACATTACCAAAGATGAGATGGTGCATACTCCGGCATTTATTGATTTGAATTTCAAATTGAACTACACCTTCTATGTGGGCAAGCGTGTGAAGATTCAACTCAATGGCGGAGTGCAGAATATTTTCAACGAGTTCCAACAAGATTTGGATAAGGGTGTATTCCGCGACTCAGGTTACTTCTACGGACCAACCCAGCCAAGAACTTATTTCTTCGGCCTGAAATTTTTTAGCAAGTAGTCTACTTATAGGGAGTTGTTAATACAAAAATAGCCTGCCGAACACAATCGGCAGGCTATTTTGTTATTGGTATTCAACAGCGACTATTTCGGGAGCAGTGCGTGTTCAATAACCTCTTCAATAAAGGTTACATATTTGAATGTCATATCCTTAATGTAATCTGCCTTTATTTCTGAGATGTCTTTGCGATTCTCTTTGCTCAAAATGATGGTGTCTATTCCCGAACGTTTCGCAGCCAATATCTTTTCGCGAATGCCTCCTACGGGCAGTACAATGCCTCTGAGAGTAATCTCGCCCGTCATTGCAATCTTTTCTGCCACCTTGCGGCCTGTGTATGTAGACACAAGTGATGTTACCATTGTGATACCAGCGCTCGGGCCATCTTTCGGAGTAGCTCCCTCTGGAACGTGAATGTGTACATCATAGTCGGTGAACTGTTCAGGTGCAATGCCATACATATCTGCGTGCGATTTAACCCACTGCAGTGCAAGTGTTGCAGATTCCTTCATTACATCACCCAGATTACCAGTCATTGAGAGCGCTCCCTTACCTCGATTCAGTGCCGATTCAATATACAGAATCTCGCCTCCGACTTCGGTCCAAGCCAGACCCGTTACTACGCCCACAATCGAGTTGCCTTCATACATATCTGTTCTGTAGCGAGGTACTCCCAGTATCGTTTCGATATCTTTCGGTGTGATTTCCATTGAGAACTTCTCTCCCATACCGATTTGTTTTGCTCGGTATCTCACAAGTTTAGCGATGTGTTTATCCAGCGAGCGGACTCCAGATTCACGAGTGTATTCCGAAATAACCTTCTCGATTGAACCTTTAGGCAATCTGAATTGACGACCTGTTACTCCGTGTGCAGCCAACTGCTTTTGGATAAGGTGCTTGCTTGCAATCTCTATTTTGTCTTCGAGAGTGTATCCCGAAACGTTTATCATCTCCATACGGTCGCGCAACGCAGGTGAAATCGACGCAATGTTATTTGCCGTAGCAATAAACAGAACTTTTGACAAGTCAAATTCCTGGTCGAGGTAGTTGTCGTGGAACGTAGTGTTTTGTTCTGGGTCGAGTACCTCAAGCAGTGCAGATGCGGGATCGCCGTGGTTGCTCGATCCTACTTTATCAATCTCATCGAGAATGATTACGGGGTTGCTCGAACCTGCGCGACGAATGGTCTGAATGATACGTCCCGGCATTGCTCCGATATATGTTCTGCGGTGACCGCGGATTTCGGCTTCATCGTGTACGCCACCCAACGAGATGCGTCCGAATTTGCGTTTGAGCGATGCTGCTACCGATTTGCCAAGTGATGTTTTGCCGACACCCGGCGCGCCGTAAAGACAGATAATCGGTGATTTCAGGTCGCCCTTAAGTTTTATTACTGCCAGGTGTTCGAGAATTCTATCCTTGACTTCGTCTAATCCGTAATGGTCTGCATCGAGATGTTTCTTTGCGCGATTCAAATCGAGATTGTCCTTTGTGTATTCATTCCACGGTAACTCGACAAAGAGTTGCAGATAGTTCAACTGAACAGAATATTCGGCTACGGCAGGGTTCATTCTCTCAAGTTTGTAATACTCCTTGAAGAATGTTTCTTCGACCTCTTTTGACCATTTTTTCTTTGATGCTGCGAGTTTCAGTTCCTCCAAATCGCGGTCTACGGGATCTCCCCCGAGTTCTTCCTGAATTGTGCGAATCTGCTGTTGCAGGAAGTAATCTCGCTGTTGCTGGTCAATGTCCTGTTTTACCTTAGCCTGAATTTCGTTTTTCAACTCGACGAGTTGTTGTTCGCGAATCAGAATCTCGAGCAGTCGACGAGCTCTCATCAACAGACCCGGAGCCTCAAGCAAATATTGGCGATCGGAATCCTTCATATCCATATTCGAACTGATGAAGTTTACGATACCACGTTTGCTGTCAATATTTTTCACTGCGAATGCAGCCTCTTTCGGAATCAGCGGCGAGGTGTTGATGATATTGAGAGCTACATCTTTGAGCGACTCGACCAATGCGTCAAATTCAACATTGTTCTCCTCGGGCGAGATGTCCTTCAGCTGAGTTACGTTCGCCTTGTAGAATGGCTCGGAAGCAATGTAGTTTACAACCTCAAACTTTTCGAGTCCGTGCAGAATGACTGTCAAATTGCCATTGGGCATTTCGAGAATCTTGAGGATTCTTGCCGCAGTACCAATTCTATACAAATCGTCCGGACCCGGATTCTCAACCTTTGCATCTTTCTGCAATACGGCTCCGAGTATCGAACCCGACGATTCGACATCACGAACAAGTTTCATAGATTTTTCACGTCCGACCGTAATCGGTGTGATTGCTCCGGGGAACAAAACCGAACTGCGCAGTGTCAATATCGGCAATACAGATGGCAGGGTTACACTGCTCAATATATCGTCATCTTCACCAGCAATCACCGGTATAATGTGAGTCTTTCCTTCTACCAATTCACCGATGTTTGCAAGTTCTTCCATGAAATCTTTCTTCTTACTATCCATTTCTGACTTTCTCCGATTTTATCATAAAATAAATATAACTCGCAAAGTTAGCACTTTTTTTTCAATTCATAATAAAACTGCTCCTGTTCGAGTTAAAATGTATAAAAATAACTGCAAGACTAAAAGAAAAATTGTATATTTGCAAAATTATTCTTTAGTAATTTGAACTATCAAATTAACGACCAATATGATGGAAAACGAAAATTTGAAATACACACCTGCCGATATCGAACCAAAATGGTATGAATATTGGCTCAATAAGGGTTTCTTTCATTCAGAACCCGATTCACGAACTCCATATACCGTAGTCATTCCCCCACCAAACGTAACGGGGGTACTGCATATGGGTCATATGCTCAATAATACGTTGCAGGACGTGCTGGTGCGCCGTGCGAGAATGCAGGGCAAGAACGTCTGCTGGGTTCCGGGTACCGACCACGCTTCAATCGCTACTGAGGCAAAAGTTGTGCAAAAACTAGCAAATGAGGGAATTAAAAAGACAGACCTCTCACGCGAAGAGTTTCTCAAGCATTGCTGGGAGTGGACTAACGAACACGGCGGGATTATCTTGAAACAGTTGCGCAAATTGGGAGCATCGTGCGATTGGGATCGTACCCGCTTTACGATGGAAGAGGCTCTGAGCCAGAGCGTAATCAAGGTTTTCGTAGACCTCTATGAAAAGGGTAAAATCTATCGCGGGGTGCGTATGGTTAATTGGGACCCCGTTGCTCTGACTGCGCTCTCTGACGAGGAGGTTATCTACAAAGAAGAGCACAGCAAACTCTTCTACCTGAGATACAAGGTCGAAGACTCTGACCAACATATTATCGTAGCAACGACTCGACCAGAAACTATTCTTGGTGACTCAGGTCTGTGTGTTCACCCTGAAGACCCGCGTTATGCACATTTGCGTGGCAAACGTGTGATTGTGCCGATTGTTGGTCGCTCGATTCCGATTATCTTCGATGAGTATGTAGATATGACTTTCGGTACAGGTGCACTGAAGGTTACTCCGGCACACGACGTAAATGACTATATGTTGGGAGAAAAGTACGGACTCGAATCAATCGACATCTTTAACGATAACGGAACAATCAACGATAAGGTCGGACTCTACGTGGGCATCGACCGTTTCGAAGTGAGACGCCAGATTGAAAAGGACCTCGCAGATGCAGGACTGCTCGAAAAGGTTGAGGCTTATGAAAATAAAGTGGGATACTCAGAGCGTTCGCACGCTGTTATCGAACCAAAACTCTCAATGCAGTGGTTCCTCAGTATGAAAGAGTTGGCACAACCTGCGCTGGAATCGGTAATGAACGACACTGTGAGATTCGTGCCTGCGAAATTTAAGAATACCTATCGCCACTGGATGGAAAATATCAAAGACTGGTGTATTTCACGTCAGTTGTGGTGGGGACACCAGATACCTGCATACTACTTGCCGCAGGGCGGTTATGTCGTAGCTGCTACACCTGAGGCTGCGCTGGAAAAGGCTCGCGCAAAGACGGGTGATAATTCGCTCGAAATATCAGACCTCAGACAAGATCCAGACGTACTCGACACTTGGTTCTCGTCTTGGTTGTGGCCGATTTCTGTATTCGATGGAATCCGCAATCCCGATAACGAGGATATAAAATATTATTACCCGACTTGTGACTTGGTTACTGCTCCGGATATTATGTTCTTCTGGGTGGCAAGAATGATTACTGCTGGCTATGAATACATCGGAGAAAAACCTTTCAGTAATGTCTATTTCACAGGTACAGTGCGTGATAAGTTGCGCAGAAAGATGAGTAAATCTTTGGGCAACTCGCCTGACCCGCTGGACTTGATTGCAAGCTACGGAGCCGATGGCGTTCGTGTGGGTATGTTGTTGTGTTCGGCTGCGGGTAATGACTTGATGTATGATGACTCGCTGGTTGAGCAGGGACGTAACTTCGGTAACAAAATCTGGAATGCGTACCGTCTTGTCAAGATGTGGCAGGAGGATTCGACTATAGCTCAGCCCGAAAACAACCGCATCGCTATCGAATGGTTCGACTCGATGTTGAGCCGTACTATCGAGCAAATTGACGAAATGTTCGCGCAGTACAGAATCTCGGAAGCACTTATGCTGACATACAAGTTGTTCTGGGACGAATTCTCGGGCTGGTATCTCGAATTGATTAAACCTGCTTACCAACAACCGATTGACTCGGCTACGCTGAACGCAACAAAGGACTTCTTCGAACGACTGCTCAAGATGCTTCACCCATTTATGCCGTTCATCACTGAAGAGATTTGGCACGATATTCAACCGCGTGAAGAGGGTGAAAGTATTATGATTTCGTTGCTGCCCGTAGCAGGTAAGGTGAACGAAACGCTGCTTGAAGAGTTTGAACAGGTTAAGGAGACAATCACAGCAATTCGCAATATCCGTAAGGAGAAGAATATTCCTAATCGTGATGCAATCTCATTGTCGGTAAACTACAATGGCGAGGAGTTCACTGCATACGACTCGATTTTGGTCAAGATGTCAAATATCGATACAATCACCGCCGTAGACAGTAAGTTGTATAACGCAGTCTGCTTTATGGTGAAAAATCGCGAATACTTCATTCCGATGGACGATAAGATTGACACTGCTGCAGAAATCGAAAAGATTACGGCTGAACTCGAGTATGCTCAGGGATTCTTGGCATCTGTTATGAAGAAGTTGAATAACGAACGATTCGTAAGTAGTGCTCCGGCAAATGTTGTTGAGAACGAACGTGCGAAGAAGGCTGATGCAGAGGCAAAAATCAGAAGTTGTGAGGAGCGTTTGGCTCAATTGAAGAAATAATGCAGAGTAAGAATTTTCGCTATCATTTGTGGGCTATCGGGGTAATCCTCATTTGGGGAACTACATTGTCATCGACAAAGACATTGTTGCTCAATGGGTTGAACAATAACTCAATTATGTTCTATCGCTTTTTGATAGCCTATCTGTGCTTGCTGGCTCTGAATCACAAGCAACTATTTGCGAGGTCTCTGAGAGATGAGTTATTGCTTATGGCTGCGGGGATATTCGGAGGGTCGCTGTACTTTATATGCGAGATTGCAGCGTTACAGAGGGCAAACGTTGCCGATGTGTCGTTGTTGCTGAGTATGAGCCCGATAGGGACTATGATTCTGTCGTGGATATTTCTTAAATCCAAAGTTACGGCAAAGATGGTTGTGGGCATACTGATTGCAATGTGCGGAGCTGTGTTGGTGATTCTAAATGGTTCTAAATCATTGGAATTTAATCCATTGGGTTATGCGCTTGCGCTATGTGGGGCACTATCCGTATCGTGCTATCTGACCTTGGTCAACCGAGTGGAGGGCTACGCACCGTTGTTTATGACCCGCAAGATATTCTTCTACGGACTTGTGACTATGCTGCCGATGTTTCTCGATACGCCGCTGGTTTGCGATGTTGAGATTCTTGCCCAGCCGAAGATTATATTTAATCTGCTCTTCCTGGGAATGATAGCATCGTGTTTTTGCTACTACTCGTGGAATGCAATTATACCCAGACTCGGAGCAATAAAACTCGGCAGCTACTCATACTTCCAGCCCGTAGTGGCGATGATTACTGCTGCGCTGTTTCTCGGCGAACCAATCAGTTGGGCTGCGATAGTGGGAGCTGCGCTTATCATCGGCGGAGTCTGGAGCATAGAAAAATCGTAGACTGCACATAGACAAAACAATAAGGGCATCGACTATAGATCGATGCCCATTTTTTATTTTGATAGTGTCTTGATTACCTCAACATACTGACTGCTTTTGCCACTGCTTTATATAGCAGTTCGACCTCCTCTTCGGTATTGTACATTGCAAATGATGCGCGCACCATACCCGTTACACCGTAGTGGGTCATAATCGGCTCTGCGCAGTGTGTCCCTGTGCGGACTGCTACGCCCATCTTGTCCATAATCATACCCAAGTCATAGGGGTGAGCACCATCAACGTTGAACGAAACAATTGCACATTTATCCGGACAATTGCCATATATTCTCAATCCTTCAATCGTAGACAACTTCTCGGCAGCCATTCTCATCAAGCGGGTCTCGTGCTCCTCCGCAGCCTTCAGATCCAAACCTTGCAAGAAATTTATTGCTTCGCCCAAGCCGATTGCTCCGATATAATTTGTAGTACCAGCCTCGAACTTCAGCGGAAGGTCTGCGTAGTCCGTATGCTCAAACGTAACAGTCTTGACCATATCTCCGCCGCCCATATACGGGGGCATCTGTTCGAGCCACTTCTCTTTGGCATAGAGTATTCCGATACCCGTCGGAGCATATAGTTTGTGGCCCGAAAATACATAGAAGTCACAATCCAGAGCCTGAACGTCTACGCCGCCGTGCACGATGCCTTGAGCTCCGTCCACCAAAACGGGTATTCCTGCTTTATGCGCAGTTTCGATTACAAACTGCAAATCGGGACGCGTACCCAATACATTCGACGCCTGAGTTACGCAGACAATCTTTGTGCGCTGGTCAATCAGTTCGGTCAGTTTTTCGACCTGCAATCTACCCTCATCATCGAACGGAATTACCCTCAGTTCAGCACCTCGCATTGCGCAGACCAACTGCCACGACACGATATCTGCGTGGTGTTCCATCTCGCTGACTATGACGTTATCGCCCTGTCCTATTGCGAGTTGTCCATAGCTGTGAGCTACGAGATTTATCGATGCCGTAGTACCCGATGTGAATACCACCTCGCGAGTAGAGGCTGCATTGATAAAACTGCGTACTCGTTCTCGAGCCTGCTCGTACAATTCGGTGCATTGTTCGCTCAGGAAGTGGACTCCGCGGTGAATATTGGCGTTCAACTTATTGTGCAACAGGTCTATCGTTTCGGTTACGACTCTTGGTTTCTGCGCCGTAGCTCCATTGTCCAAATAGACTAATTGCTTGCCATATATTTTCTGGTCTAAAATGGGGAACTCTGCCCTTATTTTATCAGCATTCCACATTGCTATAAACGTTCGATTTTTGACTCTGCCAATTTGTTCAGATACTCAACCAGATTCTCGTCGGCTACCTGACTTATGATTTCGTTAAAGAATCCGTACACCTGCAATCGCTTGGCTTCGACTTCGGAAATTCCTCGCTGACGCATATAGTATATCTCTTCGGCATTGAGCTGTCCGACCGTAGCACCGTGGCTACATTTTACGTCGTCTGCGTAGATTTCCAACTGCGGCTTTGCGTAGATGTTTGCCGTGTCGCTCAGCAGCAGATTGCGATTCTCCTGGAATGCCTGAGTTCTCTGCGCATCTTGTGCAACATATATTCTGCCGTTGAAGACAACTTGTCCGTTAGCTGCAGCTGTCGATTTGAATTTCTGTTGGCTCGTAGCGTCGCTACACAGATGTTCGATGTCGGTATAGTAGTCAATATGTTGATTTTCGCCACTCAATGCGAGTCCGAGTGTTTTGTTGTCGGCTCCGCGACCATTGAGTTTTACACGCCAATCGTTTCTCACCACGCCGCCATCAAGAGTCAGCGATACGCTCTTTACCTGCGAGTCCTGACCTTGTAATACCTCTGTAGAACAGATATTTGCCGAACTGTTAGATACTCGTTGAATGTCTATAATATTTAATTTTGCTCCATCTTTAACGAAGAACTCTCTCAGCGAGTTGTTTGCCATTTGATTTTCGCACTCGGAATGGGTATCAAAAATAACCGTAGCCTTAGCATTCGGTTCCATTATCACGAGCGCACGCGAAAATGTCATTGCACTATTTGCTGCGCAGTAAGAATCTCTTATCGAGATATGTTGTTCAACTTCCACGTCTTTAGGCACATAGAGGAAGAATCCATCTTGAACGAATGCCGTATTGATAGCCTCTATTGTGTTTTTGCTATCTGTAGCGCGATTCAAATACTCTCCAACCAGATAAGGATATCTATCTGCAGCCTCGGCAAGCGAACCCAATATTACGCCTTGTTGTGTTTCTACCAATTTTTGGTGACTCACCATACAGCCGTTGCACATCTTAAAACATTCTGATTCAACGGGCAGGCACTCGGTTTGGCAACCATTGTTTGCCTGTGCACACGACACTACCGATTGTTGTGATTCATAAATCGCCCGAATGTCGGTATAACGATAGTTCTCGGCCTTTTTTGAGGGTATTCCCTGCAACAGAACTGTCGCGATTGCACCCATTCGCAAATCACCCAAAACATTGTCGAGTCTTGAGTTGCCGGTTCGCTCATCGAACAACTGCTTCAGTCTATTTTCAACACTAATGTTACTCATTGCAACCTGCTATTGATGATCCTTAATCAACCAATCGTAACCACGCTCTTCGAGTTCGAGAGCCAACTCTTTGCCAGCAGTGTGGATAATCTGTCCATTGTACAGAACGTGTACTACGTCAGGCACGATATAATCCAAAAGTCTCTGATAGTGGGTGATTACCACTGTTGCGTTATCTTCGCGTTTGAGTTTGGTGACTCCCGTAGCCACGATTCTCAGTGCATCAATGTCGAGTCCGCTATCTGTCTCGTCGAGAATTGACAAACTTGGCTCGAGCATTGCCATCTGAAATATTTCGTTCTTTTTCTTTTCGCCACCAGAGAAACCCTCGTTTACTGCACGATTGGTCAGTTTCGAATCAATCTCAACTACCTTAGCGCGCTCTTTCATCATCTTCAGGAATTCACCGGCAGTAAGAGGCTCAAGTCCTTGATACTTACGCTTTTCATTTACTGCGAGTTTCAGGAAGTTCGCCATACTCACTCCCGGAATCTCTACCGGGTATTGGAATCCGAGGAACAGCCCTGCACGAGCTCGGTCCTCAATTGACATATCCAACAAGTTTACACCCTTGTATGTCACGCTACCCGAGGTCACTGTGAATTTTTCGTTACCGGCCAATACCGATGCCAATGTACTTTTCCCTGAACCATTCGGTCCCATAATTGCGTGAACTTCACCTGCTTTAACTGTCAGGTTGATGCCGCGTAATATATCTTTACCTTCGATTCCGGCGTGTAAATCTTTTATCTCAAGCATATCTTTTTCTTTTTTTATTTTCTGAAATCAAATACTCTATCCTACGCTGCCTTCAAGGCTGATAGATAATAACTTCTGTGCTTCGATTGCGAACTCCATCGGCAACTTGTTGAGCACCTCTTTGGCATATCCGTTCACAATCAGTCCTACAGCATCTTCAGTCGAGATTCCTCGCTGGTTGCAGTAGAACAATTGGTCGTCGCCAATCTTCGATGTTGTAGCCTCGTGTTCGACATTCGCGCTCTTGTTGTTTACCTCGATGTAGGGGAATGTGTGGGCTCCGCACTTGTCGCCAATCAGTAGCGAGTCGCACTGCGAGAAATTTTTTGCTCCCTCGGCCTTTGCTGCCACCTTAACCAATCCTCGGTAACTATTTTGGCTGAATCCTGCCGAAATACCTTTTGATACAATTCTCGAACGGGTATTCTTGCCGATGTGAATCATCTTTGTACCCGTATCTGCCTGCTGGTAGTTGTTCGTCAGAGCTACAGAGTAGAACTCACCTACGCTGTTGTCACCAACCAGTACGCAACTCGGATACTTCCAAGTTATTGCAGAGCCTGTTTCGACCTGAGTCCACGAGATCTTCGAATTTTCTCCTTTGCAGATACCTCTCTTGGTTACGAAGTTATATATACCTCCGCGTCCTTGCTTATCACCCGGATACCAATTCTGAACTGTCGAGTATTTTACCTCGGCATCTTTCATTGCGATGATTTCTACTACCGCTGCGTGGAGTTGGTTTTCGTCGCGCTGCGGAGCAGTACAGCCCTCAAGATAGCTCACATAGGCACCCTCGTCGGCTACGAGCAGCGTGCGCTCGAACTGACCTGTTCCCGAAGCGTTGATGCGGAAATATGTCGAGAGTTCCATAGGACAGCGAACGCCCTTCGGGATGTAGCAGAATGAGCCGTCTGAAAAGACTGCTGCATTGAGTGCTGCGAAGTAGTTGTCTGTATATGGCACTGCCATACCCATATATTTTTTTACCAAATCGGGGTAGTCCTTCAGCGCTTCAGAGAACGAGCAGAAGATGATACCCTTCTCAGCCAGAGTCTCCTTAAATGTAGTCTTGACTGACACAGAGTCCATAACGGCATCAACGGCTACGCCTGAGAGTGCCATTTGTTCTTCGAGCGGAATGCCGAGTTTGTTGAACGTATCTCTCAGCTGCGGATCTACCTCGTCCATACTGTTCAAAGTCTTGCGGGGCTTTGGTGCAGCGTAATATATAATATCTTGATAATCAATCGGAGGTATATTCAGGTGTGCCCAATTAGGCATTTTCAGAGTCTGCCAATGTCTGAATGCCTCGAGTCTGTATTCGGTCATCCATTGCGGCTCCTCTTTTCGCTCGGAAATCATACGAACAATATCCTCATTCAGTCCGCGAGGTACAGTCTCTGTTTCGATGTCAGTCACGAAGCCGTACTTGTACTCTCCACCCGTTACTTCTCCTATTATAGCATCTTGTTCTTCCATACAATCACATTAATATAGTTCGCAAAGATACGAATTTTACCCCTAAATATCAATTCATATACCATAAATTATGTTTAATGGGTATGGTATTTCAAAAAATTATGACTACATTTGGGGGTAAATTAGATTCAGATATGCCGTTTATAGTATTAGAAGGTCTTGATGGTGCTGGTAAAAGCACCCAGATTAAGAAGATAAAAGAGTTATTGGAATCGGCTGGCAAGCAGGTCGAGATGTTGCATTTCCCGAGATTTGATTCGCCCTTTTTCGGAGAACTTATTGCACGTTTTTTGAGAGGTGAATTCGGCTCGGCTGCGGAGGTGGATCCATATCTGGTCGCACTATTGTATGCCGGTGACCGTAAAGATGCAGCGCAGATGATTAACGAGTGGCTCGAGGAGGGTAAATATGTTATTGCTGACCGCTATGTGTGTTCGAATATCGCCTATCAGTGTGCAAAGATTGACTGCTCGGAAAAGCGCAGTGAACTGTCGAAGTGGATTCTGGATTTGGAGTTTGATTACAATGCAATACCCAAACCCGACCTGAATCTTTTTTTAGATGTGCCGTTCAAGTTCACACGCGATAAACTCACATCACAGCGTCAGGGTGATGACCGTGACTACCTGAAGGGTGCTGAGGATATTCACGAGGCGTCGCTCACATTGCAGGAGCGTGTCCGCGAAGTCTACATCGAACAGGCTCGAAATGAATTACTTGCTATAGTTGATTGCTCTGATAATGATGGTAATATGCTCAATCCGGAGGCAATCTTTGAAAAAATTAGACTACAAATAGAACATCTGCTTTAGGGCTGATTATATGAAATCCATACTAGGACATATTGCTCGATGGGTGCAGTTGCTGGTGGCTGCGGTATTCATCTTTTCGAGTCTGACAAAAGGTGTAGATCCGGTCGGAACTCAAATCAAAATAGGTGAATATCTCTCGGCATTTGGTATGGATTTTCTGTCTGGTGCTGCTGTGGTAATGGCATTCGCACTGATTTTTACGGAATTCCTTTTGGGTGTGTTGCTGTTGTTCCGAGTTGCCGAGAAAATAACTTCAAAGGCAGTAGTTGTATTGGTGTTGCTGTTTACAATTTTGACACTTGTCATTGCGCTGACTAACCCCGTATCCGATTGTGGGTGTTTCGGCGATGTGGTCAAAATGTCCAATAACCAGACATTTGTTAAGAATGTGATTCTACTGCTATTTGCGTTGATTGTTTGGTTAGCCAATAGGCGCAACGAAAACAAAACGCAGGTAAAATCAGCAGCTGCCGTCGTGCTGTTTTCGAGTTTGGTAGGCTGGGCGATGGTGTTCAGTTATCGCAATCTGCCGCTGATTGAAACCACTCCGTTTCGAGCAGGAGTTAATATCCCCGAGGCGATGGCTGTGCCTGAAGATGCCGAACCGGATAGATATACAACAGAATTGCATTACAGAGATAAGGCTACGGGTAAGGTGCACGTTTTCAGTGAACAGGATACCGCTTGGTGGGACGATTCAAAGTGGGAATTCGTAGAAACAAAGACAATTCTTGTGCAGAAAGGTTTTAGGCCCGCAATCGAAAACTTTAAACTTTTCGGAGTAGCTGGCGACCTGACCGATTCGTTGCTGAATAAGAAAAATTTGTTCATACTGATTGTGCAGGAGCCTGATGCCATAAATGATGAGGTGTTGAGGAAGAGTCGCGCAGCTCGCGATTTCGCGGCAGAAAACGGATTGACCTGTCTGCTGCTGACGAGCCACCCCGAGGTCGAATCGTTGAATCCTGCAGAAGTGGAGGTCATTCGTGCAGACGCTACGATGTTGAAGACTCTGTTGCGTTCGAAGGCGGGGGCCGTGCTGCTTGATGAGGGTACAATTGTTGCAAAGTGGAGTATTAACAATCTGCCCGATTTCTCGACTCTTAAGGGTGATTTTAGAGTGAAGGCTGAAACATATTCTGCTCAACGTGAGGTGTTTCCATATATACTCATCACGTTATTCATAGTGTCAATAATAGTTTCTTACTTATACCTGAGACGATGAATATACGATTACTGAAAAATATATTGCCGATTGTCTTTGCGGTAGTTTGTTGTGCTGTGCAGGGACAACAGAGTGCGCGGGTGTTGCCTATGACACATCTGCCCATTCAGACCATAGATGTTTCCATTGATAGGTCGGTTGTTAATGTTATCGAATATGCCTCAATGGCTACCCGACTGCATACTGCGGCAGTCAGACTCTCAACGCGTGGTGAAAATCTGCTGCTGGCATATATGGCGCACAATACCAAGCGCATAATGCTGAGAAAATCTTCGGACGGAGGACAGAGTTGGAGTAACCCTTTAAGTGATAATCTGTTGATAGGTAATCCGATAAAACATATCTCAATGTTTACGCTCACAGGGCGAACGTTGCTGCCAAAGGAGTATCGCAGGGAACGTCGTCTTTCGCGGCTGGCTAACCGAAATAACCTGATTCTGTTCTTTGAGGGTTATCCTATTAAGGCTGCAATCTCGCCAGACAATGGAGAGCAGTGGCTTAAGACTTTCAACGTAATAGAGTCGTCGGATATGACTGTTACGAGTATGATTAAACTGAATGATGGTGTATTTATGGCGCTACTGAACAGTGGTAAACACCCCCACAACGGCAGACAGGTAATCTATAAAAGTTACTCGCAAGATGGCGGACTGACGTGGACCTACCCAGAAATCGCCATTAAACATAATATATATTCCATCGAGAATGCTTGTATCGCTCGACTCACCCATAGGAACAAGAAATATCTTGTGGTATTGGCAAACGAACAGAAACATCGTACAGGAGTAATCTCGGTCAGTACAGATGAGGGGAAAACTTGGAGCTACCCCATTGAGTTGCCGAGTTTTATTCAGGGAGACAAGTTCAGTATGGTAACCCTCTCGAACAAGATGTACATAGCATATCGCGATACGTACGGAAATGGCAAAATAAACAATCCGACCTATGGCGACCTGATGTTGTGGTCGGGTACAATGGCGGATTTGGAAAATGGAGGGAAGTCGAGTTTCAGAGTAAGACTCGCCGACTTGCCCGAAATGGAGGTGCAACTAAATAACGAAAAGAGAAATCGTACTTCTGTTGAGACTCCGAATATCAATATATTGGCGAAAAATAAACTCTCGGTTATTGCCTATGGAATGTGGAACGAAAAGTTGCCTCCTAGCATCAGGTCGTATACACTGCATCTGAATAGATTAGACCGACTGAACCGCCACTACAAACTGAATAAACTACTTAAAAGTAAATAGAAATATGATGAAACGTGTATTGCTCGCAACAAGCGGTGGCGACTGCCCCGGGCTCAATGCCGTAATCCGAGGTGTAGTCAAACGCGCTGCTATGGAAAATGATTGGGAGGTTTTGGGAAGTATCCAAGCATATAACGGAATACTCTGGGAACCAACCGAAGTTAAGGTATTGACTGAGAGTACAGTAAAAGATATTCATAACCTTGGTGGTACCATCATTGAGACTACCAATAAGGGAGGCCCTTTTGCGTGGCCGCTGTTCAATAAGCATACGGGCGAGTGGGAGTATGTGGACCGCTCGGACGAGATGATTCGCAAACTGCGACTGATGGGCGTAGATGCCGTAATCTGCATCGGCGGAGATGGCTCGCAACGCATCTCACACCAACTCTACGAAAAGGGGTTGGATATTGTCGGAGTGCCGAAGACTATTGATAATGACCTGTCGGCTACGGATTTGACCTTCGGTTTCAGGACTGCGGTACAGATTGCGACCGAGGCCATTGACAAATTGGTGACTACGGCAGCATCGCACAACCGTACGTTCATTATGGAGGTGATGGGTCGTAATACGGGCTGGATTGCGCTCGAGGCTGCCCTGGCTGGCGGAGCCGACGTTTGTCTTATTCCGGAAATTCCGTATGATGTAAACAAGATTGTTGAGAAGTTGAATTCAAAATACAATCGTGGCCGAGGATACGCCATCATAGTCGTAGCCGAAGGTGCGCAGGCAAAAGATGGTCAGATTGTGGCTGAGGCTGCCGATGAGGTTGGGTATAGCAATGTGCGAATGGGGGGCATAGCCTTTGAGTTGAGTCGCCAATTGAAGGAGGCCGGATTCGAGGGCGACATTCGCGAGACCGTATTAGGTCACTTGCAGCGCGGAGGAGTGCCCGTAGCATACGACCGCATCTTGGCTACACGTTTTGGAGTCAAGGCTTTTGAGTTGGTCAAGGCGGGTCAGTTCGGTCAGATGGTATCGTTCAAGCAGTCGGAGATAGTATCCGTATCGCTCTCCGAGGCGATAGGTCACACCAAGTTCGTAGAGCCTGACAGCGAGATTGTGCACGCAGCTGGAAGTTGCGGAATCAGTTTCGGTGACTAAAATATATGCTCGCACCATAATGTCTACTATTTAAATGCAAGGAGATATATGAAAAGAATAATAATGCTATTGATAACCATAATCATTGGAGCTACAAGTATCTATGCACAAGTGCCAGATACCCCTGACTTTAAATCAGAAACCGAGCGCCGCCGAAAATTATTTCGAGAGACATCACCCAATGACCCGGAGAGAAAGAATTACAAAGGTTTTCTGTTGATAGCAGAACGTAGGTTTATTCAAAAGGGCGACTCTACAAGAATCAGATGTGTGCTTAATCCTCGCACAATGTTTGGAATCAAAATGGTAGGTGGTCCTAAAGCTACTCGCAAAGAGTTAAAAACAGGTGAATGGCTAATTGTCGTAAAACCCGAAAAATCAACATTATATCAATTTGATGTTAATATTGTTGGAATCTCTTACCCAGTGCCTTGTTATCTCCCAATTTTAGTTTTAGACGAACAGAAGTATAATGAAGTTAATAACAGAGTTCAAGAGATAAATACTGTTAAAATAGATATATTGCCAGAAAGAGCAATTATACACGCCGAGAGCGAATATCTTGAGGAAGAATTCAGAAAAGCGGGCATCTCGAGAGAATCAAAAAGTAACCCAAGGAGCAACTCAATCAAATATCGCGAACAAAACCAAAAATAATTACACATTATTGGTAGTTAACCACAAACCGCCCGACTCGTGAGTGAGCCGGGCGGGCTATTTTTTCATTAGTTTGTTGGGAACATTCTTTCGGAAGTTTGCGTAGCATTTTTCCACAAGCCTGCTCACAATACATTGTAGCACAGATTTGAATTTTTATAAAATTTATTGCTAAAAATTTGGAAATTAGTCTATTTAGTATTACATTTGAAGTGTTAATTTCTAAAAACATAAAATTATGAAAAAGAAACTTTTTACGGCTCTGTTGAGCCTTGCTGCAGCTATAGGAATTGTAATTGCAGCTCAACCCACGTTGTTTGTGCATATGAGTTCTCTAGAAGTTAATCCCAATGAGCCGTATTCGATAATGGTCGCATACACTAATACCTGCAGATTCTTTTTAACCGTAGTTGAAGGTGCTCAATCTGAAACTCGGGAAATCATTCTTTCGGAAGAAGAAAAAAACAAACCATATGAAAACTTTCTTGAAATCGTTGATGTAATAACGCAATGGAATACGGTACGAGGATATCAGTTCCTACTTTATGGCGAAGATGAACTTTATGAGCGAGTTACGAGAGGTTTAAGTTGTTGTACACCAGAAAACGTAGATTTATGAAAAAACACTATTATCTAGTAGCTTTAATGCTTATTCTGAACATTTCAGTTGGATTTTCACAAACGTCAAATCAGACTAACGGTAGTCTTTTAAATTCTATTAAAGTCAATAGACCATCATCTGATACGCGAAATGCAACAACGACTGATGCAAAGTATATGACTCAGCAGGATATGTTTGAAAATCTAAAATTGACACAAAACGAGCTTTCAGATAAAAACAGTTGTTTTCATAGTATTACTGATAGACTTTTTATCAGTCAGAATGATTCGGTGAGAATTAAATATGTGTTTAATAAGCACATAAAGAGTATTCGAATAATTGAAGGTCCATCAGATAATCTCTCCGCATCTCCGAGAGATCTTATGAAAGGCGAATGGATTGCCGTGATAAAGCCCGAAAAAACAATGACAATGGTAGTCGAAATAGAAAATATGCAAAATATTAAAACCTATGATAAATGGTTTGTTCTTGTTTTAGACTCGGAAGAATACGAAGAAACATCAGCAATACAAAGAATGTATGATTTCTTCAAAAAAGACCGAAAAGGTTTTATGGAATATTTTTGGAAACTCGCAGGTGAAGAGGGCGTGAAATTCAAAGAAAGATTAAACTCGCCATTCAAACCTTAATAACAATAAATCGCCCGACTCGTGAGTGAGCCGGGCGGTCTTTTTTTCAGCAGTGTAAAACTATTACTCGCAAGCCTTCAGACTCATATCCAAACTCTTGATTTGGTGTGTCAGAGCGCCGACTGATACAAAGTCAACACCACATTCTGCATAACTGCGCAGATTGTTCAGCGTAATGCCTCCTGATGACTCGATTTCACTGCGGTCGCCAATTTTCTCGACAGCTGCACGGGTCAGCTCCGGAGTGAAATTATCCAACATAATGCGCTCTACGCCACCTGCGCGGAATACCTCATCGATATCTTCGAGCGTGCGCACCTCTACCTCAATCGGCAACGTACGACCCGTACGCGCAAGATACTCTTTAGTTTTCATTACGGCATTGTAGACTCCACCTGCAAAGTCAATGTGATTATCCTTGAGCATAATCATATCAAACAAACCCATTCGGTGGTTATCCCCGCCGCCAATCTTTACTGCCAACTTGTCTAGCACTCGCGCACCAGGAGTAGTCTTGCGGGTGTCCAATATGCGACACTTCAGTCCTTCGACCTCCTTGACATAGACTGCGGTTTGGGTAGCGATGCCACTCATTCGCTGCATAATGTTCAATACAATGCGTTCGGCCTGCAGCAGTGATTGTGTGCGACCTTCAATATAAAATGCCACATCGCCAACCTCTACTCTTGTACCATCTTCGATTCGCTGGTCGAAAATGATCTCTGAATCAAGACGTTTGAAAATCATCTTGGCAACCTCGATACCCGCAATAATCCCCGGTTGTTTTACCAACAATCTCATTCGACCACGGCGATCTGCCGGAATGGTCGCCAACGACGAATGGTCGCCGTCTCCGATATCCTCGCTTATGGCAAGTTCTATCAGCCCCTCTACATAGGGCAGGTATTTTTTATCAATCATAATATCTGAAATTTGAACAAATGTACGAATAATTTTTCAAAAATAGTTACCTTTGCGCGCTAAAGAGAGTGTAAATGAAAAATTTTTACAAATTAGTAATATTTTCGCTCCTATTATGGGGTGCGTTACCGCTGTGTGCAGCTGAGCCTGTCGAGCCACGTTTAGTGGTGAATATCATTATTGATGGACTGCGAAATGACTATATATCGCGATTCGAATCGAACATCGGGAAAACAGGTATCAAACGATTGCAAAACGGCGGAACTACATTTCGTTCTGCGAGTTATGACTTCGCTCAAACTAATGCCTCGGCTGGACTTGCTACGATAGTTACTGGCGCAAATCCAAGCAGTCACGGTGTGATTTCATCTTCGTGGAAAGATTTTACTACGAATGAAACGGTGCGAATTGAAGAGGATAAAAATTTTAATGGACTCGGTAGCGATGATGAAAATAGAGGTAGGGTGTCGGCTCTCAAACTTATGGTGAGTACTATTGGCGACCAACTGAAACGATACCGCCCAAATTCGCGTTCGTTGAGCATCGCTGTAAATCCGTCTAATGCTGTAATCGCGGGCGGACGATTGGCTGATGCGGCTTATTGGTTCGATACGCTCAAGGGTAAGTGGCTGACAAGTAGTTACTATATGGAGCGTGTGCCCGAGTGGTTCAAAAATTATAACAACTCGACATCTTACGAAACTTATAGTGGACAGGTGTGGGCTACGCTGTTAGACAGTAAGAGATATATCTCGAACAGACAGACTGTAATTCAATCCGATTCATCATCGAAGTCATTTATCAGCCAGCTCTTTGCACAGCGTCAAAGTCGCGATTTCGCGGAGGTTATGGCTACACCATTCGGTACGGAGATGATTTTCGACCTCGTGAAAAAAACTGTTATTTTCGAGGATTTGGGTCGTGATAATGTTCCGGATATGCTGACCGTAGTGGTCGAACCATTTGGTAGAATCGCACAAAAATATGGTACCGATTCGCGAGAGTTGGAAGATGCCCTATACAGACTTGATGTTGCCATTGGTGATTTGTTGTCGTTTTTGGATATTCAGGTGGGTGAGGGTAAAGTGCTGGTAATGATGACCTCATCAAGGGGTATGTCCGACCGTGTAGTGGAAGATGATAAATCCCTTTCGGGATATTTTAATACGCTGCAGTTTAAGGCGATTATCAATGGCTTTTTGAGTGCTCAGCTTGGTCCTGGTGAGTGGGTAACTTACTACAATGACCGACAACTATACCTTAATCGCAGAGAAATTTATGCGAAGGGGCTGAAATTGGCAGATGTGCAGAATATGGCTGCGGGGTTTGCTATACAGTGTCGAGGTGTGGCGAATGCTGTGACTGCGACGGCACTGCAAAATAGCGGATTCCCCAATGGGGTGATGCGTAAGATTCAGAATAGTTACTTCCCGAGAACATCAGGAGACTTGGTGATAAATTTGCTGCCGGGGTGGATTGACGATACTGACGGCGTAGTGGCCGATTCGGGATCTGCCTTCAGATATGATACAAATGTCCCGATGATTTGGTACGGTTGGCAGATTGGAACGGGAGTAACCGTTACTCGCGAGGTGGATATGTGTGATGTAGCTGCTACTTTGGCTGCAATTTTGAAAATACCTATTCCTGAATCAGCAACAGGAAATGCGATTAAAGAGATTATTGAATTCTAAAAAAATACATTCTACGATGACTATTGAACAAATACAAGAGGAGATTATTGAAGAGTTCTCGGAGTTTGATGAATGGCTCGATAAGTATTCATATCTGATTGAACTCTCGTCGGATATGCCCGAAATCGATCCCAACCACAGAACTGATCAATATATTATAAAGGGCTGCCAATCGCGAGTATGGGTTGATGCTCAGATGCGCGACGGTAAGGTCTATTTTACTGCCGATAGTGATGCCATAATAACTAAGGGTATTATCACGTTGCTGATACGAGTGCTGAGCGGACAGACTCCGCAAGCAATTCTCGACTCGGAATTGTCGTTCATTGACCGAATTGGACTGAAGGAAAACCTTTCGCCCACTCGAGCAAACGGTCTTCTTGCAATGATTAAACAGATGAAAATGTATGCTTTGGCGTTTGCCAATGCTCCACAAAAATAGAAACACAGACTATGACACCAGAAGAAATATTGGAAATAGAGACAAATATTGTGCTCGTGTTAAGAAATATCTACGACCCGGAAATCCCCGTTAATATTTATGATTTGGGGCTTATTTACGATATTGATGTTGAACCGGACGGCGTGGCAAATATCTCAATGACACTGACTGCGCCCAACTGCCCGATGGCAGACGAGTTGCTCAAGCAGGTGCATAATCAGGTAGCGCTGGTCAAAGGTGTAAACCAAGTGAAGGTAGACCTTACTTTCGAGCCGCAATGGGATCATAGTATGATGTCTGATGAGGCTAAACTCGAATTGGGTTTTATGTAGAAATGTCGCTATTGTGAGCGTGCCGATATATATTGCTCCTGTCAGATTGTTCTGATAGGGGCATTCTTTTTTAGTTGGTTATGAAAAATGATATTAGTCAATCAAGGGATATTAGCACCCTTAGTGTCAGAGTGCTGATAGATAATATGCCGAGCGAGTGCGATACGCTTTACTCGGAACACGGATTGTCGCTGCATATTGAGTATGGCGAGTGTAAGATATTGTGTGATATGGGTAGTTCTGCGGGCTTTATGGCTAATGCCGAGAAAATGGGCATTGATCTTTCGCAGGTCAATTTTGGCGTCGTTACGCACGCGCATAATGACCATACGGGCGGATTGCCCGACTTCCTTGAGGCTTATCCCCAAACAGATGTATTTTGTTCTGAAGAAATGTTTGGGTCGCGCTATTTTTCTACGCGAAGAGGTGTGAAACGAGATTTGACTCCCGATTTTGACCGACTGGAAAAAAGTAGATGTCAGATGGTGCCGATTGTGGGTAGTACTTGGCTGAGATATGGCATAGCGGTGGTGGATTGCAGTGGCAATCCGAGTGCTAATCTGTACGGTAACTCTTTCCTGTACAAAGAGTTCTGTAATGGCGAGATTGTTAAAGATGATTTTCGTCACGAGATGGCATTGGTATTCAAACTATCTGGAGGGTTGGTGATTGTTTCGAGTTGTTCGCATAACGGTGTAGCGAATATAATTCGAAAATGTTGTGAGTTTACGGGCGAATCGAGTGTCGTTGCATTCATCGGCGGTTTTCATATCGTGGATAGTGATTATCTGGACGATGAGGTGAGCAGTCTGGTGCAAGATGTTGATAAAGAGTGTCGGTCGGTGAGATTCTACACAGGGCATTGTACGAATCCAAAAGCTTTTGAGAAGTTGCGCAGTGAGTGTAGTTGTTTTCTCGATTTGTTCAGAACGGGAGATTTAATCAGAATTGATTGATGATGTGTATACAAACGAAAAGGAGTGGTTGAAAACCACTCCTTCGTGACTCCGACAGGACTCAAACCTGTAACCTTTTGATCCGTAGTCAAATGCTCTATTCAATTAAGCTACGGAGCCTAAAAAATAATCGTTATGAAAGCATAAGAATTTCTTCTTATCGAGCGCAAAGGTACAACAAAAAATACATACGCTCCAAATTTTTTTGCAACTTTTTTCAAAAAAAATTTCTACCTTTGTCAAACATTAATCGATGAGTATGGAAAATTTCATTGTTTCGGCTAGGAAATATAGGCCCGCGGATTTCGCTTCGGTAGTAGGTCAAAGTCACGTAACCAATACGTTACGTAATGCTATCGAACGAGGTCAGTTGGCTCACGCATATCTTTTTTGTGGACCAAGGGGCGTGGGGAAAACTACTTGCGCAAGAATCTTTGCCAAGTCGATAAATTGCCTTTCTCCTCAAAATTCCGAGGCCTGTGGCGTTTGTGAGTCGTGTTTGTCTTTCGAACAAGGACGTTCTTTTTCGATTCACGAACTCGATGCTGCGTCTAATAACTCGGTAGACGATATTCGTGCGCTGACCGAACAGGTGCGTATCCCGCCGCAAGTAGGACGATACAGTGTATACATCATCGACGAGGTTCATATGTTGACTACAGCTGCGTTCAATGCCTTTCTCAAGACACTTGAGGAGCCGCCTGCGCACGCGATATTCATATTGGCTACGACCGAAAAACATAAGATTATTCCTACGATATTGTCGCGCTGTCAAATCTACGATTTCAACCGAATAAGAGTTGAAGATGCGGTGGATTACCTTAAGCAGATTGCCGACAAGGAGGGCGTAACGTATGATGAGGAGTCGTTGCACATCATTGCTCAGAAAGCAGACGGTGCGATGAGAGATGCGCTGTCGATGTTTGATAAGGTAGTCTCGTTCTGCGATAGCAAGTTAGATTTCCGTCGTGTGGCTGATGTTTTGAACGTGCTGGATTATGATACATATTTCCAGATTGTAGATGCGGCTCATCAGGGGGATTACCCTAAACTGCTGTTGATGTTTGACGAGATTCTGCGTAAGGGATTCGGTGGTCAGGTATTCATCGCAGGGCTTGATGAACACTATCGAAATCTGTTGATGGCGCGCGTTCCGCAGACGTTGCCACTGCTCGAGGTAACGGGTGGCGTAGCCAAACGATATGCCGAACAGGCTATGAAATTTGAGGTGCCGCAGATTTATGAGGCTATATCGCTATTGACTGCGGCGGACTCGGGTTTCCGAAGTGCAACGAATCAGCGACTCTTTGTTGAATTGGCGTTACTGAGACTTGCCGGTCTCGGTCAAAAAAAAAATGTAGATGAGCCACTGTTGCCTGCTGCCGTAGCGCGGGAGCTGGTAATTGACGGTAGTGCGGTGGTTGTAGCAGCTGCACCTCAGGCGCAGAGTGCACCCGTTCAGGTGACTGCACAAGGTGGTGTGCAGAGTAGCTCACAGGGTGCTGCTGTGCAAAATATTCCGGCACAGAATGCCCAAACGCAAAACATCTCGGTACAGAATACACAAATACAAAATATCCCTGCGCAGAGAGAGGTCGTAAATACAAATACGAAGAGTGCATCGGCTGCAAGTGCAGCAGGTGTGTTGAAAGCGGTTGAGGTTAAGTCGGAAACCGTAGCAGCGGAGCCGTCGCGGACTGGTCGTTCGTCTAGATTTTCGATTCGCGAGTTGATGACTGCGCCTACGGAAGACCTGCTTAGGAAGACGGTTGTTGCGAAAAAGGAGGTTGAGAGTGAAGATGTGCTGCCTGAATCTGATGCAGGTCAAGATGCACTACCCGAAAATATCGAAGAGAAAATATATGAAGCAAGTCAGACTTTGTCAGAGAGTCTGATGGCTACGCGTCCTCGCCTGGCTGCTGTATTACAGCGCGTTACGGTCAAGGGTAATACTTTGAGTGTAGATGTGCCAAACGACCAACTGCGCGAGGAGATATTGTTCAATAAGCAGGAGTTGCAACGCTCGTTTATCCGTACGATGGGTTGTCGGGTTGTAGTCGAGTTTGATGTGAATGTCGTGGTGGATAATTCGTTTGTCAAGCCTGTGAAACTTGAAGAGAAAGTCAGATATTTCTCGGAAAAAAATCCAGATTTTGTGGAGTTCTGCCGCAGATTGAAAGTAGATGTAGAATAGTTTAGCATTTGTGTATGGAATTGACTGAGATTCAGAATGAAAGATATTGCCGCTCGATGATGTGTGATGGCTTTTCGCAGGCAGAGCAGTCGAAGTTATTGGCGGCATCGGTGTTAGTGGTCGGAGCAGGCGGGCTGGGCAGTGCGGTGTTGTCCTATCTTGTTGCAGCGGGTGTGGGTAGAATCGGCATTGTTGAGTTTGATAATGTGAGTCTTTCGAATCTTCAGCGTCAAATACTATATACGACTTCCGATACTGGTGCTTTGAAGGTTGAGGCTGCGAAAAATAGACTCGAAAAGATAAATCCTGATATTAAGATTGAGTGTTTTGCTGAGCCTTTGTGCGGCGAAAATGCCAAAAATATTCTGAGTGGATATGACTTGGCGGTGGATTGTACGGATAATTTTGAGGTGCGTGCAGTGTTGGACTCGGCTTGTGCAGAGGCGGGAAAGGCAATGGTTTACGGAACAGCTCAGAATTGGGGCGGACAGGTGGCTACGTTTAATTGGGGACGAGCTGGGCGCTATGTGGATATGTTCGGACAGGGTGAACAATTGAACACAGTTGGGGTAATATCACCCGTAGTTGGAGTCATCGGTTCGTTGCAGGCTGTTGAAGTGATACGAATTCTGACTTCTGTGGGTGATACACTTGACGGTAAGCTAGTGGTGTTTAATTGTTTGGATAATAAATTCAATGTATATACTTTATGAGTTCGCAGATAGTATTGGTGCCCTATGGTGGGCTGTGTAACAGATTGAGGGCTATTTCGGGAGCATACACTATTGCTCGCAAACACAATGTCCCGCTAAGAGTCTGTTGGCGAAACAATAACGAGTGTAAGGCCGATTTCGACGAGTTGTTTGCTGATGTGAAACTTGATGGTATAGTGATTGAACCGATGGCGCTGCATCAAATCGCGCTCTTCAAGTCGAGGTGGATTAACGGCTGGTTGCCACAGATGTTGAGAAAACTGAAGTTTGACAGAGAAATTATTCTGTTTAGTTGGAAACAACGAGATATTGCGGATAGTTACGATTTCGCAAGGGGGCGTACATATATTTATAGTTGCTACTCAATGACCGAGCACTATCCGCTCAGTGAGATGTTTATCCCGCGAGGGGATATAATGAAACGAATCGATGCACTGACAACTCAATTTTCAGAAAATACAGTAGGTGTTCATATTCGCAGAACTGACCACATAAAGGCTATGGCAGCCTGCTCGGTTGATGATTACGAGGCTGAAATGGAGCGACTGGCAAATGCTGATGCCAACGTCAAATTCTTTCTTGCTACGGACGATGCGGCAGTAAAACAGCGACTCGAAACAAAATTCGCAGGCAGAATAATTACCCAACAAACCCGTCTGTCCAGAAGCGATAGCGAGGGTATGTTAGGGTCGGTTGTGGACTTGTGGACTTTGGCTGCTACGAAAAAAATAATCGGCAGCTTTGGTTCTTCTTATTCTGAACTTGCTGCCGAATTGGGTGGTATTGAGATGGTCTTGCCATCAAGAGGTTAATCTCTGTTGCGGGCAAATCCCAAATAGTATATCAGTGTTGCGATAGCCGAAAGTGCTGCTACGAGGTAGGTGCGAGCTGCCCAATTGAGCGCAGTCTCGGCTTGTTGGTATTGTTGTCCATTCAAGATGTTATTGCTGCGAATCCAGAAGAGTGCGCGTTGTGAGGCGTTGTACTCAACAGGCAGTGTTATTAGACTGAACAATGCAGACATTGCAATCATTGTGATTCCGACCCAGAAGATTGCAGGCATTGTTCTTATTGTCAATATCCCGATGATGATAATCCACGTAGACCACATTGATGAGAAATTTACAATGGGCACAAGTGCCGAACGCATTGTCAGCGGGCCATACTCTCTGGCGTGTTGAACGGCGTGTCCGCATTCGTGCGCAGCAACAGCTGCAGCAGCCACCGAACAACTCGAATATACACTCTCACTCAGATTGACCGTCTTGTTGGTCGGATTGTAGTGGTCAGTCAGGTGGCCTCGGGTTGAGGTGACCTTAACATCGTAAATTCCGTGGTCGTGCAACATCTTTTCTGCTACTTCGCGGCCTGTCATTCCATTAGCAAAGGGTACTCTCGAATACTGAGAGAACACGTGTTGCAAACGAGCCTGAACAATCATTCCGATAATACCAATGATAATAATCAATAAAAATTCCATAATTTTTCTGTTTTTGTCTGTGTAACGTAGAACTTGTTGTAAAAATTGTACGTTTATGAATTATTCGATGTCATTTTTGAAATTTTCTATATTTGCCTCATCATACTCCTGAGTGTTGAACTCAGATTCAAGAATTTTCTGAGCTAACTCGGCTTGTGAAGTCAAAACAATCAGCCTAATACTCCACATTAGTCCGTTGAATCGCAGTACGGATTGTGCTGTGGAATTGATAATCTGACAGGCTACGCCGTGAGACTCGAGCAACGATTGGTAGATATAGGCTTGCTCAATCGAGTCGAGCGTCATAAGTGTGGTGAATTCGCTCTGCTTCATAAATATCCCTCATTTCTAAATGCATCAATCAAAACTCAAATATACAACAAAAATTATGAAACTGCAAATCAAGATCCACATATCCAAATCAAAATGCACAATGATGAACAGTTTTTTAGGTAAATAGGTGAAATAAATTGAGTTGAGTTTTGAATTCCGAAAAAATGTTACTACCTTTGCGGCGCTCAAAATGTAGAGCACTATAAATAAAGTCTAATCTATTAATTAGAAAACAATTAACTTAATGTCTAACATGGAAGAAAAAAAACTGAACGCATCAGCTGATTTGGCTACATTTAACTGGGAAGCGTTCGAAAACGACTCTGACATCTACGGAGGAACATCTAAAGAGGAAATCTCTGGTAAGTACAACGAAACTCTCTCTCACATTCAAGTGGGCGAAGTTGTTGAAGGTACTGTAATCGCAATCACCAAACGCGAAGTAGTTGTAAATATCGGCTACAAGAGCGAAGGCGTTATCGCTATCGGTGAATTCCGCTACAACCCTGAACTTGCTATCGGCGAAAAGGTAGAAGTTTATGTTGAAAGCGCTGAAGACAAAAAAGGTCAATTGATGTTGTCTCACAAAAAGGCTCGTCAATTGCGCTCTTGGGATCGTGTTAACGAATCTCTCGAAAAAGACGAAATCATCAAAGGTTACATCAAATGCCGTACTAAAGGCGGTATGATCGTTGACGTATTCGGTATCGAAGCTTTCTTGCCGGGTTCGCAAATCGATGTTAAACCTATCCGCGACTATGACGTATTCGTTGGTAAAACAATGGAATTCAAAGTCGTTAAAATCAATGCTGAGTTCCGTAACGTTGTGGTTTCTCACAAAGCGCTCATCGAAGCTGAACTCGAACAACAAAAGAAAGATATCATCTCTAAACTCGAAAAAGGTCAAGTTCTCGAAGGAACTGTTAAGAATATCACATCTTACGGCGTATTCATCGACTTGGGTGGCGTAGACGGTTTGATCCACATCACTGACTTGTCTTGGGGTAGAATCAACCACCCGGAAGAAATCCTTACTCTCGACCAAAAACTCAACGTGGTTATCCTCGACTTCGATGAATCTAAGAAACGTATCGCTTTGGGTCTGAAACAATTGACTGCTCACCCTTGGGACGCTCTCAATGCTGACCTCAAAGTGGGTGATCGTGTTAAAGGTCGCGTAGTGGTTATGGCTGACTATGGTGCATTCGTTGAAATCGCTCCGGGCGTTGAAGGTCTGATCCATGTTTCTGAAATGTCTTGGTCTCAACACTTGCGCTCTGCTCAAGAGTTTATGAAAGTGGGTGACGAAGTTGAAGCTGTAGTTTTGACTTTGGATAAACAAGAACGTAAGATGTCTTTGGGTATCAAACAATTGTCTCAAGATCCGTGGGAAAACATCGAAGCTAAATACGCTGTTGGTACTAAACACTCAGCTCGCGTACGCAACTTCACTAACTTCGGCGTATTCGTTGAAATCGAAGAAGGTGTTGATGGCTTGATCCACATCTCTGACTTGAGCTGGACTAAGAAAATCAAACACCCATCTGAATTTACTCAAATCGGTGCTACAATCGAAGTCGTTGTTCTCGAAATCGATAAGGAAAACCGTCGTTTGAGCCTCGGCCACAAACAACTCGAAGAAAATCCTTGGAATGCTTTCGAAGCTAAATACACTGCAGATTCAGTTCACGAAGGTAAAATTCAAGAAATCAGCGACAAAGGTGCTATCGTAATCTTGGACGGCGTTGAAGGTTTTGCTCCTACAAAACAATTGGTTAAGGAAGATGGCTCTTCTTTGAAGGTTGGCGAAACTGCTCAATTCAAGGTGGTTGAATTCTCTAAGTCAACTAAACGCATCACATTATCTCACACTCGTTTGTTCGACGATGCTAAACGTGCAGAAGAAAAAGCTGAACGCGCAGCTGCTAAGGCTGAAGCTCGTCAAAAAGACAAAGACCAAGTAACTGTTCAAATGATCAACGCAAAGATGGAAAAAACAACTTTGGGTGATGTAACAGGCTTGTCTGAGTTGAAGAGCCAATTGGAAGCTAAACAAGAATAAGCAATGCGATTTGAGGTCACCGTTCTCGGTTCGAGTTCGGCAGTGGCCGATAATCGGAAACACCATTCTGCTCACGTGCTAAATGCGCGTGAGCAGTTTTATTTGATAGATTGTGGCGAGGCTACGCAGATTCAACTCAGAAGATACGGCGTCAATCCCCTTAAAATCAATCATATATTCATATCTCATCTGCACGGCGACCACGTTTTTGGATTGCCCGGTATGATTTCTACTTTGGGGTTTATGGGTAAGCGTACTCCGCTACACATTTATGCTCCGTCGCCGATAATAAAGTATGTTGAGTATCATAAGGAGCTGTTCGAGAGTGAGTTGGCGTATGAGATTGTGGTGCACGAGGTGAACAATACCGAGCAACAGTTGATTTATGAAAACAAGGTGCTGGAGGTGTGGAGCATTCCGCTGAGGCACAGTGTTGCAACTTCGGGGTATCTGTTTAGGGAGAAGGTGCCGCCACTCAATGTGCGTAAGGAGTGCATCGAACGCTATGGGCTGACTCCGCAAGAAATCGTAGCTATAAAGGCAGGTAGTCCGTTGCGTCTGGAAAATGGCGAAGTGGTTGATAATGAGTTGCTGACATATTTGCCATATAAGCCTCGCAGTTATGCATATTGCTCGGATACGAGTGCGTCTGGCAAGGTGACCGAAATTGTTTCGGGAGTGGATTTGTTGTACCACGAGGCTACATTTGCAGAGGACCAGCACACGATGGCTCGCAAGACGGGGCATTCGACGGCTCGGCAGGCAGCCAAGATTGCTGCGCAGGCGGGCGTAGGTCGATTGCTGATAGGTCACCACTCATCTCGATATAAAACTTCCGATGTATTGCTGGCCGAAGCTCGAGAGATTTTCCCCGATACGCTCGACGCCGTAGAGGGCGAAACTTATAAGGTCGATTTAATACAAACTAAATTGTAAAAAAGTTTGGAAAGTCGATTTTTTTTTCGTATCTTGCTCTCGTAAAAGCACATTGTTTTTACGTAAAAAATAAAAAGATATGAAAAACAGATTTCGCAAAATGGTATTGATATGCCTCACTGCAATGGCTGCAGCAGCCTTTGCAATACCAACGTTGGTCGTTAGTCCATCTGCAATGAGAGTAGAACCTGGTGTCTCTTTTGACATTAAGGTTATCTACACAAACACAAATATTATGTTATTTGAGATGACAGCAACTGATACTGCTACTTTGGTTGGAATTGTTCCAATTCCGGATAATACAAAAAATCAACCGAATGAAAATATGGTTGTATTTCAAGATGTCATACCAGAACATAGTGTTCATAGACGGTATGTATTTGCAGTTGCAGATGAAGATTTGAATTGGGTTTATGAGGCAGTTAATTGTATGACTACAGCTGGTACTAATTAAGTAAAAAATGGTTATGAAAAACAGATTTAGCAAAATAGCATTGATATGCCTCACTGCAATGGCGGTGGCTGTGTCGGCTGATGTATATTCACAAACTCCAGATACGACTGTTTTTAAATCTGAAACAAAGGTTCGCCAAAAACAATTCGATGAATTCTTTGAAAAATTTCCTCCAGAAAAGATGAAAGGTGCAGTCAGACTTTTCATTGAATCTCGTTTCGTTATGAAAGGTGATTCTACAAGAATTAAGTTCGCATTTAATCCTGCTCACGTATCTTCTATCAAGGTAGAAACTGCTGGAGCTGCCACTCGTGAGGATATTAAAAAAGGTAGGTGGACTGCTGTTGTTAAACCTGTACGTTCGGGATATTTAAAGGTTGTCACCCGTTTAGATGGTGCAAATACATCGATGGGGTCGCCTGTGATAATCGTCTTAGAGCCTGATGAGTATAAGGAGGTTCGCACAAAAGCTGACGAGTTTGAAGCAAAAGGAGATTTGAAAGGATTTAATGAGTATTTTAATTCTAAGTATAGTAAGTATATACGCGCACTACCAATGTTTTAAGTTGGTGATGATGATGGAAATATTATAATGGAATCTGTAGATTGTAGAACATTACCATAATTTTGTAATATGAGAACTTTAATAGTGATATTGGCTATGTTCTTTGGCGTGACAAATGTCTATTCTCAAACTCCAGAGCAACTGCCAGATTCAGTTGTGTTCAAATACGAGACAAAAACTCGCCAGAAAAATTTTGATGAATTTTTTGAGAAGTGTCCACCTTCAACGGCAGATAATTATACCTTAAGAACTTACATAGAATCTCGTATTGTTCAAAAAGGAGATTCTACAAGAATTAAGTTCTCGTTTAATCCGCTTAAGGTGACTAAAATTGAGTTGGAAACAGCTGGATCTACAACTCGAGAAGATATAAAAAACGGAATGTGGACGGCTGTAGTTAAACCTAAGGCCTCTGGTTATTTGAAACAGAATGTATATGTAAATGGGGTTAAATCAGCGGAAGGTATGCCTCTATTCCTTATTTTTGTTTTAGAGCCAGACGAGTATAAGGAAGTTCGTGCAAAAGCCGATGAGTGTGAGGCAAAGGGAGACCTCGGAGAATTTAATAGATATCTTCGTACAAGGTTCGCGAAATATTATAAAAAATTGCCCACAATTAATTCGAATATTATACAATCACGATAACTTTAGAATGTAAAAAAGCCTGCCATCATTGAGGGCAGGCTTTTGTTTTACATAAACTATTTAACTTTCAGGATTTCAGAGTGTTTATCAGCAGCTACTGCGCGTTTCCAAGCCTCGTTGTAACCCGGTTGTTCGGGTGATGCTGGAATCTTGCGGTTGTTGCCGTTATCGAGGAACTTGCCATCTTTTTCTTTCATAATGTTGCCGTCTTTGTACTTAACCAACAGATAGTGGTCGAGTTGAGTCCAAGTGTCGAACAACTTTTGTGCAGTGCGTTCTGAGAAGTCGGTCAGACATTCGATTGCAGCAGCCTTGTCTTTAGCGTAGAGTTCGGTCAAACCTTTATCCATTACTTCGAGTTGTGTCAGACAGTCATTTTCAAACTTGTCAATAGTCTTGTGAATGTCTTCGCTGATGCGGTCGTAGCGCAGGTATGAGAAGTTTGTTACGCGGTTTACCAACCAGAACAATGAGGTCGGTGAGTATTCTGTCATTGAACCATTTTCTTCGCTGATGCATTCAGGCACGCGTGTTGTACCACAATAAATCGGAGTAACTGTCGAGTTGCCTGTATCATCTACACCAAACCAGAATACACCACCAATCGGGTTAGGCAGCCAAGAACGGCATTGTCCCAAGAACCAGAAGCCGGTCTGTTGTGTTGCAGTAGCACGTTCGTTTACATATTTAACGCCATCTACTTCGAATTGCATCGGTCTCCAACGGTAGGGCAGTCCGTGTCCGCCTGCGCCGATGTCAGTGTGCATATCCATCGGAGTGCCGTCATAGTGGTCGCGCATAAGTTCCAATGTAGCACGAACGGTCAGCTTTTCTGCAGGTTTAACCCACAACGGCATACGGTTATTCGGGTTGTGGCCCAATGCGTAATCAAGATATTTGTCCATATCTTCAGTAGATTTTGCGTTTCTGAAGATAGCCCAAACACGAGCTTCGCAAGCACGCATTCCGCTGAAATCGAGTGGGTTGTATGCATCGCAGAAACTGAATTCTTCATCTTTGCCCTTGAAGTATTTCATTTCGCGAGCAAAGTCGATAACGTCTTTCGAGTACACGCAGTTTTCAGGGTCGTTCATCGGGAAGTTGCGGATACGAGCCTGGTTAGCGTGAGCTGAAATGTAACCATCGGGAACTCGCAATGCTACCCATACTGCGCCCTTGTTCATGTTTTCGCCCTTCTTGTTGAATTTCATACCCTTGCTGATGATTTCCATATACCATACTTCGTTCGGGTCTGCGATTGAGAATGATTCGCCGCTTGATGCGTAACCATATTTTTCAACCAATTCTGCGATAACCTTGATAGCTTCGCGAGCTGTGCGTGCACGTTGCAAAGTAGTGTAAATCAATGAACCATAGTCCATAATGGCTGTTGAGTCGTATAACTCTTCACGACCACCGAATGTTGTTTCACCAATCAGCAGTTGGTGTTCGTTCATATTACCAACAACCGAGTAAGTTTGGCGAACTTGTGGAATTTCGCCCATAAATTTGCCTGTATCCCATTCGTAGATTTTCATCATTGTGCCTTCGGGATAAGCTGCTGCGGGTTGGAATTTCAGTGCTCCGTAGAGGGTGTGTGAGTCTGCAGTGTAGGTAATCATCGTAGAACCATCGGCAGACGCGCCCTTAGTTACCAATACGTTGGTACACGCAGAACTTTCTTGAGCAAACAACATTGTTGCTGCACCGAGAAGAGTCATTACTAAATTTTTTGTTCTCATTTTTGTTTATGTTTTGATTAGATTAATTCTTACAACTTACAAATATAGCAATTTTTTATTACAATACAACTATGTCAGGATATGTCTGCAACGATAATGCAGGCCGCAATGAATATGCAGATTAATGTCCATAAGCAAATTATGTGATAGACGGCGTTGGTTATCAGTGTTTTGAATAAGGATTTTATCCAAGAGGTGATCCCGTATGCCCAGCGGAATGCCAACACTAAATAACCATAGGAACCTATTGTCATAATCCACTTTTGCCGGGACATTGTCGGTGATGAGATGAGGCAAAATCTAAATATTTGTATCAGGACTGAATGTTGAGAATCTCGTTTTTCAGTGTATTGATAATCTTAGATTTGCTCTCAAAAATGAGATATTTTGCGCTGTGAATGGGGATATATTCGACATTTTTTTGTAAACTTGCAAAGTTTTATTCAATCTTGAAAAAATGTCAGTAGTAGAAAATTTGAAAAAAATAGAGAGCCAGCTGCCCGAAGGTGTGAAGTTGGTAGCCGTTTCGAAGACCTATCCGGCCGAAAATATACTCGAAGCATACAATGCCGGACAACGCCTGTTTGGTGAAAACAAACCTCAGGAGATGACTGCAAAATACGCCGAGCTGCCCGAGGATATAGAGTGGCATATGATTGGCAATCTGCAGACTAATAAGGTGAGAATGATTATCCCCTATGTGGCAATGATTGAGTCTGTAAGTTCGTTGCGTCTGCTTGAGACCATTGATAAGGAGGCAGCCCGAATCGGACGACAGGTGGATATCCTCTTTGAGGTGCATATCGCACAGGAGGAGTCGAAAATGGGCTGGAGCCAAACTGAATTCCTCGAATATATCGAAACTGAAAAGTGGCGCGAATTGAAAAACATTCGTCCGCGCGGAGTTATGGGTATGGCTACATTTACCGATGACCAGTCGCAGGTGGGTAGCGAATTTGCTCGATTGAGAAATATTTTTGATAATCTTAAGCAACGCTACTTTGCCGATGATGCCCAGTTTGATACAGTGTCTATGGGAATGTCGGGTGACTGGCAGTTGGCCGTGGAAAAGGGGTCGACTCAGGTCAGAGTCGGTAGCGCAATTTTTGGTGCAAGAAATTATTATTAACTTTGCATAGCACGATATAAATTTGCACTCTGTTATGGGAAATTTTACACATCTTCATTTACATACACAATACTCGATACTTGATGGTGCTGCTGCCATAAGACCGCTGATGAAACGAGTCAAGGAGCTTGGAATGACTTCCGTAGCCATTACGGACCACGGTAATATGTATGGAGTCAAATTGTTTCACAAGGAGGCTCTAGCTGCGGGTGTGAAGCCGATTCTGGGTTGTGAGGTGTATGTTGCCGAGGGGAGTCGCTTTGATAAATCAAGTAAAACTGACCGTGGTGACCACTTGATTCTCTTGGCTAAAAATCACGTCGGCTACTCTAATTTGGTGAAGATGGTATCCTATTCGTGGACTGAAGGGTTACACTACAAACCACGCGTAGACCGCGAATTGATAGAGAAGTATCACGAAGGGCTGATTTGTGCATCGGCTTGTCTGGGCGGTGAAATCCCTCAGTTGATTATGAAGGGTGATATTAAGGGTGCAGAAGAGGCTGCGTTGTGGTTTAAGGGTATTTTTGGTGATGACTATTACCTTGAACTGCAGTCGCACTATTCGACTAATCCGTTGTTTGACAACGAAAAGGTCTGGGCTCACCAGCAGACGGTTAATCAGGTATTGATCGATTTCTCGCAGAGGTTGGGCATTAAACTTATTGCTACGAATGACGTACACTTCATAAATGCCGAAGATTGCGAGGCTCACGACCGTTTGATTTGTCTTAATACGGCGAGTGACCTTGATGACCCCAAGCGTTTGAGATATACGGGTCAGGAGTTCCTGAAGAGTTATGACCAGATGTTGGAACTCTTCCCAGAACACCCCGAAGCATTGGAAAATACATTCAAAATAGCCGAAAGTGTCGAGGTGTATGACCTTAATCATAAACCATATATGCCTAATTTCCCGCTGCCCGAGAGTTTTGAGTTGTTACCAGATGTGGTGGCTAAATCATATCTCAAGTCGGTGGAAAAGGCTGTCAAGGCAGCGAAAGATGACCAAAAGCGTCAAAGACTGCAACAGATATATGATGATCTGTCGGCAGCTTGTGAAAAGTGTCAGTCGATTGAGGAGTTGGATAGCGTGGCTGCTGAATTTACAGCTCGATTGGACGAGTCTGAAACATTGCTGATGCTGGCAAAGCAATTCGTATACCTTGAGCATATCACTTGGGAGGGAGCAAAAGTGCGTTATGGTGAGAATGTGAGGGAGTTGCCCGAGTGTGCCGAACGAATTGCATTTGAGTTGGCTACAATCGAGTGGATGGGATTCCCTGGGTATTTCCTTATTGTATGGGACTTTATCCGTGCTGCGCGCGAAATGAACGTTTCGGTAGGGCCGGGTCGTGGTTCGGCGGCCGGTTCGGTTGTGGCTTATTGCTTGACTATCACAAATATCGACCCGCTGAAGTATGGTCTGCTGTTCGAGCGTTTCCTCAATCCCGAGCGTATCTCAATGCCAGATATTGATATCGACTTCGATGAAGACGGACGTGCTGATGTGATGAAATATGTCGTGGATAAATACGGTAAAAGTCGTGTGGCTCAGATTATTACATTTGGTACGATGGCTGCTAAAATGGCCATTAAAGATGTTGCTCGAGTGCAGAAACTTGATCTTGCGCATAGTAACCGTCTTGCGAAAATGGTGCCAGAACGTCCCGGTATATCGTTAGCTGATGCGTTTAAGGAGGTGCCCGAACTCAATGCCGAACGCGAATCGGAAAATCAACTCATACGCTCAACACTAAGTTACGCACAGACTCTTGAGGGATCGGTACGCCAGACCGGAGTTCACGCCTGTGGGGTAATCATCGGTAAAGATGACTTGGAAAATTATATCCCGCTGGCTCGACAAAAAGATGCTGAACTGTTTGTAGTTCAGTATGATGGCAAACACGTTGAAGATGTCGGATTGCTCAAGATGGACTTCTTGGGGTTGAAGACTCTGTCTATTATTAAAGATGCAGTTGAAAATATCAAGCTCTCAACGGGCGAAGATGTTGATGTAGATAAAATCCCGTTGGACGACGAGAAAACTTATCAGTTGTATAGTCGTGGCGAGACTACGGGATTGTTCCAATTTGAATCGCCGGGTATGAAAAAGCACCTCAGAAACTTGAAACCCAACCGTTTTGAGGACCTGATTGCGATGAATGCGCTCTATCGTCCCGGACCTATGGAATATATCCCGAATTTTATTGCTCGCAAACACGGACTCGAACCTATCAGTTATGACCTGGCCGATATGGAATCGGACTTGTCTAATACATACGGTATTACGGTCTATCAAGAGCAGGTGATGTTGTTGTCGCAACGTCTGGCCGGTTTTACAAAGGGTCAGGCCGATACGTTGCGTAAGGCGATGGGTAAGAAAAATATTGATGTGCTGAACAAGATGAAAGACGATTTCATCGCCGGTGTTCAGGCGCGAAATTACGACCCGAAAATCTGCGAAAAAATCTGGCAGGACTGGGCAGAATTCGCTAAATATGCATTCAACAAATCGCACGCAACTTGCTATGCTTATGTGTCTTACCAAACTGCATATCTGAAGACTCACTACCCGTCGCAGTTTATGGCGGCGCTGCTGAGCCGAAATCTGTCGGACAGAAAGAAAATCAGTTTCTTTATGGACGAGTGCAAACGAATGGGCATCTCGGTTTTCGGACCCGATGTCAATGAAAGTCTGCATAAATTCTCGGTAAATAAGAATAACGACGTGCGATTTGGGTTGGCTGCAGTGAGCGGAGTAGGGGAGGCTGCTGCCGAAAATATAATTCAAACCCGACTCGAGGGTGGACCTTACAAGTCGATATTCGACTTTATGGAGCGAATAAATCTTCATACCGTAAATAAAAAGTGTCTCGAAGAGTTGTGTCGTGCAGGTGCACTCGACTCAATCGCAGGTTTTGAACGTAGTAAATTCTTTGCAAAAGATGCTAAAGATGTAACATTCCTGGAGCAGTTGCTCAAGTATGGAAACCGTGTACAGTTTGATAAGAATAATGCTCAGCAGAGTCTGTTCGGCGGAAGTTCAGATGGGGGAATACAACCTCCTGAAATCCCGAACGATGTGCCGTGGAGTAAACTCGAAACTCTGAAGCAGGAGCGCGATGTGATTGGAATCTACCTGTCATCTCACCCGCTTAATGCTTATAATTACATAATAAAGCGTCACTGCAATCTCGAGTTAAGTGCATTTTCAGATTTGAAATCAATTGAAGGTATTGATTTTACGGTGGCTGGTATTGTTACGAACGTTCAAAATTTGATGACTAAGACAACCAGCAAACCATACGGCAAATTTACTATCGAGGATTACTCTGATTCGTACGAGTTCGTGTTATATAGTCGTGATTATGAGCAGTTCCGACAATATATGTATGAGGACTATTTCTTGTCGATAAAGGGAAAGGTTCAACCGCACCCTTACAGAGCAGGTGAACTCGAAATTAAGATTACATCTATTATGCCGCTCGACAAGGTGGAGGAAAATATCCACGAATTGTATATTACACTCTCCATTGAAGAGCTTACGAATATTACCATCAACGTGCTCGAAGATTTGTTTGAGAAATATAAAACCGATAATCCGAAAGAGGCTGTGCCGGTGAAATTCAGAATTATAGATGCAGCGAAAGATGTTTTCCTGCCAATGGTAGCTAAAAATACTAAAATAAAAATTTCAAATGAGATGTGTTCAGTATTAGATAATTACGGAATAAATTACTCTTTCAAATAAAAAAAGTTTTTTCTTTCGTAAAGAATTCATATCTTTGTAGTGAATTAAAATTTAAACACATTAAAATTATGGCACTTGAAATAACAACTAATAATCTGGAAGAGTTGATCGCAAGCGGCAAGCCTGTTGTAATCGACTTTTGGGCTGAATGGTGTGGTCCCTGCAGAATGTTGACTCCGATTATTGAAGAACTCGCTGGAGAGTATGAAAATGATGTAATCATCGGTAAATGTAACGTTGATGACAATAACGATGTTTCTATGAAGTACGGTATCAGAAATATTCCTACTGTTATCTTCTTGAAAGGTGGCGAAGTTGTTGACAAACAAGTTGGTGCTTGCTCGAAAGCAGCGCTCGCTGAAAAAATCGAAAAACTCAAATAGTCGAGTCTTGAGTATAAGAAGGCTGTCCCGCAGGGCAGCCTTTTTCTTTTTGGAGTTTTAATTGCATAAAAAATCCCCATTGCCGATGCAACGGGGATTTCGTTAGGATTTATTGAGAATTAATCTCTTGCCATAATATTCAAGAATGCGCGACCATATCTTTCAGCTGCTTCGCGTTCGAGCGCTTCGCGCGCTGACGGGTGTGCAATCGAAATCATTGCCTTAGCACGCTCTGCCAAGTTCTTGCCCTTCAGGTATGCAATGCCGTACTCGGTAACAATGTACTGAGCCTGTGCGCGAGTTGTGACTACGCCTGCACCCGGAGCCAATACCGATGAAATCTTCGATTGTCCAGAGTTTGTTGCAGCCGGCAGAGCAATAATCGCCTTACCGCCCGGAGACAACATTGCTCCGTACATAAAGTCGTGCTGGCCACCGAATCCTGAGAAGATGTATGTGCCGATTGAGTCTGCACAAATCTGACCTGTGATGTCAACTTCGAGTGCAGAGTTAATTGCCATTACATCAGGGTTTTGTCCGATTACCCAAGGATTATTTGTCCACGCAACGTCCTTCATCAATACTGACGGGTTGTTGTTTACATAGTCATACAATTTCTTCGAACCCAGAATCAACGTAGCTACAGATACTCCACGTTCGATTACCTTGCGTGAGTTGTCGATAGCACCACACTCAATCAGCTCGACCGAGCCTTCTGTGAGCGCTTCGGTGTGCAAACCAAGGTGTTTGTGGTCACGCAATGCAGACATTGCTGCGTTAGGAATACCACCTACGCCGATTTGCAACGTTGCTCCGTTTGGAACAAGTGATGCTACATTTTCGCCGATTTTCTGTTCGATTTCAGTAGGTGCACCGAATGACAATTCAACCAGACCATCGTCAGCCTTTACGCAGGCAGCGAAACGAGACGAGTGGATACGACCATCACCGAATGTACGCGGAATGTTTGGGTTGATTTGTGCGATGATTTTCTTAGCACACTCTGCAGCCGAAACTGTCAGGTCAAGACCAACACCCAGCGAGCAATATCCGTGTTCATCTGGTTCAGATACGTTCAGCAGAACTGTGTCCAGAGGAATTTCACCACTACGGAAATAGGTTGGGATTGTTCCCAAGAACGACGGTATGTATTGTCCATAACCTTCTTTTACAGTCTTTCTCAGGTTATCGCCGATGAAGAAACTGTTGATTATGAAATTTTCTCGATGTTCGGGTCTTCCCCATACTGCATCACCCAAGATAAAGGCACTATAAATATATGTACCTTTCAATTCTTCGCTACGGCGACACATTGCATTCACAAGCGTCTGAGGTACCGAGGTCGAGTGAATGAATACACGTTCACCCGGATTGATGAGTTTTACTGCTTCGTCAGCAGTTACATAATTCAGCATTGTCTGTTATTTATGATTTTCTGCAAAAATTTTCATTCTCTCGTCGAGAATAGCATATTGATGCTCTTTGATGTTAGATGTGCAGGCTCTCAGACCGTGTTGTGTCGAACCACAAGTAGTCAGTGAAATTGCACTAACACCATACGATGCCAACTCCTTCATCAATTCACCGCTGGTCAATCCTGGATAGCTGATTGTGAAGTAGAATCCATCGCTAACCAATTCGTCCAAGTCTTTGTCGTATGTGATTGTGAAACCGTGGTCTTGGAAGATTTTTTTCAGTTTCTGAGCTCTGCGACCATACTCTGCAGTGTCATTGATGAAGTCAAGTGTACCATCAGATGCTGCCTTGAACATTGCTGCCAAAGCGTATTGTGCAGTGTGTGTTACACCTGAAGTCAATGTGTACAGAATCATATAGATGAACGTACGACCAAATTCTCCCATTCCGTATCTTTCAGCCAATGCATCATATCTGCGGTTGTAGAGGCTGTCTGAGATAGCAACAGTAGCGATACGCTGACCTGCGTAACTGAAGATTTTTGAACCTGAAATCATCATAATCCAATTTTTGCAGTACTTAGCAACTGTCGGTTGGAACGGAGCCTCAAACGGTGTATTCATCTTACGGCGGTTATCCATTGCCAAATATGCCAAGTCTTCGAGTACGATTACGTCATATTTGTCAGCCAATTCGCCGATGATTTGCAATTCGCTCTCTGTCAAGCAAATCCAAGCCGGATTGTTCGGGTTTGAGTAGATAACTGCAGAGATGCGACCTGTTGAGAAATAACTTTCAAGTTTTTCTCTCAACTTTTCACCACGATATTCATACACGTCAAAGTTTTCGCTGCGGTAGCCCATAACCTTGAGTTGGGTCTTTTGTACCGAGAAACCTGGGTCGATGAACAGAATTGTATCCTTTTTCGGGTCGATTTGTCCGCACAACATAAATGCTGCGTATGAACCCTGCATAGAACCTGTCGTAGGCACACAACCTTGAGGATTTACGTCTACATCAATGAATGCTTTGATAAAGCGAGCAGCTTCGTTTTTAAGTTCGGGAATACCATCGATTGCAGGGTAAATTGCTGCGGCACCGCTATCCAATGCAGCCTTTTCTGCTGCGATTCCGACAGCAGGAGGTGTCAGGCCCGGAACACCCATCTCCATATGGATAAATTCCACGCCTGATGCTTTTTCGATGTCATTTGCAACCTTGACAACCTGACGGATAGTTGCATTGTTAAAATCTGATATTTTATTGTCAGCCAATACCTGCTCAACAATATTTTTATCGATTGGAGTTTGTTTCATTATTTTGTAGTTTGTTCAGCTGCAGCGCGACCTGCTCTGAGTGCCTTCAAGTTTGTTTCAACGATTTCTTCACCTTTTCTACCGAAGATGCGACGGATACCTGCTTCGAGTTTTTCCATTTCGATGCCCAAGAACGGAGAGGCTGCACCCAGCAGAATGATGTTTGCTGAGCGGCTTGATTGCAATTCTTCAGCCATCTTGTCTACATCAAGCAATACTACATTGGGGAATTTTTTCAATTCGTCGATGATTGCTTGTTGATCTGGGTAGTTTGGAATATTTACAAACGGAGTAGTGTTTGTAATTATCCAACCTGTTGGTGCGAGGTAATTTACATATCTGAGAGCCTCCATCGGTTCCAAAGAGATGATGATGTCTGCTTTGCCCAGAGCAATCAAATCCGAGTGAATCGGGTCTGAAGAGATGCGGAGGTTTGACTGTACGTCGCCGCCACGTTGGCTCATTCCGTGGACTTCGGCTTGTTTGATATAGAGCCCTTCGTTAAGAGCTGCTTCACCAATTACGGTTGCGATTGAGAGAATACCCTGACCGCCTACACCTGAAAGTATGATATCTGTTTTCATTGGATTACTTCTTTTTGTTTTTCAAATGACGTTTCAGTGTTTGGATACATTCACGACGCGGAATCAATACCGACACACCTTTATATTCAATTTCTTCACGAATAATCTGTTTCATCTCTTCGTAGTTCTTTGGCAGCGGAGTCATTACTCTGATGTGTTCTTCTTCTACGCCGAGGCCGCGGCAGATTGCTTCGAGTTTGCCTGTACCTGCTGAATCCTGACCACCTGTCATACCTGTTGTCAAGTTGTCAGAGATGATGATTGTAACGTTTGCCTTATCGTTCACGCAGTCCAACAGGCCTGTCATTCCTGAGTGAGTGAATGTTGAGTCGCCGATTACTGCAACAGCTGGGAATTGACCTGCATCAGAAGCACCCTTAGCCATTGTGATTGATGCGCCCATTTCCACGCAAGTGTCGATTGAACGGAATGGAGGCATTGCTCCCAATGTGTAGCAACCGATATCTGCGAATACTTTGTGGTTAGGATATTCGTTGTTGAGGACTTCGTTCAATGTAGTGTACATATCGCGGTGACCGCAACCTTGACACAATGCCGGAGGACGAGGAACTACGATTTCGCATTTTCCTGCGCGTGGGTTTTCGGGCAGGTCGAGTGCTGCGCGCACGCAGTCTGGTGAGAGTTCGCCTGTGCGTGGCAGTGTGCCGTCCAAGCGACCTCTTACTGTTACGCCCATTCCGAGCAATCCTTTCAGTTGTTCTTCAACCATTGGTTGTCCCTCTTCGATTACCATAATTTCGTCGCACTGGCTAACCAATTTAGCGATCATTTTCTTTGGCAGAGGGTATTGAGAAATTTTAACTACAGGATATTTGCAGCCTTCCGGGCAGTTTTCCATCAGGTAGTTGTAACCGATACCGCAAGCGATGATACCGATTGATTTATCTTCGCCGTCGATATATTTGTTGAAACCTGCTGTTTCGCTCTCTTCTTCCAATTCGTTCTGGAGTGCCAACAACTCAACGTAGCGAGCACGTGAGTTTGCAGGCAGCAGAATCCATTGTTTAGAGTTTTCTGGTGGGCAGCAACTATTTTGTTCGCGAGTTTCGCCTACTTCCACTACGGCACGAGAGTGAGCCAAGCGGGTAGTTACTCTCATCAATACTGGCATTCTGTATTTTTCTGACAATTCATAACCGTAAGATGTCATATCGTAAGCCTCTTGTTGAGACGACGGTTCCATCATCGGAATGAATGCGAAACGGCCATAGTGGCGAGAGTCTTGTTCGTTTTGAGATGAGTGCATTGACGGGTCATCGGCAGCTACTACGATAAGACCACCGTTTGTACCTGACATTGCGCTGTTTACGAATGGGTCAGCAGCAACGTTCATTCCGACGTGTTTCATACACACGAGGGCACGTTTACCCATAAATGACATACCCAGAGCAGCTTCCATTGCGGTTTTTTCGTTAGTGCTCCAAGTACGATGAATTCCACGCTCTGCAGCCAATTTGTTGAGCTGGATAAATTCTGTGATTTCCGTAGACGGTGTTCCGGGATAAGCATATACACCTGACAAGCCCGCATTAATTGCGCTCAGTGCGATTGCTTCATCTCCGAGTAAGAGTTCTTTCTTCATATCTGTTTTGGTATTTGTTTCTGTCGCAAATTTACGGAAATTTATTCACAAACAAAAATTTATACGAGAAATGCCCCAAACAATTTGTTAGTTTGAGGCATTAATGTGGAATTTATCAGAATATTTAGGTGTTATTTTCCGAATCTGCTCATCACATCTATATCAAGTTCTTTGGATAGCATCGCAATTTTTTGTTCGGGGATATTGTTTATATCCAGCAACATCAGAGCATCAATGGCATTATTGAACTGAGGGTCGGTGTTGAATCCTACAATTTTGCCATTGAGTTGCAGATATTTTTTTAGCAATATCGGAGTGCCGAATCGGTTGCGATTGACATCAAGTACAATTTTGTCAATCAGATCGATTGAGTCGATATTTGCGATAGATTCTTTATCAAATTTTTTCTTTTCCAGACCCGATAAACCTATTCGAGGATTGACCATTGCTGCGATGTCTTGGTCATAGTGATGCTCCTGAAGGTAGTTTATAATCATTAACTTAGAGATGTCTGACAGCTTGCCCGACATTGTTACAGGGCCCATCAGGTATCTGTAGTGTTCGTTCTTGAGCAATATGTGTAAAATGCCCTTCCACAGCAACAACAATGATTGGCTCTTTCGTTGGTATTTTCTCACGATGAACGAGCGTCCCAACTCGAGTGTGCGACCCATTATTTCGCCTATTTTGTTTGAGAGTTTGAACAGCGTGTCTGTATAGAATCCCGAGATGCCATACTTATCCATAATCTCGCGACCCATACCCACTCGGTATGCTCCAACTAATTGCTGTTCAGTGTTATCCCATACGAACATATGACGATAATATGTGTCGAATTTGTCGGTATCAATATCCTGATTTGTCCCTTCGCCGACTTGTCGGAATGTGATTTCGCGCTGTCTGCCGATTTCGAGCATCATATTCGGTATGACATCTGCCGGAGTAAAATATACTGTATAATTCCCGTGGTCGAACAACTTGTAATCATCGAGCAATTTTACCTCATTGCTAAGCACTTCATTGGGTACAGAACTTGTTATGTCTTCTGGCACAATACCATTGTCTTCCTCCGTCTCTTGCGAGTCATCAAACGGTTCACACAGACTATATACATTGGTGCGCAGATACTTACCGAACAACTCCACGGTGTCGAATTCGCTCTGACGGCGGGGCTGTATTACCGAACCTACTCTTACTCGAACTTCAGCGTCTTGCTTGTTGGTTGTTTCGTGCGGAATCATCGCAGTCCTGAGCAGCGGGTGTACCATACCGCATAGGTGGAACATTCGGCTATTATGCGCCGTGATGTGTATCGGAATGATTGATACTGAAAGTTTTTTGATGAATTTCAGTACTGATGTACTCCACGGTTTATCCTTAATTTGCGCGAAGGGGTGTTTGTATGTCGAAATCTCGCCTGCGGGGAAGATTACCAATGCACCGCCCTTGCGGACGTGTTCCATACTAGCACGGATTCCGCCCACATTCTGTGCCGAATGGCTATCAAACGGATTGACTTCGATGAAGAACTCCTTCAGAGGTTCAAGTCTGGACAGCAACATATTACCCATAAATTTCACATCAGGGCGCACCTTACTCAACAGGTGTATCAGCACCAAGCCGTCGAGCGTTCCCGTCGGGTGGTTTGATACGAACACCAACGGACCCGATTGGGGAATATTGGCTAACTCCTCCTGTGCGGCTTCGATTTTTATGTTGAGAAGTTCGATATATTTAGCTGCAACTTGATTGCCTTTGTATTGGCTCAGTCCGTCATACAATGAATTAAGTTTGTTCAGTCCAAGCAATCCCATAACCGTACAAGATATCATCTTGCCGAGGATATTGTCGCCTACAAAATACAATTCATCTTTTCGAACGAGTTGACCCATAATTAGTTTGTTTAGTACGTTTCAAAATTCAGCAGTTCTATGGTGTAATCGTTCTTATAGTGAACCAACTGCCATTGGTTATTTACAATCTTTCCGGTTTCAGTTCTGACGAATCGGTAGGGCATCTGCAGATGTACATACTTGCCCATCAGTAGATTGTCCGTCAGATTTGATTTTATGTTTGGTATAAATAACATTGCTACCTCATATCCGCGATAGGCGAATGCGCTTGGCAGTTTGTTGAATTTGTCGAGGAATTGCTCGTCAAATTTAGCTACATTGTCATTGCTGCGGTCGGAGTGGTAGTTCGTAGGGTAGGTTACGTTCAATTTGAAATACAACTCCTTGTCTATATTTTGGAATCGCGACAATTTTGACGAACCTAAAACGTGGATTCGGGGAGTGATTCCTCCCTGCGTAGCAATGGTGTTTTGGCTTGAACTTACTCGAGCCAAAATCTCTTCAGTGAGAGTCTCTTGTGTTGATAGTAATACTACGAGGTTTTCCTTTTCTACTGATAATAACGAGTCGATTATTGTGATTTCGGTCAAATCGTTATACTCAATGTAGTGGCAACTGTCAGGTAAAAAAGGTTTGATTTCGTTTTCAAATTCGTTGTCGGTGTCATTCTCGGGGCGAATAACCAAAACGTTTCGCTCGAACGAGAGGTATTGTCCCAGCAACTCGGCACGCTTGTGCTTATCCGGAGCAATCTGAAATACATTCGGAAACTCTGCCGAAACCTGTGCCAAAGGTGATACAATCGGGATATTGTGCTGATATGCAAATGCTGCAGCGCGTGCGAATGTCTCTTCATAGACGGGGCCGATTATCAGATTGGTATATTGTAATGCTGCATCATTCAGCGTGTGATAAACCTTGTCTGCCGAACGTTCTGTGTCTACGAGCGAGAGCGAAATATTCAACCCCTCATCTTTCAAGACTCCGAGCGCCATCATAATTCCGCGATAAAAATCAATGAACGATTCGTTGGTCTTGCCATCGGTTGTGAATGGCAACATCAGGGCTACGTTTATTGCACCATCTACGGGCTTGAACGATTGTTCCACAGGCTCCTGTGGCAGTGTTCTGAAGGTCAGAACTTCCGAGCGAGCCTCTTGCTCATTGGTCGATGGTTGTTGCGGTTTCGGACGCGGCAATTTGATAATTGACCCGATTTTCAGACCCGATTCTGCAACCTCGGGATTGAGTCTTAACAACTCTTCTTCGGTTGTTTCATATCTTTTGCTCAATCCATAAACGGTCTCTTTTGCGACTACGATATGGTGTATATGTTCGTCTGAAAATTTATCAAGATGCTCCTTGTACTGATTCATCTCTTCGATCAGTTCATTCTGATTTGACGAACCAATACCCTTACGTCTGATTAATAAAATCTCTCCGATGCTGAGCGTTACAGGGTCGGCATTAGAGTTGTCTGCCATCAGTTCTGCAATCGAAATGTCATATTTCTTTGCAATAGAGTATAGCGTTTCACCGGCATTAATCTTGTGCTCGACAAAATTTTTACGCTTTGCGCGTCGGCTCATCTGCTTGTCGGAAACCTGCACGGGGATTTTAAGAATCTGTCCCGGACGAAGCGTTTCGACTGCCATCGGGTTCTCCTCGATTATTGTGCGCGGAGATACATCATATTGACGCGAAATAGAGGAAACAGTCTGTCCTGCTTCGATTGTATGGATATAGTAATTCTTATCTCCAATCTTAATCATCGAAGAGGTGTTCTGATTCTGGGCACTTGTCAGTGTAATGCTCACAATCAGGCAAATTACTACTAATAATATTTTTTTCATCACAATTCAGTTAGATATAATCTGTGTGGGTTACACCTGTCTGAGAATGTCATCGAGCAGGTCGAAGTGGCACTTGTAATCCTCAAGCGAGCGGTTGATGATTTCGTATGCCTCTTCACGACCGTAGGTGTCAATGAGTTCTATCTTTCGTTTTTCATTCTCATTTTCAGTCGGCATATCCTTGTAGGTCAGGAAGTAGTGTTTTAGTCGATCGAAAATGCCCCTTGGCAGTTCGGAAATGTCATTATACTGACTATAGGTAACGTCGTGGCTCAACACTGCGATGATTTTGTCATCTGCTTCGTTGCCGTCCAAAATACGGAAACCTCCAATCGGGCGAGCATTCACAATGATGTCTCCGTGAGAAATATCGCGTTCTGTCAGTACACAGATATCCAGCGGGTCGCCGTCGCCTATAATGTTAGTTCGGTCGCTGTGTTCCATACTGTATCTTGCAACGGATTCGCCGCAGAAACTTTGAGGTACGAATCCATAAAGAGCCGGTACTACGTTTGAATATTTCTGAGGGCGGTCGATTTTGATGTAGCCGCTGACCTTGTCCAATTCATATTTAACGGTGTCTGTTGGGACCATTTCGATAAATGCAGTTACCTCAGCAGGAGCATTTTCGCCCACTTCAATCCCGTGCCACGGGTGTGATTTATAGCGCAAACCCATCAAGCGTGCGATAGGATCATTAATTTTGTTTCCCATAATGTACACTAACTTTAAGTTACACAAAAGTAACGATTATTAATTATCAGTCCAAAAAAAAACGAAAAAAAAGCAGCCTATCATTCAATATAGGCTGCAGTCTATCATAACTATTGTAGTTTTGGATTAATAACTAAGAAATTAAAAGAAGGCTTTCTTCTTTCGGTTTTAACGCCAGGATGTCTGCCACAATGTCTTCAGCGATGTTGTCAAAGATATGATTCTTTCCAAATCGAATGCTAATACCTATAGATACATACCTATAGGTGTAGGTAAAAGAGAGATTTGAGAATTTGCTAACCCTAAAGTTTAATGTTGCAGATGCGTTTCTAGGCGCAGTGCCGTTTAATTGTATTGAAATCCTTTTCAAAAAACTCGGAGATGGAGTATATATTGGGTTGAATCTTGCTGCGATTGCTTCTGTTATGGTAAACCAAGCTGTACTCGTCGAATTTTCTAATTCGATAGACACTATAGGATGGTCATCTAATGATTCAAATTCAATATATTTTGTTTCATAATCTGTAAAACTTATTGTTGTTGGATTCACGGAAATATCATTCTGCGCTGAAACAATGTTTATACAAAATAAACAGATTATCGTTGCAAGAAGTGTTTTCATTTTATTTTGAAATTTTGCTTTTGTCGTTTTGTTTATTTTTTTGCTTTTCTTCATTTTTGAGTTGTTCTAAATACTCGAGTTGCTGAGGAGTAGTAACGTGTAACTCGAGAGACGCAAGTTCCCAAGATTTTTCTTCCGGTCCAGCAATTTCCACTTTTCGAATCCGTACTTGGGCATTACGTGTGTTAGAAAGAGAATCTCGAATCTCCTTCCCGTCTTTGTCAAGTACTATGATTGTGTAAAGCTTTTTAGAAAATTCACTCCTGCCGTATTCAGATTCAGCCTTACCCGTGATATTATTGTAAAATGTAGGGTCGATAATTCTAGTCGCCGTAGGATATATAAAAAAAGCAAATCTCTGCTTTTTCAAATCTTCTTTGGTGAGTTCAATTAGCCCTTTAAATTCTATTTTTTCAATGGCACGCACGTTGTAAAACTCATTAATTGGTTGGTTATCCCAACCTACTGCCACAAGAACAGAATCGCCTAATTGAATGGGGCGCGTACCATTTGTTACACGAATGCTTTGTGCCGAAACATTGTTGACAGTTGCAAAAATAAACAACGCAAAAATAAATTTTAAAATTGGTCTCATTAGATTGAAAATTTTGTTAAACTCAAAAGTTATGACACAACAAATTTAAGCAAAGTTTTCTAAAATCCAAAAAAAACGGACAAAAAAATAAGATGTCGAATTGTTGTTATCTTGTTCAATCTTTTTTTATGACATATAAAATAAGTTTGGATTTCAGATTTTGTCCCATATTTACGAGAAAATTGCGCATCTTGTGGCGACTCTCCAATATTATGCTACACACTCGACTGAACCATCATAACGGTAGTTATCAATCAACATTTTATCATCGTGATTGCTCATAGGTTGTTACGGATAAAATCGTGGCACTATATACCAATAATGATATGTTTAATTGCAAAAAGTCAAGTGTATTTACTCCGAATTAGAGTGAAAATATAAAATGAAAAAATTTTATATTTGAAAAATTTGTATTTATATTTTGTTTTCCGGTTTAATGTTTATATATTTGCGTAGTTTGTGACATCAGAAATGTTTGTCTAAGTTGTAATTTTGATAAAATACTAAACATTTATGATACGATTTTTTTACCTACTAACGAGTTTGTTGTTGCTCTCTTTTATCGGTAATGCTCAAACAAATTCCGATCTCAAAAACAACCCTAACTTGATTACTTATACCGGTAAAATTGTGGATACGGAAACCGGTGAACCATTGCCTTTTGCGCAAATCAATCACATCTATAAACCTTCGGGAAGTGATAGTTTGGTAATCCGAAATTCAGTTGCTGACAGAGAGGGAAATTTTAAAATCCTATCACCTCGTGTTATGAACAATCGCATCGAAGTGGTGTGTCTCGGTTATAAAATCTTGACTCGAATGTTAAGCGAAGCTGGCAATAAAGACCGAATCTCTTATTCGAGTACTCTGTCTGTTGAAGCAGGTCGGGGAAATAAACAGCCGACTATATATAATCAATTGGATTTGGGTGTATTGAAATTAGTTCCAGATGTTCAGCTGTTGGACGCTGTGCTTGTTAAAGCTCGTGTTAAACTGTTTGAACAGGTGGGTGATACGCTATTGGTTTACCCTAAAAATATCAAACAATTTGAGGGCGAAACTCTGGAAGATATTTTGAAACGACTGCCTAATTTTCACGTCGATGAACACGGAAATATATATGTCAACGGTCAAAGAGTCGAAAGAGCAAAACTTAATGATAAACATATCTTTGGCGAAGATGTCAGAACTACGGTAACTTCGATTTTGGCTAAAGAAGCAGGATTGATTCAGGTGTATGATGAGGTTGACGAAAAGTCTGAAATTATGCACGGAACAAAAAATGCGCGGAAACGTAAAGTGATGAATGTCATAACCTTCAAGGATTTCAATATATTCAAGGGTGGAGATGTTAGTTTGGAAGCTGGTTTATATGCAGATAAAAATGCGGATAACGAGCGACAAACTATGCATAATCTGTCTGGACGAATCGGACAATATTCTTCAAACTTCAGAATCGCAGTAGATGCTAGAACCGAAAAAACTGCATTCCCACAAAAACGACAGGAGTCGGAAATCGGGTTTAATACACAGGTGAG
>JAZTZL010000015.1:0-16050 GCA_045637425.1 Rikenellaceae bacterium | reverse complement strand
ATCATTCGTTTACCCCCTTTTTGTCGGATGCAAAGGTAGCCAAACCTCATTTAGAATAAGAAAAGGTCAAGCGGTGAACCGTTTGGAGCAGTTTCTTCCTCCGTTGGAGAGTAAACAGCTCCAAAACCTTTTCCTATTCATTGGCTTGGTTTGAATCCGCATCCGGCAACGGAGATAAACGACTGACGAAATAGTAGAAATAAAGAACAGCATAAATAATAGGTCTTAACTTGATAACCCATCATTCAAACTGTTCTTAAATCTTTCAGTGGCTTATTATTTTCGGCAGAGAGAAATTTGGCAAGCGGCAGATTTCACTCCCTCCAAAATAATAGATTGATAAGAGGTACTTTTGCGGAGAATAATGGAATTTGTCGTATCTTTGCAGCAATTTAAAATTGATAAAAAGCTTTATGAATATACTTATAATCGGTGCAACCTCAGGCATAGGTCGTGGTTTATGGGACACATACGCTGAGAATGACAACAATGTGATAGTATTGGGTAGACGAATATCGCTTCTTGATGAAATGAAAGAGATGCGTCCTACAAACACCACAATTTATTCTTGTGATATAACTAATCATCAAGAACTTGAGCCTTTATTTAAGGACGTATTTGACAATGCAAAGCACATAGATTTAGCTATAATATGTGCTGGAACAGGAGATCTTAATCCAGAACTTCTTCCAGATATAGAATTGTCTACTATCAATACAAATGTTCTTGGATGGACTATAGCAGTAGATAGCATATACAACCTATTCAAAAAGCAAGGCTTTGGCCATATAGTTACAATTACATCTATAGGAGGTTTGGTTGGTGAACCAAATGCTCCTGCATATTCAGCAACAAAAGCATATCAAATAAACTATTCACAAGCTCTTCGCAAAAAATCCAAGAAGGATGGCATATCCGTAACAGAAGTAAGGCCTGGGTTGGTAAATACAGCAATGGCAAAAGGAGAAGGACTATTTTGGGTTATGCCTGTACCAAAGGTTGTAAGGCAAATAAAAAAAGCGATAACACAGAAGAAATCGCTGGTGGTGGTAACAAAACGATGGAATATTATTTCATTTATTATGAAATACTTTATGAGTTAAGTTATCAGTATCCCTATTAATTACAATAATACTAACAAATTAAATATGCGAGATTATGTCGTAGTTGAAAATTATATAACTTTCAGAAACGGTTCAACCAATGAGCCACAATAAACGTGGAATGATGGAAACATCAAACTGCAAATAGCACAGAAAAGAGAAGAAACACCCTTTATTAATACGCTTTGAGCGTTAAGAAACAATAAAAATGTTAAGTCCTCACCTTTTAGAATGCACCGTTAAAGGTTATGACCATATTTCTGACTTATTACTCGCAAAATATTGAGTAATAACTGGTTGTAAATACGATTATTGCCCATCATTGGAATATATCTATTGTAAGTTAATATTTGTGCCTACATTAGGATATAATAACTTTCATTCAAACATTATGCAAAGATTTACGAGCCGGTTAATGCCTATAAAAGGATATGCAGATAAGATTGATAGCTGCAATTTTTAACCCCAACAAAATATAAGTAATAACCTATCTGACGTTTGGGTCGGATAGGTTATTTTTTATTTCTTATGATAACTGAAATCTCTCTGCGGAGTGCGTTTTGAGTCCATTGTGCGGGTATTAGTGTGAGTCGCCCTACTGCATTCGCCCGCTGCATTGGCGCAGTGTCTAAGTATGCGAGAAATGCCGAAAACCAATCTTTGTGGACTTGTTCTATCTCTGCACTAATACCTGTTGCACTGATGATTTTTTCGGCTCGAAATGAGTTTGTTGCAATGGTGTATATCTCGTTGAGGTTGAATTTACGCCCATTCAGAAACGAATTAATCTTAATGGCGAAATCTTTTCTGCGTACGTCGATGCTCCAGAATATTCCGCCTGCGCAGTCGATGTTGTGCGCAGCTCGCAGAGTAGTCCCATCGGCCGAAATGCGCAGCAAATCACCATCTTTATCTGTCATTCTGCTGTAGACTCCCCGAACCATATAGCGCAGAATTTTAAGCAGGTCGCTCCCGTTGACTCTGAATTTAACAAGTTGGTTATCATAAGGAAATAACTTGTTAAGTAAACGGAAATCTATCTCGGCTGATATAGTGTCGCGAAATGAATTAGCTGCAATAAGCGAGATGTCTGCGTTGCTACTCTCGAGTTGGAAGCGGTGGGCGCAGTCGAAAAATTCCGTACTGCCGCCGAGGATGTCTGCTGCCGATAGGGTAGTGTCAGTTGCAATGCGATACTTGTGTTTGAAAAATTGCCGTATCAATTCGTATATCGAGTCGAAATTTCGCGCCGGCAAATAATCCCCCGCACTCAGATAGTGTGTCGTGGTTGAATCTCCATAATGCTTGATAACAAGAAATTTATCTCGGTAATCTTTCGTGAATAGCGAATCCATTGCGCTACGGATTTCGGGCTGGGCGATGATGGCTCGTACATTTGCGGGTAAATTTTGTTGCGAGTCGAACCCAACCAATGAATCAATTTGTTCAAATAGTGCATAACGTGTTGCAGCCAAACGATATAACCGAGCACAGTCGGTGCCTATATTTATCGCGTATGTCGAGTGTGGTGACTCGCTGCGGTGGGCGTTGATGTAGGTCGAAACCTGTTGTAACGAGTAGCCTTTCGTGCGATTTTCGGCGAGATTGCGACTCAAGATTTCGTGCTGGTAATTTGCTGTTATAATGATTCTTAATGGACACAAATCCTCGGCCGAGATACTCATAGGCATCACGGCTACGCAGATCAGCAACAGAACTATTTTATGAAATCTTTTAATACCTTGAGTGTTGAGTATGAGGTCATGTCGTACATTTCAACCGGAACAATCGAAACGTATCCGTTGTTTAGAGCCCAATGATCTGTTTCGGTTGGGTCGCCGTCTTCTCGTTCGTAGAACTGTCCACCCAGCCAATAGTACTCACGTCCGCGTGGATCGAAACACTGTTCAAATTCCTCAATCCACACTCCCCGACATTGGCGACACAACTTGATCCCCTTAATATCTTCTGATGTGCCTTTGGGAATATTAACATTGAGACACATTGGTTTAGGTAGATTATCGCGATTGAGAATATCCAATATGATTTTTTTGCTGTATTTAATCGCCTCACCGAGGTCTGCTTGCGGATTGTGGTCTGTCAGTGAGAGCCCGATGGCGGGAATGCCATAATAACTTGCCTCAGCGGCAGCTCCAATAGTGCCTGAGTATATGACACTTATGGCTGAATTCGAGCCGTGGTTTATACCCGACAGAGTCAATACTGGTCGTTCTGGCATCAGTCTGTCGAATGCGATTTTTACGCAGTCGGTTGGTGTACCCGAACAAGAATAAATCAGCACATCGTCATCTTCGCGTACTCGGCGTATGAACAGCGGTGAATCCATCGTTATGGCGTGCGACTTGCCCGACTGAGATATTTCAGGAGCAACTGCTATGACTCGCGCAAATTCAGATACCATATCTACCAGCGCATTAAATCCGCGTGCCTGATAGCCGTCGTCGTTTGTTATGAATATTAAAGGTTTTTTCATTGGTTTTGAGTTTGTTAAGTAGTTCTTGGCGGCGTTTATTTTGGCTGCCTAGCGATGATGAACTCTGCCAGTTGCAGGTCTTCTTCTGTAGTTATTTTTATGTTTTGACGTGCTCCCTCGACCAGCGTGATTTTGTGTCCGTTGGCCTCTACGACCGAAGCATCGTCTGTAAATTGTGTCGAAAAAGGTTGTTCATAGGCTCGGCGTATCACCTCGCTGCGGAATATCTGCGGAGTCTGAACCAATACATAACGGTTTCGGTCTGCGATTTTATTGTCGCCCGACTCGGAAATTTCGCGCATCGAATCTACGGGCTTAATCACGGGCAGTGCTGCACCCGTACTCTTCGCAGCCTGAAATACACGTTCAAACATTTCTCTATTCACAAAGGGGCGCACCCCGTCGTGAATCGCTATGTAATTCACCTCTCCGAGCGCCTCGATGCCGTTGCGTACCGAAAAAAATCTCTCTTCGCCGCCCTCGACAATCTTGTGGGCTATTGCGCAGTCGTGTCGTTGGCACAACTCCTGCCAATAAGAAATCCACTCTTTGGGCAGCACCAACACAAGTTCCGAGTTGGGAATATCTGACAGTGTTTGCAGCGTGCGGATAAGTATCGGAGTGCCGCCGACTTCGATAAATTGTTTGGGCAACTGGCTGCCCATACGTTTACCTGAGCCTCCGGCTGTGATGATGATACCGATTCTATCCATTTCTGCGGCAAATCTTTCTGAATCTCAATTTCATCACACCCCAGAATGCCTCGCCGAAAATTGAACTGCTCATTTTCGATGTTCCGAGCGTGCGGTCTGTGAATATAATGGGTATTTCGGTTACGGTGAATCCCAGCTTCCAGGCTGTGTATTTCATTTCGATTTGGAATCCGTATCCCTTCATTTTGATTTTATCGAGGTCGATTGTGCGCAGCAGGTCTGCCGAGTAGCACACGAATCCCGCCGTAGCATCTCGAACAGGCATCTTTGTTACGATTCTGACATAAACTGATGCGTAGTAAGACATTATGATGCGCTCGATGGGCCAATTCACAACATTTACACCCGTGACATATCTCGAGCCGATGACTACGCCGCTGGTCTGTTTTCTGATTTGTTCGGCCATTCTGACCAAATCTTTCGGGTTGTGCGAGAAGTCGGCGTCCATCTCGAATATGTAGCCATAATCGCGCTCCAGCGCCCATTTGAATCCGGTGATATATGCCGTACCCAATCCGAGTTTGCCCTTCCTTTCGAGCAGGTGGAGTCGTTCGGCGAATTTACTCTGCAAACCTTTGACAATGTTAGCGGTGCCGTCTGGTGAGCCGTCGTCAATTACCAATATGTGGAAATCGCCATCAAGTTCCATAACTGCGTGGATAATGGCTTCGATGTTCTCACACTCGTTATATGTTGGAATGAGAACGATATTTTTCTTATCTCCGTTCATAATGCCTCAGTTGTTGTAGTGCAAATTTACAAATATTTCCTGAAAAATTTCATAAAATTATTACCTTTGTATCTAATTTTATACAATAGTGAGAAAAAGATGCTTAGAGTGATTATGATAATGGTTATGCTCATTGTTGGGGCAGAAACCGCAGATGCTCAAGGTTTGAGGTCTATATTTAAGTCAGTTACGAATATTGGGTCGGGCGTTGCAGTGCCTTGGAATAATCCCAACGAGATGGAGCCTGAGGAGTATATACGCAGATATTTTACAAAGGTTGCAGCCATTTCGAATGCAAAGGGAACGGAGGCGTATCGCATTCATTGTAATAGTGTTCAGTGTCGAGTAGAGTATACCACAGACCGGGCTGCACGCATTGCCTATCGTCGTTTTGTGTCGATGTTGAGCAGTGAAAAACCAGGCGTGTTCAAGAAACGAGATGTGCTGACAATACACTCTTGCAATATAATTGACAGTAATGATAGTCCTGAGTGTGAGTCATATATATATACTCCCGAGAAAGAACCATCTGGCAGAATTTTGCGTGAACAATTGCAGACTCTCTCCCAGGGCTGGAGTTCCTATGTTGTGGTAAAACTTATTGATGATAAGTATTGGAGGGTGAGTACTCCGTTGATGAAGGCTCACTTTACGCCGATTGAGAGCGAGGCCTATTATGCTTTTGACGAGTTGGACGAACTTGCCGTAGCTGCTCAAGAGGTCGGGCTGAATATGATTTTTGAGCTCGATTTGAGAGAGTCGCTCCAATTTGAGAACGCCTCGGGGCACCCTGTTGAGTCGCAGGTAGGCGAGATGGTCGTTTCCAAAATAATTGAAAATATGTTGCAGAATATATCCGTAGCGAAAATAAGACTCATACTTCCGCAATCGAGATATACTGCCAGAATTTCTGATATTAAAGATAATCGTTTCGAATTAATACTGATTTAGATATGTCACGAGAGATTACATTGAGTCTGACTCCGCGTCAGAGTGCGCTCAGCGAGGAGTACCTGCCTATTGCATCGCGACAGTTGGGTGTGGCTCAAGATAGAATCGCCTTCGCACGGGTTGTCAAACGCAGCATTGATGCGCGACGTGGTAAAATTAAAGTAAATCTTACTCTCGAATTGTTCATTGATGGCGAGCAGGTGCCTGAACAGCCGAAGTTTGAGTGGGGAGATGTTGTGGGCAGGACGCCTGTCGTAGTAGTGGGTGCAGGTCCTGCAGGTTTGTTTGCTGCATTGAGACTCATAGAGTTGGGACTCTGTCCGATAATTATTGAGCGCGGGCGTGATGTATCGACTCGCAAACGTGATATTGCGCAGATTAATCGTGGTGCATCAGTCGATCCAGACTCAAACTACTCGTTTGGAGAGGGTGGGGCAGGAGCCTATTCTGATGGTAAGTTATTTTCGAGGTCGAAAAAGCGTGGCGATTTCAGACGCATACTCGACCGTTTCCACCACTTTGGCGCAGATGAGTCGATACTCTATGATGCGCACCCGCACATTGGTACAGACCGATTGCCACAAATCATCGCCGCAATGCGTGAACAAATCAAGCGCAGCGGCGGAAAAATACTATTTGAAACATCGTTAGAGGATATCGAAATAAAGAATAATCGAGTGCAGTGTGTTGTGACTCGTTCGGGTGAGCGAATCGAGGCTGCGGGAGTCATTTTGGCTACGGGACACTCGGCCAGAGATATTTATGAATTACTGCACAGACGCGGAGTGCGACTCGAGGAGAAGTCGTTCGCAGTAGGTGTGCGTGTAGAACACCCGCAGAGTCTGATAGACACGATGCAGTATCACCTGCCCGAACGTGGCGAGTGGTTGCCTGCTGCTGCGTATTCGTTGGTAGCACAAGTTGGTGGGCGTGGAGTCTATTCGTTCTGTATGTGTCCGGGTGGATTTATCGTTCCTGCGATGACTGCTGACGACCAAGCCGTAGTAAACGGTATGTCGCCGTGGAGACGTAACTCGCCCTATGCCAATTCGGGAATAGTGACTGAGGTGAGAGTCGAGGATTACGCTGACCTTATTCCAAAGTACGGAGTCCTCGCTGGTGTGGAATTCCAGCGTAGATTGGAACAGACTGCAGCACTCAATGGTGGAGATAAACATCGAGTTCCGGCTCAGCGTCTGACCGATTTTGTAAATGGCAAGATGTCTTCTGATTTGCCTGTTACATCGTATGTCCCGGGTGTAGTTCCGTCGCAAATGGGCGATTGGCTGCCGAAGTTCATTACTCGAGCACTGAGAGGCGGATTTCAAGAGTTCGACAAGAAGATGAAGGGTTTTATTACAAATCGAGCACAGGTGCTGGGTGTCGAGTCGAGAACCTCATCGCCGGTGAGAATACCGCGAGATGCTGAAACGTTGCGTCACGTTGAGCTGGTGAATCTCTATCCATCGGCCGAAGGGGCAGGATATGCAGGTGGTATCCTTTCGGCTGCAATAGATGGAGAGCGTTGTGCCGAAGCAGTAGCAAGAGATATATCATCGAATTGGAATTTTTTTTAGCATAAAACAGAATAATTTTAGTTGAGAATTATTAGTTTTGTGGTAATAAATTCAGTGTGATATGATAACATTTTTAGTCTGTTTTGTCGTGTTGGTAGCCTCGTATTTCGTTTACGGAGGATATCTTCAACGAGTTTATGGTGTAGATAAATCTCGCCAAGTCCCATCTGATACAATGTATGATGGTGTTGATTATGTGCCGATGCCATTGTGGAAGACGTTGCTTATTCAGTTGTTGAATATTGCCGGTCTCGGGCCGATATTCGGCGCAGTGCTAGGAGCAGTCTATGGACCCGTTGCATTTGTCTGGATTACGCTCGGAGGTATCTTCTTTGGAGCAATGCACGACTACTTCTCCGGAATGATATCCATTGAGAATGGCGGACAGAGCCTCCCCGAGTTAATAGGAAAATATCTCGGTGTAGGTGTTAAACAATTTATGCGTCTGTTCTCGGTATTTCTGATGGTGCTGGTCGGTGCAGTTTTCGTATGCGGTCCGGCAGGCATTATTGAAAATATGGTCGGATTCAAAGATTTACAAATAGTCGGAATTACAATCAATTCATTTTGGTTGTGGGTGATATTCATCTACTATCTTATTGCTACACTTATGCCTATTGATAAGATTATCGGTAGAATATATCCATTATTTGGTTTTGCGTTGATATTTATGGCAATAGGTATATTGGTCGTTCTGCTCACTGGAAATTATGAAATACCAGAATTGACATCATTTTCTAATATGAGGACAGATGCCGATAAATTCCCGATAATCCCTACGCTGTTTGTGACTATTGCCTGTGGAGCGATTTCTGGCTTTCACGCTACGCAATCACCGCTGATGGCTCGTTGCGTTACAAACGAAAAGCAGGGACGTCCTGTCTTTTTCGGAGCAATGATTGCCGAGAGTCTGATAGCATTGGTATGGGCTGCAATTGCGATGGCATTCTTTGGCGGAGTCGAAGCTTTGCAAGAGAATTTGGCTCAACATAACAACAATGCTGGCTGGGCAGTCGATTTGATAGCCAATACTACGTTAGGAAAATTTGGCGCAATTTTGGCACTGCTGGGTGTTGTTGCTGCGCCGATTTCGTCTGGCGATACTGCATTTCGCTGTGCACGTCTGATTGTTGCAGACTTCCTCAAAATCGAACAGAAAAGTTTGAAGAAGAGATTGATGATATGTATCCCGCTCTTTGTAGTCGGATATTTTATCACGCAGATGGACTTCGCAGTTATATGGCGTTACTTTGCGTGGGCTAATCAGACGTTGGCAGTGATCACGTTGTGGACCATAACTATATATCTACACAATAGAGGTAAGAACGTATTTATATCGTTGATACCAGCACTTGTGATGACCTATGTATGTGCGTCGTATTTCTTTGTTGGTGCAGAGATGTTGGCTATGTCCTTCACAACGGGATATGTTATAGCAGCCGTGATTACGGTCGCATTCCTGTTGTTGTTTGCAAGGAGATATTTTGCTTGCAAAAAGTAATTTGCTAACAATATTGCGTGATTAGAATTTAGCTACTGCCAGCACCCCGCTGGCAGTAGCTTTTTGTTGGTATTATGAGTTCTTGGGGTAGGGTGTTATTGTAGAGTAATGAGTAGCTGAATTTTGTGGATATAATAGTTGTTTGTCCGTATGTTTAACCTACTTATAGGGGTACAAAAAAACTCGCCAGATTGTCTGATGAGTTTTTTGTATTGTGGTTGTAAACTACTAGAAGTATTTTACTCTCCAGTCTTGAATGTTGCTCAGGTCGTAGAGAGCTTGGAGTGTACGTTCAACAACGAAGTTCTCTGCATTTGCCTGAAGTTTAACCTTTTCGCTCTCAGGTGTAGCTTCGTTCAGTTTGTTTTTAGCAGTTACATTCAACAGATAAACACCTGACGAACCAACTACCGGTTTAGAAACTGTATTTTCTTTTGCACCGCTGATTGCACCGATAACTGCTTGGTCTGGTCCAATCTTATCGAGGAAGAATGCATTGAAATTAACATCTGCAACATCACCGCTTGTAGCACCTGTCATTGCAGCTACATCTTCAATTTTCTTGCCTGCGAATTGTTCTGCGAGATATTTACCTTTGAGTTCGAGTCTTACGATAGGAGCGATTTCAGATTTAACGCTTTCGAAATCTGCGTAACCTTCGTCATTTGCGTTTGTGAGAACTGCAACAACGAAATTGCCGTTGATTTCCATTACGTTAGAAACGATATCCTTTTTAGTTTCGTCTTTGTATGCCCAACGAACCAATTCTCCAGACTCTTCCAAACCATTAACTTTTGAGTCAGCCGGGCGGATAACTGCAACACGTTTAGAGAGAGCATTGTCGCTAACGCTTTGGTTGAATGCTGTCAACGAACCGTTTGCACTTGTGTAGAACTTGTCTGCAATTTGGCGGATTGAAGAACGGGTAGCTTCACTTGCGATGATGCGGTGAATGATTATACCGAGTTGAACCATCGGTTGTTCTTTCATACGATCGTCAATTCTAATCAGTTGCAAAGCATTGCCGTCCACAAACTTAACGATTTCACCTTTCTTAGCGCTGAAAAGTCTTTCAGCCATTTCTCTCGGAAGTTGGTTGTAAGCAATCATACCCAACTTGCCACCTTGAGTGCCTTCAACGACTGAGTGCTTGTTAGCCAATTCTGCAAAGTTTGCTCCCTTTTCAGCCAGTGCAGCGATGCTGTCAGCTTCTTTAACCATATTTGAGTTGAGCACGATGCGAGAGAGTTCGATTGAGTCCGGCATCATTCTGCGGTCACTTACGCGAGCCATCATATAAACGTCGCCGTTGAGAATCGGACCATAAACTGCATCTTTTGAAGAACCGAATACGAAGTTTGCCAAATCGTTTTGCAAGTCTGATTCTTTGTAGTAGCTATAGTCGAATTGTTCTTGAGAGTTAGCCGAAACGAATGCTTCAATGTCAGTAGCATTTTTGAAGTTTTCTGCAATGTCAAGTACCGTGTTTTTAGCCTCAACGAAATCATCTTCAGACGGCATAACGTCGAATACAACATATTCTATGCTTCTTGATGCGCCAGTCTTGAACATATCCTTGTGTTCGTTGTAGAACTTTTGCAAGTCGCTAACATTCACCTTAATCAGTGAATCTGCCACTGCAGCGTATGGCAAACCTGCGAATTGTGCGTTGTAATTAACATCGCTGTTTTCTACGCCGTTGTTGATTTCGAGGTCAGTTACGAAAATACCTTTTTGAATAAGGTTCATATATTTCGAAAGACGTCTGTTATCAATCATTTGGTCTTCGATGAAGTCCCAAAGAGCAACATAGTTCGGGTCTGCATTTTCCGCATTGATTGCATTGAGGAAGTTCATCACAGCCTCTTTATTGTATTGACCTGATTGGTCTGTGAAGAATCTAGCCAAAATAGGAGAGATGTATTCACCGTTCACCATATCTGTAGCCTCTTGTTTGCTAACAGTGATACCGTTAGTCGAGAAGCCAGGAGTGAAAGACATTTCTTCAATCAATTCTTCCCACGCCAATTTGCGGTATGCGTCGTAACTGTCTTGACCGCTGGCGTTGCCATTGAGCATTTTTTGGATATTTGTGGTGTAATTCAATTGGTTGCTGTAACGCAAATAGGTTACTTTTTCGCCATTGATTTCACCAACTTTCAGTTTTGCGGGGTTGTTACCCTGACCGTTGCTCAGAAAGTCGGTCAGCAGAAAGGCAACGAGGGCGATACCTACCACGATTGCCAAGAACAGACCTCCACGAGTTCTTAATGTGTTTAAACCTGCCATTTTGTTATTTAGTTTTTAATTGTTTAATTTACTAATTAATTTGTAATCAATTGTTTACTTATTATGTGAGTAAACTTTAGGCTACGAAGATACGAATTTTTTTTCGTTTTATGATATTTTATTTCGATTTTTTATTGGATTAATTCAGATTTTATAACAAAAGTAGTTTGCCTATAAAAAAGCAACCCGTCTGACGTCAGACGGGTTGCAAAGTGTTATAAGAAATAACTTCTTATTTTCCGTATTTTACAGAGAAGAAATTCATATCATCGAGAGTCTTCATTACACTGCGAACGTGGTCTGCTGAAACTCTGAGCATTTCCATTTCTTCTTCGTTCAAGTCGAGTTCAATGATTTTTTCAACACCATTTTTACCCAATACTGCAGGCACGCCCAAGTGGAGGTCTTTCATTCCGTATTCACCGTTGAGAGCTGCGCAAATCGGCATAACTGCTTTAGAGTCAGTAGCGATAGCGCGAACCATTACGGCTGCAGACAGTCCCGGAGCATACCAAGCTGAAGTTCCCATCAATTTAACGATTTCACCGCCACCATTTTTAGTGCGTTCAATCATTGCATCGAGTTTGTCTTTTGCGATCAACTGTTCAACTGGGATACCTGCAACTGTTGTGAAACGTGGCAGCGGAACCATTGTGTCTCCGTGACCACCGAGCAATTGAGTGTCAACGCTGCCCGGAGATGTATTCAATTCATCTGCGATGAATGCTCTGAAACGAGCTGCGTCCAATACGCCGGCCATACCGAATACTCTGCTTGATTTCAAACCTGAAGCCAAAAATGCTGTATAGGTCATTACGTCGAGCGGGTTTGATACAACGATGATGATAGGATCTTCGTTGTATTTCATAATATTTTCGGTTACGTCCTTAACGATTTTAGCATTGATTGAGATGAGGTCATCACGACTCATTCCCGGTTTGCGAGGCAGACCTGCTGTGATTACTACAACTTCAGAACCTGCTGTTTTTGAATAGTCGTTAGCTGAGCCGATAATTCTCGTATCAAATTGCAACAATGAAGATGTTTGCCAAATGTCCAGAGCTTTACCTTCAGGAATACCTTCTTTGATGTCTACCAATACGATTTCTTTGCAGACATTCATTCTTGCCAATTCGTCTACACACGTAGCGCCCACATTACCGGCACCGACTACGGTTACTTTTTGAACCATTTTTCTTTTTAATTTGTGTTGTTTGATTTGAGTTCTGTTATACGAATAACAGTCTTTATTCAAAGATAACCGCACCGCACCCCTTAAACAGGAAGATGTTCGATGCGGCTATGACATTTGTTTTGGATTAACCGATCAATGCAGCGTATTGTTCAGCTGTCAACAAAGCGTCAACTTGAGACGGGTCAGTCATTTTGATTTTGATCATCCAACCTTCGCCATACGGATCTTTGTTAACTGTATCCGGAGCATCGTTCAAAGCTTCGTTGAATTCGAGGATTTCGCCACCAACGGGGATAAATGCGTCAGAAACTGTTTTAACAGCTTCGATGCTACCGAAAACTTCGTTAGCTTCGAGAGTTTCACCTACAGTGTCAACGTCAACGAATACGATGTCGCCCAATTGACCTTGTGCGAAATCTGTGATGCCGATAAATGCTTCGTCACCTTCTACTCGAATCCATTCGTGGTCGTTCGAGTACTTGAGATTTTGAGGAATATTCATAGTTCTCTAATTTAAAAAAATATTAGTTTTCTTCTTTTACTTACTGCATCTGCGAGTACATTTGCACCCACATACATTGCTCCAAAGGTATACAAAATTTTTGTTTCAAACAAATTTTGTGATTATTTTTGTGAGCAATAATTTTTCGTTTAGATATCGTTTGAATTAAATTTGTATCCTAAACGTTTGCCTGTCTGTAATTTGGAATTTTCGATTTTAGTATTCATTTGGTCTACGCTCACGATTTTAACAAGGTCGTAAGGAGGTACCAGTAGGTCGAATTCCAGAGCATAACTTACGGCTGTTTCGATGATATTCAACAGCGATTCGCGGTCGATGGTTTTGCTGCCGAACGAGTTGTGTTTCATTGAAATTTGGCGTTTTCCTTCGACAAAATATTGATTTTCGCGATTGATGAAGATTCTACCGATGAGGTAACCCTCGTCCGAGCTGCGTTTATACTTGAACGAATCGGCCAAGAAGTTATAAATATTTATTATGCCGCAGTAGGAGTTATCCTTATCTTTTTGCACATACGAATTTTGCCAGATGATGTGTTCGCGGTTGAATTCGAAGATGTTAGTATGCATACTGAAAATCAGCACATCGCCGGCTACTTGGATTTGAGCTTCGAATTTTCCTCTGTCTACATATTCAACCTTGATGCGTTTGTCGCATTCGTCGATTGCCTCGTTTATTTCGGCTGACAATTCTTGCAGCAAATCTTTCAGTTCTTGAAAGATGTTATTCGTATTGTCAAAAATTTGTTGTTTGAGTGCTGATTTTTGAGTCAGCATTCTGATAATGCCTTCACGGCTGCATAATTCGCTTTCCATTATATATATTTAAGGTTTCTGTCTGTTATTGCAGTCTTATGATTTGGTTAGCAGAAGGAATTTCTCCCTCTTTCATTGCGTTCATCTTGAGCAGTTTTTTCAAGCGGATACCATACTTTTGAGAAATCGAGTGCATTGTATCGCCCGAGCGTACATTGTGTGCATATCGACCATTTTCCGAGCGGTTCTTTTTCTTGGCGATGTAGATTGCGCTACCCGGATTGAGGTTAATCTCTTGAGTCATATCGTTATACTTGAGCAACTTTTTCTTGCTTATTTGCAGTTGTATTGCAAGTGAGTCGAAAGAATCACCCTCTTCTACAACGATGAATGCTGTGCCATTATTGTAGTGTACGGGACGGTCGAAGAATTTTTGTGATGGTGCAGTCGTTGCCGACGTTTGCGCTGCGTCTATTGTAACCGTATAGTTATCGGGGTCGATAACCTGTCCCTCTTGAACTTTAACCTCTTCTGTGATAACGGGTTGAGGCTCGGGTTCGGGTTCTGCGAAACTGAACATTTCGCCGCCCTCTTCGTCGAGTTTGTAGAGTTCGTATTTTTCAATCAGTGTAATCAGTCGTTCTGCGTACTGAGGGTTGGTTGCGTATCCCGCCTTTTTCAGACCTTTGGCCCAACCAATGTAGTCTTTCGGGTCGAGTTCGAAGAGAAAATCGTATCGTGGTGACGAATCCAAAAATATCGAGTGGTCATCATACGATGCCTGTGCCGAGAGATACTTTCTGAAACACTCGCCCTTTTCGTCGTCGTCGTGGTAGATTTTTTCGCCGGTCCAATAGCTTTTACACTTAATCCCGAAGTGGTTGTTTGCCTGCGTAGCCAGACGACTGCGTCCGCAATCCGATTCGAGCAGAGCCTGGGCCATTGTAATACTTGCTGGTATTCCATATTCGGACATCTGTTCGATGGCCATCTTTTTGTACTTTTCGATATATGTACGATATGGGTCTTTCTGAGCGTGTGCAGAGACTACACACAGGCAGAATATGATACAAAAAAGGTGCTTCATTACTCTAAATTTTAGTACAATTTCGTGGCAAATTTATCACTAAAAATGCAGATTGCAAAGTCTTTGATAGAAATCATTTGGGTGACGAGCAAAAAAATTGTACATTTGTGCAGTATAATTTTGCGAAACAACTAAAAATTTAGAGATAATGTTTACAGAAATTTGTGATGAAATTTTCCAACGTTCGATACTTGACTACCACAAGTACGACAACGTTGATCAACCGATTGAAAACCCCTATGAACAAGGTTCGTTAGAACATTTGCTCTACACAAAGAACTGGATTGATACGGTTCAGTGGCACCTTGAAGATATCATTCGCGATCCGCAAATCGACCCGGTTGAAGCATTGAAAATCAAACGTAGAATCGACGCTTCAAATCAGGATCGTACCGATATGGTTGAATACATTGACAGCTACTTCTTGGATAAATACAAAGATGTAGCAGTTAAGGAGGGTGCTAAAATTAATACCGAATCTCCGGCTTGGGCTGTTGACCGCTATTCAATCCTGGCGCTGAAGATATACCATATGGAACAGGAAGTTGTACGTACAGATGTTTCAGAAGCACACATCGAGGCTTGTCGCACAAAATTGAATGTATTGCTCACTCAACGTGTGGACCTCTCTACGGCCATTGGCGAGCTGATGGACGACTTTGCTGCTGGCAATAAGTATATGAAGGTGTACAAACAGATGAAGATGTACAACGATCCGGAACTCAACCCGGTGCTTTACGCAAAGAAATAGTCAGATTATGAAGCGATTGTTGGTCATACGACTCTCGGCAATGGGTGATGTGGCAATGACTTCGCCTATAGTTCAAGCGGTGCGCCGCGAGGCTCCCGAGTTGGAGATTTTCGTGCTGACCAGACCTTTTTTCAGACCTTTCTACCGATATATTAACGGAGTGAAATTTGTTGAACTCGATTTGAAGGGGCGTCATCACGGTTTGGCTGGCATTGTTCGTTTGTGGCGTGATATTATGCGCGATATCAAACCCGATGCCGTAGCCGACCTCCACGATGTACTGAGGTCTAAATTGCTCAGAACTTTGCTTAGATTCAGCGGTGTGAAGGTCGCTGTACTGGATAAGGGGCGTAGCGATAAGAAGGCTTTGCTGAAACTTGG
>JAZTZL010000014.1:0-49415 GCA_045637425.1 Rikenellaceae bacterium | reverse complement strand
CTGGTGGTGTAGCAACTTCAGGTCTTGAAATGACTCAAAATGCTGCTCACTTGAGCTGGACTGAAGCTGAAGTTGATGCTAAATTGCACCAAATTATGAGCGATATCCACGAAGCTTGCGTTAAGTTCGGTCAACAAGCTGACGGTTATGTAGACTACGTTAAGGGTGCTAACATCGCTGGCTTTATGAAAGTTGCTCAAGCTATGTTGGAACAAGGTATCATCTAATCTTAAAGATATATACCAAAATCTTGAGAAGCTCGTCGATTCGACGAGCTTCTCGCTTTTTAATACCGAATGTTAAATGGTTAATTATATACTGTAAACAATCGAATCGAAAAAATTAGATAGTTAATTCAACAAATTAATTCTATAGGTTGTTTGCAGATTGGATATTGTTTTTTCGGATTTGAGTATTCGAGGATTGACTACTGTCACGGCTGTTGCAGTGATATGAACGGTAGTTTGCCGGAGTCATTGAATACTCTTTCTTGAACAGTTTGATAAAGTGAGAAGTGTTTGGGAAGCCGCAATCGCTACCCACCTCGGAGATAGATTTATCGGTTGAAATCAGCAACAGACGTGAGTGCATCAGTCGTTGTCTGATGAACCATTTGTGAGGCGGTTCGTAGAACTGCTTTTTGAAGTCCTTTTTGAATGAGGTGAGACTTTTGCCACATTTTGAGGCGAGTTCTTCAATGGAGATATCTTCGAAGATTGAGTCGTTGATAATCTGTTCGAAAGACTCTTTAACGGAGTCGATATTGTTCAGAATCTTGTTTTTCAGGCAGCACTCGTCATTGGATAGTATGAGGTATAGCAATTCGGTCATTTTCAGCGTTTCGGCAGCATTGCCGTTGTTGAAGATGTCCTCTTTGATGTATTGGTCTATCGTAGCAAAGAAATTCTTTAGTGTATTCCACGCAGGATAAATTACCAGAGATCTGTTCTCGCAATTTGGACACGAGTGGTTGTTATTGATATTCAGTTGATAATTTATGCTGAGTTGGCTCAGTATTCGGCTGAGTTGCTGGTTGTCATAGTAGAAAATGATCTGTTCGAAGGGGTGGTTTGTTTCGGGAATATCCTCGGTGTAGTGGTGTCCCATATTGAGATAGAATATTTCTCCGCGATTGATTTGTTCTCGCTGGTCGCCGTTGTACACATATTTCTTACCCCTGAGTATGAAGCCGATACCGTGGCGGTTTAGCGAGTGAGACTGAATGCCGTTTCTGTAGGGTTGAACATACTTCACGATAGTCGGCTGCTGGGGTGAAGGAGTGTAATGATTAATCATAACAATAGTTTTTTTTAATATGAAGAACAATAATTATCAATTTTAGAGAAATTTTATCGCAACAAATTTAATGAAAAGTATTATCAATTACAATGCAAATACAATAAAATTACAATAAAAAGCAATATTTAATTTTAATATATTTCAATCTATTCTCAAAAAAGTTTTATTGACCTTTCTGATTTTGGGAATAGACATACAAATAATGTGCAAAAAGGTGTTTTTAGTGGAATAAAAATAGAAATCTAACGCATTTTTTGTGTGTTTTTTGATTATCTTTGTCGTGATATTTGGTTACTAACGAATAAAAACAAATTTTGCCGATGAAACATAGCGTATAATTAATACGCACATTTTAAACATATTGGAAAAGCGTTTTTAGCTTTATTCTACCATTCAGAAAGTTTGGCGACTAAGAGAATATCAGTAGGAATATAGCGGAAATGCTCGCGTCTTGGCGCGGGCTTTTGGTTATTCTACTGGTAGGTTACGCCAAACACCTCTGAATGGGATACACTAAAAGGTTCCGCGCTTTTTTATGTGCGTATTCCAAAGACTCAGAGGAACAATGGAGTAACCCGAAAAGCCGTTAAATGAGTAGGGATAATTTGAAAAAATTTAAATATGAAAAAATTAGTTTTTGCATTTGTTTTGACTTTGGCCATTGTCGGTTTCTCTTCTAGTAGTTTTTGTGAAGAGGTCATTAGTCGCTTGCACAACAAAAATGTAAAAGTAGAAAGCAGTGATTGTTGTGGAGAACACCATTCTTCTAAAGGTAAATGTATACACATTGATAAGCATATTCCGTGGAATTTATGTGACAAATGTGGATTGCACAAAGTTTATTGGTAGAAATTTATCAATAATAAGAGACAGCCGCCTATTTAGGCGGCTATTTTTGTTTATGGGTAATAGGTGCGAAACCCGAATTTTTGTGTACCTTTGTCATCGCAACCCGCATCAGCGGGCGTTAAAAACGTAGATAAGTATGCAAAATTTAATCGAATTCGACCGCGAACATTTGTGGCACCCATATACCTCGATGTTGAATCCACTGCCTGTCTATCAAGTAGAAAGGTGTGAGGGAGTAAGGATATATCTTTCAGACGGCAAGTCGCTGATTGATGGTATGTCGAGTTGGTGGTCGGTGATACACGGCTACTCACACCCGCGCCTCATAGCGGCTGCGAAGCGTCAGGTCGAGTCAATGTCGCACGTTATGTTCGGCGGATTGACCCACGCTCCGGCAGTTGAGTTGGCTCAGCGATTGTTGAAACTTGTGCCCGCCGGGCTCGAAAAGATATTCTATTGCGACTCGGGCAGCGTTGCGGTTGAGGTTGCAGCGAAGATGGCGATTCAGTACCAGAATGCTCGCGGATTGAGCCGCAAGTGCCGTTTGGCTACCATTCGCAGCGGTTATCACGGCGACACGTGGCACGCAATGTCGGTGTGTGACCCTGAAACGGGTATGCACTCGATATTCTCAGGTACGCTGCCTGTGCAGTTTTTCGTAGACCAGCCTCGTTGTCGTTTTGACTCAGAGTGGAATCCTGAAGATTTGAAACCTATGGCAGAGTTGCTGGCAGCGCATGCCGATGAGATTGCTGCTGTGATTATCGAACCCATTGTGCAGGGGGCTGGTGGTATGTGGTTCTATCACCCCGAATATGTACGTCAGTTGCACGAATTGTGTCGCAAATATGATGTACTATTGATATTTGATGAGATTGCTACGGGATTTGGCCGTACGGGTAAGATGTTTGCTGCGGAGTGGGCGGAAATTACCCCGGATATTATGACCGTTGGTAAGGCGATTACGGGTGGTATGCTCTCATTTGCTGCAGTACTGACTACGGCAGAGGTTGCCGAAACTATTTCGCGCGGTACGCCGTCGTGTTTTATGCACGGTCCCACGTTTATGGGCAATCCGCTGGCTTGTGCCGTTGCTTGTGCGAGTCTTGACCTTTTGATTGAGAATTCGCCTCTGGAGCGAATCCGAGAAATTGAGTCTATTTTTGCTCAGAATCTCATTTCGTTGAGAGATAACCCTGCGGTGGCAGACGTGCGAGTTCTGGGCGCAATAGGCGTAGTCGAGATGCGTGAGGAGGTTGATATGGCACGTTGGCAGGCTGCCTTTGTCGAGCACGGTGTCTGGGTGCGACCATTCGGAAAATTGGTTTATCTGATGCCGCCTTATGTTATAAAAGACCACGAGCTGCTAGCATTAATCGAGGGTATGAAGGCTGTAATTGAACTGATGAAACCTGTCAATTTTAAGTAGTTTGTGTTTTTTTGAAAAAATATATAACTTTGTAAGAGTTTAAATATTTTGCCTATGGAAATATAACGTGTAATTTAATACATACATTTTAATTGGGGAAGCGTTTTAGCTTTATTCTGTCTACTCAAAAGTTTGGCGACTAATTGAATACCGACAAGAATACTGCAAGATGCTCGTGCTTAATGGCGCGGGCTTTTGGTTATTCTGTCGGTAGGTTATGCCAAACACCTTGAGTAGAGAATACACTAAGAGTACCGCGTTTTCTTATGTATGTATTCTCGAATAGTTTATGGGTACAATGGAGTAACCTGAAAAGCCATAAAATGAGTAAGGAATTAAATAAATTTATTTACTATGAGTACTTTTTTTAGATGTCCTCTTTGTGGAAATGACGAAAAAGATTACAGAGTATATCGTTGTCCTTCTTGCGGTAAAATTATGTGTGGAAGATGTGCCCCATACAATTATTGTCCTTGTTGTAACGGTCCTTTAACTTGGAAGGATCAAATAGGCTATATAGGCTGATAATTTTCAAGCCATTAATACTTTGGCAAAAACAAGTGCCGATTCGTTATGAATCGGCACCTTTTCTTTTATTGAAAAAAAGATTATTTTTTCTCTTTGAGCAAATCTCTGATTTCGGTCAGCAGCAACTCTTCTTTAGAAGGCTGTGGTTCCGGAGCAGGAGCCGGTGCTGGTGCCGGAGCCTCTTTCTTTTTCTTGAGTCCGTTCATCAGCTTGACCAGCAAGAATACGCAGAACGCCAAGATAATGAAGTCGATACATTGTTGAATAAATGCGCCGTAGTTCCAATAAACAGGCTCGGCAGCCTCTGAACTCGAGATTGCATCTCTGACAATCGAGATGTCGAGTCTCAGTTTAGAGAAGTCTGTATTGCCCATAATTACTCCGATTGGAGGCATCAGAATGTCATTAACCAATGAAGTAACGATTTTGCCGAATGCGCCGCCGATGATAACACCGACTGCCATATCCATTACGTTCCCTTTGACAGCAAACTCTTTGAATTCTTTGATAAATCCCATAACTATTATTTTTTGTTGTTTATAGGTTGATTACAATTTGAAAACTCCTGTGTAAGTTTGTGGCGAGAGTGCGCGCAGTTTCACCTTAACCTCTTCGCTGACGTCGAGATTTTCGATAAATTCTGCGATATCCTCTTTGCATATTGCGCGGTTTGTTCTGGTCAGAGCCTTGAGTGCTTCGTACGGATTAGGGTAGTTTTCGCGTCTGAGAATAGTTTGAATACCTTCGGCTACTACGGCCCAGTTTCGTTCCAAATCGGCGTCGAATGCCTCGTTATTGATAATGAGTTTGCCCAAACCTTTGAGTACAGATTTCATAGCGATAACTGTGTGAGCCAGCGGTACACCTACGTTTCTGAGCACTGTCGAGTCGGTCAGGTCGCGTTGCAGACGCGATACGGGCAGTTTGCCTGCCAGGTGACAGAAGATTGCATTGGCGATGCCCAAGTTACCTTCAGCATTTTCAAAGTCGATAGGATTAACCTTGTGCGGCATTGCCGAAGAACCCACTTCGCCTGCTTTGATTTTCTGTTTGAAATACTCCATCGAAACGTAAGTCCAGATGTCGCGGCACAGGTCGATAAGGATAGTATTGATTCTCTTGAAGCAATCGAAAATAGCTGCAAGATTGTCGTAATGTTCAATTTGAGTTGTAATCTGCGAACGGTCGAGGTGCAGTACATTGCCCACGAAATTGTTAGCAAAATCTACCCAGTCTATTTCGGGGAATGCAACGTGGTGAGCGTTGAAGTTACCCGTAGCACCGCCAAATTTAGCAGGACACGGAATAGCCTTAAGTTGTTCGATTTGTTTGTTCAGACGTTCAACGAATACCATAATCTCCTTGCCGAGTCGGGTAGGAGAGGCTGGTTGTCCGTGAGTACGAGCCAACATCGGCACATCAATCCACTCCATAGCCAGCCCTTTCAGCGTATTGACAACTTCGTCGAGCAGCGGGTAGTAGACATTGTGAGCTGCATCTCTCAGCGAGTATGGCGTAGCCGTATTGTTGATGTCTTGTGAAGTCAATCCAAAGTGAACGAATTCTTTGTATTCGCCCAGTCCGAGTTTTTCCATTTCGCCTTTGATGAAATACTCTACAGCTTTGACGTCGTGGTTTGTTGTTTTTTCGATTTCCTTTACAGCCAGTGCATTTTCAACGCTGAAAGATGTGTAGATATTTCTCAGTTGTTCGAAATTTGCTTTAGTGATACCCTTGAGTTGTGGCAGTGGAATTTTGCTCAGAGCGATGAAATACTCAATTTCGACCAATACTCTGTAACGAATGAGCGCATATTCCGAGAAGTAATCTGCCAGCGGTTCGGCTGCGTTTCTGTAACGTCCGTCCACCGGAGATATTGCAGTGAGTTTATTTAGTTCCATATATAGAGTTAATTATCTGTTTTGAAAGGACAAATATACGATTAAATTTTTTAACCTTTGCCTTTTTATCGAATAATTTCGGTCAATTAGGCCTCTTCTATTTCGATGCAGTTCATCAGGAATCGGCTTAGTACCTCTGAATGTTGAGTCCCGATGACAAGACGCTCGCCGTTTTTGAGTTCAACGAGCAAACCTGTCGTGCCGCGAGTATTGTATATTGTACCCCATCTAGGTGATTTTCTCACACCCCAGCCGGTCAATCCGTAGTTCACAATCTCAACACTCTTCACATCGTCCCACGAGATATTTCTATTTGCCAGCGGGAAGAATTTTATTCTGATTCGGTGAGGGTCTATGATGGTTTTGAGCCTTATGGCATACAACGTATAGAGCAACGTTAAAGGCAGTAATATAGTCAGCACGATGTTTACTGCATTGAACGGTTTGTTCAGATAGAGCAGAATTGCCAGCGGCACTGCGAGATTCAATGCCGAAATAATCAACCACTTAAGGTCGAGTCTTTGAATTTCTCGAAATTGTTTTCGATGTTTCATATTGAATTCAGATTTTAGGGGATAAATCCGTGTTCTTTGAGCAGAGAAATCAGGTTTTCTGATATTGCAATATTATCCTTTTCGGTGTATCGTTTTTGAGTAAATATCTGCGCGAGGTTTGGCAATTGGTTAATCTCTAGCAGCTGTTTGGTTTCGTCAGAATTTTCACGTTCTGCCCATAGACGGTTGATATCATCGTCTGTGTAGTCGTGGTATGTTTCGTAGTGAACTACGGCTTCGAGCGGCAATCTATCGGTAAGTTGTGGGTTTACATCTGGGTAGCCAGCTACGACCGACGCTACGGGTATAACGCCTTTTGGCAGATTGAGTATTTCGCCGATTTTGCGAGCGTTGTACAAACAAGTGCCCAGGTAGCAAATGCCAAGACCGTTGTGTTCGGCCTCGAGCGAGAAGTTCTGAGATGCCAGCAGTGCATCTGTAGCTCCGCTCAGAAACCACAGAAAGTTATCATAACCGGGTTCTGCATCGCGCAGGCGGCACCACTTTGAGAAACGATTTATGTCTACGCAGAATGTTACGTGCAGCGGAGCTTTCGAGGCAGGCTGATTAAAATGACACTCGGCGAGTTTTTTTCTCAGCACTTCATCGGTAGTTACCACGATAGAATATACCTGCATATTGCCGGTGTTTGAAGCGCGCACAGCGGCTTCGAGCAGTTTATTAATCAGATTTTTATCGGGCAATCTATCGCTAAATTGGCGAATAGATTTGTGTTTGAAAATGGTATCCATTGCACATTCGAATAATACAAACGATATTACAAATGTATCGAAAAATTCGTAAATAATGCGATTCTGTGTAAAAAAAACAACCGAGGAACATTTATTGAGTGTCCCTCGGGTAGTAATAATTGTAATGTAAAAAATGTCTTATGGATTCTGTTGGTTATTGTTAGAATTAACATTTACAATAATATTAAATAATGAAATGTTAATATTTCCATTATTATTTGTCGTTGCTTGTAATTCGACATTTTCTGTTCCTGATTGACCTTCATTATTACTAAAAATATTTACAAACCAACTAATGATTGAATTAATGATTCTGTAAAATATGTTAATACTAACAAGGCGAGGCGTTCTTACATAACTGACATCTTGTATCTGTTCATTGCTTATGACAGATACTGTAGCTTGTTCGTTGTGGCCCATTGTAATTACTTGTGGTTCTGCCCTTACATTCCTGTCTGGAGTTTGTGCATTTACAGAAAATGTACTCAATAAAATTGTCATTGTTGCAATGACCAATTTGAGAAATCTAAAATTTTTCAGATTAAAAAAATTTGTTTTTGAATGATTGCCAAGACCATTTTTGCTTTTTGTTGTTATTGCCTCTCTTTTGTGGCGTTATTTTATTAACAGCTTCTGTAAAATCGCCATCATCAATTTTGACTTGTCTGATTCTGAAAGGTGTATTGTATTGGTTTGAAAGAGAGTCTCTGATTTCGTTTCCATTTTTATCTAAAACGGTTATGGTAAACATCTTTTTTAAGTAATCAGACATTGTTATATCCCGTTCGGTACTATCTGCCAAAGTTAAAGTTGGTTTTAGACACATAGTCGCAGTTGGGTATATAAAAAAGGCGAATCGTCCGTGGGCTGCATATTTGTTGGTAGGGGTAAAAAGTTGTTTGAATTCCACTCCAATTATGCGTGTAGATATGAGGTCTCCCCATTTAGTCAAGTCTGGAGACCACATAGCAGAAACAAGTACAGAGTCTCCCAACTGAATAGGTTTCCCTTGAGACGAAATGTTAATAGTTTGAGCATTAGACTCCACAGTCAACATTCCAAAGAGAGGAATCAAAAGTAATAGTAATTTTTTCATTTTTGTTAATTTTAGAAATCGAGCTGTTTTAGCTATTGCAAAGATATGAATTATTTTTATTAAAAACCAAATTTTTGTACAAAAAAATGCCCACTGAGGGGCATTATGCGGGGTCTACGTCTATTGTGATTTTGACTTTGAGTCGTTCCCACGATTCGAGCAATTTGACCAATTTTTCGCGGTGTACTCTTCCTGCGCTGCCGATGTCTATCTTCAGCATAAAGACTCGGCAGTGGCGGTTGCGCACTCGGTCTACGGGCGGAGCCTCTGGTCCTAATACGCGTTGTCCGAATTCGCGCACCAAGTCGTGCCCGATTCGTTCGGCATCACTCTCGAGCAGCGTTTCGTCTGCACCCCATAGCGCGATGCTGACAAGGCGGCAGAATGGCGGATAGTGGTAATCGTGGCGTTGGGCGCACTCGCTTTGATACATACCGTAATAGTCCGACGAGGCTGCTCGCAGTATGGCTTCATCTTCGGGCTGCGCAGTCTGGATTATCACCGTACCCTGTCTGTTTCGACGACCTGCTCGGCCGGCGGTTTGCACTATCAGTTGGTAGGCGCGCTCCGAAGCGCGAAAGTCGGGCGAAAAGAACAGACTATCAGCATCGAGAACTACGACGGTTTCTATTCCGGCTATGTCTAATCCTTTGCTAATCATCTGTGTACCAACGATTATATCGGCGCCGTTCTCTTGAGTTATTGTTTCTATTTTGCTCTTGTAGTCAGACAGAGATGATACCGAGTCGGAATCAATTCTCACCACGCGAGCCTGAGGAAAATTTTTGTTCAGTTCCTGTTCGATACGTTCGGTGCCGTACCCGCGATTGTTTAGGCTGCCTGAGCAGTCGGGACACCCCGCAGCGAATGGTCGATGGTAGCCGCAATAGTGACATCTCAGCTGGTCTGAGTGCTGTGTCAGCGATACATTGCAGTTTGGGCAATAGACAACCTTTCCGCAATCCTGACAAATGGCATACGATGAGTAGCCCCGTCTGTTTTGGAATATGAGTATTTGGCTGCCACGGTCGAGGGTTTCGCGAATATATTCGAGGGTTATTTTGTTGAATTGCGTAGTTCGTTCGCCACGTTTGGCTGCCACGTTGTTATCCGACAGAATGACCTTTGGTTGTGCACTCTGGCCGAATCGTTCGGTCATCTCAACGAGTGTATATTTCCCCGAAATGGCATTATGAAAACTTTCGATTGAGGGTGTCGAGCTACATAGTACAATGCAGGCAGAGTTTTGGTGGGCTAACATTACAGCCGTATCGCGTGCGTTATATCTCGGAGCCGGGTCACTCTGCTTATAACTCGAGTCGTGTTCCTCGTCTACGCAGACTAACCCGAGTTGCGAGAATGGCAGAAACAGTGCCGAGCGAGTGCCTAATACTATGAAAGCTTCACGCTCCTTACGTGCCATTCGTGCGTAGTTCTCTCGGCGAGCCTTTTTGCCTAAAGCCGAGTGCCATACAATTAGTCTATCGCCGAACAGCTGCTCGAATCTCGAGATAAGATGCACCGAGAGGGTTATTTCGGGTACGAGATAGAGAGCGTCTTTGCCCTGTTCCAACTCTTTGGCAATATGGTTTATCATCACCTCGGTCTTGCCACAGCCTGGGACTCCGAACAGCAATGCGCATTTGTGGTTCGAACTGCAAGTGTTTATCGAGTCGAACGCTGCTTGTTGAGTGGTCGAGAGTTGTGGCAGATTGCAACTGCGGTACTCCCATTTCGATTGTCTAATCTTGCGCTCGAGCGTGATTAGTCCCTTTTCTACAAGAGATTTCAGGGCTGCCGAATTGCCCGTTTCGGTCAGCAGTTCATTTTGCAGCATAACTCCGCCTGCCTCTGCCAGCTGTTCGAGCAGTTTGACCTGCCGCTTGGCTCGGGCGAGTTGTTTCAGCGTATCGCTAATATGCTCTTTATCGGTGATGTTGCAGTATATATCTTCGGGCAGATTCTTGGCTATTGGCTCTACATCGAGCGAGCCGCTGCCTCTGGGAAGCAGTTCGCGCGACATTGCAGCCTTCAGCACTTCGCCTTCGGTGCAGAGGTAGTATTGTGAAATCCACCGCCAGAGTTGAAACAGACTGTCGGTTATGATGGGGTCAGTATCGACGATGGAGACTATCTGTTTAATGACTTTGCAATTTGGGCGGTTGTTGTGCACTGCGACTACCACGCCAGTGTACAGATTGTTATGCCCAAGGGGTACAACAACACGCTGTCCCCTGACAATCGAGTCGGTAAGTGTGTTCGGAACCTCAAATGTCAGATAGCCCTCAACAGCGAGCGGTAGCAGTATGTCGACATAGCACCTTTCCATATTGCAAAGTTATCACTTCTGAAAAATGTGATATTTTTGTACTAAAAATTGAGTTTGTCGCAGAATTGGGTTACTATCTCGAGTGTTTTTTCAGGCTGCTCAATGAATGACATATGTCCACAACTGTCGAGCACAACAACTTGTGCTGCTGGGAATTGCTTTGCAACCTCCTCGCAAGCCTCTTGTGGAATCATCAAATCGCCGCTGCCGAATACAAACAGTGTCGGAATCTCGGTCTTGGACATCATTTCGACATAGTTGCCTCGTTGAGAAATACCCCTCAATATGGCTAAAATGCCCTCATCTTCTGTGAGAAACGCCATCTCCTTGAGCTCGTCAATCACGCTCGCCAGTCGTTTACAGTTTTCGGCTGCGAATCTGCGTTGAGGATTCATCTTGACCAATACCTCTTTTCTGCCGCTGCGAATGAGTTCGATTTCACGCATTCTGTCCTCTGCGCGTTGGGGCGTATCGCCAAACGGGTGTGAATGTAGAAAAATCGCACCACTAATTGCCGATGGCCATTTTTTCATCATCTCCATTGCTACGTAACCGCCCATCGAGTGGCCGATGACTGCATAGCGTTCCACGCCCAGCGACTCGAGCAGTCCGTGTGCTGTCTCGGCTAAAAATTCCATCGTGTGGATTTCTCCCTTGACTTCGGATATTCCGTGTCCGGGCAGGTCAAGTGAAATAACCCGACAATGTTTAGCCAGCATTTTGCTCCACTCCTCCCACACATCGAGATTCTCGAGGTAGCCGTGCAACAAAACGACTGTCTTATCGCCCTTGAGCGAATCGTTATATCTAATGGCTGTGCCTGCCGCAACCGCAAACTTTTCCACTTTCAGATTTTGTTTCTATTTTGTTATCTGTTCTATAGTAATCGATATCGCCCTCGAGGACTCTGACTGCGCTGCCTGTGAGGTAGATTTTTTCTGCGCCGTTTTCAGTGAGTTCAAACTCTACGGTCAGCACTCCGCCTCGGGTAGTTACCTTCCAACGACGACATTGGCTATTGGTTTTGATTGCTGCTGCGATTACTGCTGCAGTAACACCTGTTCCACACGAGAGAGTTTCGTCTTCTACTCCGCGTTCGTAGGTACGCACATAAATTTCGCCTTCGCCGATAATTTTCACCAAATCGACATTAGTACCTCCTTTTGCTGCGAATACCTCTCCGTAACGCACCGAACGGCCATATTCTACCATATTTTCCTCTTCGGGTTCAGCGCAGAAATGTACATAGTGCGGCGATCCGGTATTCAGGAACAGGTCGTCGCCCATCTTTTCTATTTCAGCTACGTTGCTCATTTCGAGGCAGACCATCGCGCTATTGTTTCGGATATTGTACAACTGAGCAGAGTGCATACCGTCAATGCCTTTGAAATTCTTTACCATCGAGCCGATGCCCATATGGTGAGCAAATAAAGCTATACATCTGCCGCCGTTGCCGCACATTGTTGATTCGGCACCGTCGCAGTTGAAGTATCTCATCTTGAAATCGCATTCCGAATCCTCTTCCAACAGCATCAAGCCATCGGCTCCGACTCCGAAGCGTCTGTGGCACAAAAATGTTACCTGTTTGCTATTTGCAGCAAATCTGCCGTCGCGGTTGTCTACTACGACAAAATCGTTTCCGCAACCCTGATATTTATATACTTTCATAATCTAAATTATTCGTTTTCAGTTATTTTTGCACTCACGCCCTCCATTCGGTTGAGCGCATCGGCCAACTCGCGAGCACGATTTTCTGTGTCAAAAGTGCCGATTATATACATAACTCCTTCGGGTGTATTGATTTTCGACGTTTCTTTATCCTTGGCGAATACGTCTATCAGGGCTTTCATCGTATTGCTGATTACTCCGCCCGGGCAGGTAAATTCCACGCGGAAGCTGCTTTCCGAGTCTTCGGCAAGATTGCGATACACGCCATTTTCCCAGATTACGGGTTCAGGGCGTTTGAAACCGAGTGCTTTCAGTTTTTCGATATCCTCCAGCATCTCATCGTAATTCTTGTACAAACCTGCGTAGTAGCGATATTTGCCATTGGAAAGGCGTTCATAACTCAGCGGTGAAACCTTTCGGAAAATGGTTGCCTGCTGTGCCTTCAGGAATGTGCCGAGCAATATTTTGTAGACGCGCGCCACTTCGGGTTCGGTGTGTTTCGGAATCGGGTTGCGAGTGTTGTATATTACTGTTGGTGTAGTAGTTACTCTGCTATATGGAGTGAAGTCCAATGGTTGTAGCACGATGTGTTTCAGAGCGAGGCTCGATGTTTCGGGCATATTTTCGAGTTCGGCGCGAATCGAGTCTGCAGCCTCTGTCAGGTCGAGAACCTCAGCCAGTGCCAACTCATAGTTCAGTACTACCGAACGCTGACGGCCCAATGTAGCGAACTTGAGCGACTGCAGCTGTGAGCCATCTTCGCTTTGATAAGCAATACGCGCCTCGTTGAGTTTGTTGTTCATATCCTCGAGCACGTCGGTGCGGTTGATTCGGTCGAGAAGATAACTATACGCATAAATTTTAGTGTCGTAACAAGGAGTCCACACTGCTTCCAGACTATCGTCCAGACTCGCACTTCTTTCCGAGAGTATCATATATATTCGGTAGAGCGAATCTGCACGGCTTTGAGTCGAAACGGTTTGGTATTCGCGGCTTAACGAATCGAGTTGTTGATAGGTTTTCTTGAATTCTGCGACTAGCTCTTTCACTGATGATTCGGCTTGTTGTGCAGTTCTCAACTTGCGATACTCCTCTCCGGGAAGGTTTTGCGACAAAAATCGGTTACGCAACAAGTCGCGATGCTTTCTGAAATTCGATTGCGTAGGATTAGCCGTCTGCACAGTATCCTGTTTATTTCCGCTGCGGATTGACTGTATGAGGTATTGCTGTTCAACGATATTAATTTTTTGGTCAGCTTCGGCTATCTGTGCGCGTACTCCATAGAGGTCGTTTTCCACGGAGAGGATTTTTTCGCCGATGATGTTTTTCAGGCTATCGGGCGCTGCAGAGTAGTAGTTGCGCAGTGAATCGAGTTTCAAATTGAGTTCGCTCTCCTTTACTCTGAATTCCTGACGTTTTTCAACTAAAGATTTATAAATCGAATCGTTTTCGAATTCCGGGAGTTTAATCTCTGCGCCACTGACATTTTCGTTGCACAATACTCCGAGTATAAATAGAAAAATTAGTCTTATGAATAAAGTTCTCATCGCCACGAGTGTAAGAACAAAAGGTGAATAAATCCGAAAATTTCAAGACGGCCCAGTAACATCAGCATTGTGCAGACCATTTTGGCGAAAACGGTCAGTGATGCGAAGTTGTCCACCGAGCCAACTTTCCCGAATCCGGGACCAACATTCCCCAGACTTGCGTAAGATGCGCTGAACGATGTCAGCAGGTCTTCGCCCGTAAGTGAAATCAGCAATCCGCCTGCCAGAGCCAATACCAGATACAACACAATGTAGAGCGTTACTGTTGAAATCAACGAATTTTCCTGACTCAGTCCGTCGAGTCTCACGCGCACTACGGCATTGGGGTGTTGCTGTTGAATGATTCTGACCTTCAGAGCCTTGAATAACAATAACATACGGTCAGCTTTCAGCCCCCCTGTAGTTGAGCCTGCGCAACCGCATTGGAATCCGCAGTAAATCAGTATCAGGATTGCGAACGGAGTCCACAAGTTTGTGTTGGCCGTAGCAAATCCCGTAGTCGAAATGACCGAAACAATCTGAAATGAACCATATCTCAGAGCTTCGCCGAATGTTTCGTAATTGCCCGAGAATTTGAGATTCAACATCGTGCAGATAATCATTGCTATGATACCGAAAATGTAGAACCGCACTACCTCCGAGCGGAATATATTATTCTTGTTTCTGATGAATGTCGAGAAAATCAATCCGAAGTGTATGCTCGCGATGAGCATAAAGATGATGCAGATGATATCAATCCAGATGTTATTGTATGCACCGATGCTCATATTTTTTGTGCTGAATCCTCCCGTAGAAATGGTTGAGAATGCGTGGTTTATCGAGTCAAACCAATCCATACCCGCGACCTTCAACAGCAATGTCTGCAACAGAGTCAGCCCAACATATACCACCGTAAGAATCATCAATATTTTTTGGGTTCTGTATCTGAAATTCTCCTTGGCCAGCGATGAGAGTTCCACGTTAGACATAATAACTTTGGTACGTCCCAATGTTGGAAGAATCACCAATGAGAACAAGACTACGCCCACACCGCCAATCCAGTGCGTCGCCGAACGCCAAAAGAGCAGGCCGTCGGGCAGCGCCTCAATGTCTTCGAGAACTGTGCCACCCGTAGTCGTAAATCCGGAAACGCTCTCGAACCACGCATTGATAAAGCTGAATTCTCCACCCCAGAGTACATATGGCAGCATACCTGCTACGCAAGACAGCAGCCACGAACCTACTACGATTACATATCCCTCCTTTGTTGAGATTTGTACGTTTCGTTCGACGAAAATCAGTGGGAATATACCGGCGATTGCACAGATTGCGCAACTCAATAACAGGGGGTACGAACCCGTATCCCAATTGTTGAATATGGAAATCAATGCCGAAATCAACATAAATACGGCATTAATCAACAATACCAACCCGACATATCTTATGATTACATCGAAACGCATTACTCTGTTCTACGGTTTTTTGACATTAAAATCAGCTCTTTGATGAGTTCGTTCAGTTTTGACATTTCGCTATCGCCGTCCACCGTTACGTTGTACTGTATTCGCTGCGACAGCCATCTCTGAAGTGATTTTTTGATTTGAATGATTGGTTTCAGGTAGTACATATCCACCAGTCGGGCAAAGACCAGCGTGAGCAGAATTGCTACGGCAAGTGCGATGATGCCCGGCATAACGGCGCGATAGGCATTGCTTTCGAGTTGCGAAGTATCTACGGCCATTCGGCTCTGGGTTGAGATCATAAAGTTTTTGATCGAGCGCACAATAGCCGAATATTTTGTGCTGTATACGTCTGTAAACCAATTAATATTGCTTGAATCATTTGCTTCGAACACTGCGCGGTTCACAATCGAGTTGTAGATTGTGTCGGCAATGAAGATTGAGTCTATCTCGGGCAGCTTTTTGCCGTTAAGTGCTACGATGTTGTTGAAGGCTGCGCTGAATCGTTTGCGCGCGTCATACAACAGCGAGTCGTGCTCGTGGTTCTTGAATGCTGCAATCTGCAACAGAACGATGTTCTGGTCCTGCACAGCGTCGAGCATCTGTTTTGAGTATTCGATATTTTGTGTATTAACCTCCAATATGGTTTGGGTGTTTCGGCTCAGACGTTCAAATTCGAACACAGACACCACACCTGCGAAGAAAAGCAAGATGCAGAGTGCTGTAAATCCGAGCATTATTTTTTTTCTTATTCCCATCATTGAAATGTGTTTTTAGATAAGAAATTATAATTCAGCCTCCACGAACTCGTCATCTAAGACTCTGAGCAGCGTTACGGGGACAATCTTGTTCAGCAGTTCGTCATTATACGGAGCCAAAACTCGAATGTAATTGTCTGTATATCCAACCATTTTGTCCGAGCCGTGTGAAGTCTCGAACAGTACGTCGCGTTTCTGTCCGAGGTATCTCTCGCAGAATCGGCGGTGGTGGATTCGCGACAATTCGGTCAGTTTTTCCACTCTCTGCTCGGCGGTCTGCGGAGCTACCTTTCCCGGGTAGTTGATTGCATCTGTTCCGGGGCGACACGAGAATGGAAAGACGTGCAGGAATGTAGGTTCCAGCGAGTCGAGGAATCGGTATGTCTCGTCGAACAATTCTTCGGTTTCGCCAGGGAATCCGACAATAACGTCTATTCCGAAGAAGGTGTCGGGCATAGCCTTTCGGGCAGCCTCGATTCTGTCTCGGAATTTTTTAGTGTTGTATCTTCTTCTCATCAATGCCAGAATCTTGTCCGAGCCGCTCTGCAGCGGAACGTGGAAGTGTGGCATAAATTTCGATGAGTTTGCACATATTTCGATTACCTCGTCAGTAAGCAGGTTGGGTTCGATAGATGAGATGCGATAGCGGTTGATGCCATCTACCGAGTCGAGTGCCTTCAGCAGGTCGGCGAAACGTTCTCCGGTTGAGTGTCCGAAATCGCCCGTATTAACTCCCGTCAGCACGATCTCCTGACTGCCCGATTGTGCTATGCAGCGTGCCTCATCAACCAGCTGTGCGATGGGAGCATTGCGACTTTCGCCCCTTGCTCGAGGTATGGTGCAGTATGAACATTTGTACGAACAGCCGTCCTGAACCTTGAGAAACGACCTTGTGCGGTCACCCGTTGAGTAGGCTGGGAAGAAGTCGGTCAGACCATCTGGTGTGCAGCCATATATAATACCCTTTTGTTTGGCTGTCAGTTCTTTAATCAGCCCTACGATTTTATCTTTATCGTTATTTCCTGCTACGATATCCACACCTTCGATTGCTGCTACCTCCTGTGGCTTGAGTTGTGCATAGCACCCTGTTACGGCAATGAGTGCGCGCGGATTGCTTCTGACCAGACGGCGAATCAAATTACGACATTTTTTGTCTGCGTGTTCCGTAACCGAGCAGGTATTGATGACATAGACATCAGCGGGGTCATTTATTCCCACACGAGTATATCCCTCCTGTTCGAAGGCTCTGGCAATTGTCGAGCTCTCCGAGAAGTTGAGTTTGCAGCCTAATGTGCAGAATCCCACTCGATATTGATGTTCACGTGTCATTGTCGTAATTTTATGTTTACAAGAGTTTCAAACTGCGAAGTTACGAATGTTTTTTCAGATTTCGTTAAAAATGTGCTAATTTCCGATTCTTAGAGTCAATCTTACTGGAAGATGGTCGCTCGGACCCTTGGTGTATTGGTTTCCGATGTAGCTGCGTTGTGGGTAGCCGCGTCTTGCTCCCGATTGCACAATGACTCCCCGCAGCACAAAAACATCGGCATCGTTTCTGTTGGGATTGAAATTCCAGCCACCCCCGCCGAGCATTGTTCGGCTCAGTACGATTTGGTCATACATCTTGAGTCGGTTGTTCCAGACGATTGAGCCTTCACCCCTGCGGCTCAGCTTGGCGAACGGGTTGAACATCAGGTTTGTGTCATATTCTGATTCGTCAAATTTCAGGATTTTTTTTACGATGCTCTCCTGAGGTGTAACGTTCAGGTCGCCCATTACAACGAGGTCGCAGTTGTCGGTGGACAATGAGTCTATTACTGCTTTTAGTTCTGAGGCTGCGGTTTTGGCTACTTTGCGGTTTGAGAGTTTCGAGGGCAGATGGGCTACGATAATCTTCAGCGGAATGGAGTCGGCTGCTCCCTCGACCAGCAGAAATGCTCTGCGACAATTACCTTGCAGCGAAAAACGTTCCACCTCGAAACGCTCCGTACGGAACATTAGTGCTTGGTCCATTCCGCGACCGTCGCGTGTGTCGAGATGCACGAAATCATACCCTGTGAGTCTGGCAAGCTCTTCGACTACCGATTCGTTTTCTACCTCGCAAATGCCGATGATGTCGCACTCCATAGCCCGAATTACCTCGGCAAGTAACTGCATCTTATGTCGGTATCTGTCTGCACTCCAATTCTTTGTGCCCGAGGGTGTGAATTCTCCGTCATTGCAATCTGGAGAATTTATGGTATCGAACAGATTTTCTACATTATAGAACCCCAGCTGCAAGCTCTGTGCTTGAACGTGCGGTATATAAATTGCAAGACTCGCACAAAGTAGTGCCAATTTGAAAAAATGTCTTGTCATTGGTTTGCGAATAAACATAAAGGACACCCTCTAAACAGAGAATGTCCTTATGTGAAAACTCTTTAGTAGACAAAACTGCTGCCACCGATGAATTCGCGCAGTACCGAAGTCGGTGGAATAAAGTCGGAATCAATCGGCGCAAAATGCTCGAGGAATTTCAGCAATCTGTCTGCTTCGCCGAACTCGGGTACACTGTCGGGCACCTCGTGAAGTATCGTTTCCGCATAGCGTTTCAGTACGCACAATTCGTATATCATTGCTGAGTTTATCACCACGTCTGCCTGCTCCTGATAGGGGAAGATATGCTTATCCTCGCCACGTCTGACGCTCTGCCAACGCTTGATTGTGTCTACTGCGCTTGTTCCGCGATAGGCATTGTCTCTGACCATTCTGCGCAACAGTCGGTTGTCGGTCGTCGCAATGCGGTTCATATTGTCCATTGCTATCGAAGTCAGCGCCGAAACATATATCTTGAATTTTTGTGTATCTTTAATATGCGGTGTGAGTGACGGATTCAGCGCGTGAATACCCTCGATAATCAACATCGAACGGCTCTTTAGTCTGAGTCTCTTTTCGAGATTCATTACTCTGCAACCCGTTACAAAATCGTATGTCGGAATGTTTACCTCTTCTCCGTCGAGCAGCGCCAACAGGTCTTTGTTGAATTGTTCGATGTCGAGAGCTTCGAGCGCTTCGAAGTCATATTCTCCATTTTCGTCGCGTGGTGTGCATTCGCGGTTGAGGAAATAATCGTCAAGACTGATTACCATAGGTTCGAATCCGAGTACGGACAACTGCACAGCGATGCGTTTGCTGGTGGTAGTCTTTCCGCTCGACGAGGGACCCGAGAGCAGAATAATGCGTGAGCCCTCTTGGTTGTACTTGTCGAAAATCATATCGGCTACGTTTGCACAAACCTTCTCCTGCAGCGCTTCGGCTATCTGAATCAACTCTTTAGACTTATTTTTGAGTATGATTTTGTTCAGCGAACCGATATTTGCTACGCCCAGAATTTCGCTCCACTGCTTGTGCAACGAAATAATTTCAAACATCTTATCTTGCGGTACCATCTGTTCGAGTTGAGTCGGGTCGTTGTTGCTTGGCACACGAATGTAGATACCCTTGTAGAATGGTTCGATATCAAACAGCGAAATCATCTTCGTAGATGGACATAATGCACCATAGAAGAAACCCGGCAGATCGGCCAACATATATACGGTTACATACAAGTGGTGTCTTGTTTCGAGCAGTGCTACCTTATCTTCGAGCCCGAATTGTTTGTACAATTCAGCAGCCTCGTTTTCAGGCATCTTGGTCTTGATTATCGAAATGTCCTGTTTGATGATTTGTTGCATTCTCGCTTTGATGGCATCTACTACCTCTTGAGGCACGCCGTCAAATCCATCGATTTCGGCGTAGAACCCCTTTGCTATGGAGTGGCGCACGCTGAGTTTGTGTTCGGGGTAGAGGTCATAGACGGCCTTCTGCATAATGAAGAAGAGGGTTCGCTGATAGACTCTTTGACCTTCGAAGTGAGTGATGTCGATGAATCTGATAGTTACAGGCTCGAATATTCTGTATGTGAGTTCTTTGAGTGAATTGTTCACATATGCAGCCAGACTCGGAAACGGGCTTTTCAGAGCCAGAATGTCGAGCAGTTCGGCCAGCGAGGTGCCCATTTTTACATAGAGAGATGTGTTGCTATTTTCGCAAAACACTTTTATTGTTGTATCCATCATTTACTAAGTTTGTTATTTGCGATTAAATCGATTGCAATTTTACGAAAATTATACAACAATTCCAACACTCTGCAGTCGAACTTGAGATTTTATTATCTGTTTTGAATATAAATAAAGATAAAAAGGGGAGGATAAGCTACGGATTGTGTATTGAGAATAATATTGCTATTTTTTTGTCAGATGATATTTTTTCAGCAAGAAAAATGGTATATTTGCATTGATTTAGTGCTAAAATGAATAAAAACAAAAAAATATAAAACTATGTCAGAAATTACTAAATGTCCCAAATGCAGTAGCGAAAATGTATATTTCGACGGATCTCTTTATGTGTGTCCTGATTGCGCATACGAATTCGACGGCGAAACTGCAGCAGCTACGAGCGTAGATGTAGCCAAAGACAGCAATGGCGCCGAATTGCAAGATGGCGACTCGGTAACTGTTATCAAAGACTTGAAAGTAAAGGGCTCGTCTATGGTAATTAAGCGTGGTACCAAGGTAAAAAGTATTCGCCTGACCGATAATCCGGAAGAGGTTGATTGCAAAATTGAGGGCAGCAGCATTGTATTGAAAACCTGTTTCTTGAAAAAATAGTGATTGCAACATTTGTTGCTTGATTTCATATTTTTCTTTATTCCCAATTTTTTCTCTTTCGTAGAGATATTAATTGAAAAATCTATAATAACTATGCTTGTCAAGACTTTTGGGAGCGCATTAACCGGAATAGATGCAACTACGATATGTGTCGAGGTCAACATCTCTGTAGGCATAAATTTCTTTTTGGTGGGACTGCCGGATAATGCTGTTAAAGAGAGTCTGCATCGCATCAGTGCTGCTTTCGAAACTAATGGGTTCAAGATGCCGGGTCGTAAGATTACGGTAAACCTTTCGCCTGCCGATTTGAGAAAAGAGGGTTCGGCCTATGACCTGCCTATTGCGCTGGGCATACTCGGAGCAAGCGAACAGATTTCTGCCGAGCTGCTTGACAAGTTTGTGATTATGGGTGAATTATCCTTAGACGGCACTTTGCGGCCGATAAAGGGAGCGTTGCCCATAGCCATTCAGGCTCGCAAAGAGGGCTTTCGTGGATTGATACTTCCAGCAGAAAATGCTCGCGAGGCAGCAGTAGTTGATACGCTTGAGGTTTATGGCGTGAATACTCTTGCGGAGGTGATTGATTTCCTGAATGGTGAAAAAAATCTCGCCAAAACTGAAGTTGATACAAGACAGGAATTTTTTGATAAATCAACCAGATTTGATATCGATTTTAACGAGGTCAAGGGACAGAGCCACGTCAAACGAGCACTTGAGATTGCTGCAGCAGGCGGACACAATGTTATTATGATTGGCACGCCGGGGTCGGGTAAGACTATGCTTGCCAAGCGAATACCGACCATTATGCCGCCTATGACTCTGCACGAAGCGCTTGAGACTACGAAGATTCACTCCGTAGCTGGAAAAATCGGCAACGAAGGGGGATTGATTACGCACAGACCTTTCAGATCGCCACACCATTTGGCTTCGGAGGTAGCAATTGTGGGTGGAGGTTCATCGCCTGTGCCAGGAGAGATTTCGCTCTCGCATAACGGAATACTCTTTCTTGATGAGCTGCCCGAATTTTCTCGCAGCGTGATAGAGGTACTTCGTCAGCCGCTCGAGGATAAGAAAATTACCATCGCACGGGCACGATATTCGGTCGAGTACCCGTCGAACTTTATGCTCGTAGCCTCGATGAATCCCTGTCCGTGTGGCTATCTTGGACACCCGAGCAGAGAGTGCACCTGCACACCGACGCAGATTACACGATATATGAGTCGCGTTTCGGGTCCCGTAATGGATCGAATCGATATGCACATTGAGGTTTCGCCCGTACCATTTGAGTTGGTGACAGGTGAGTCTGTGAATGCCGAATCGAGCGACCAGATCAGACAGCGTGTAATCGCAGCACGAAACATTCAGACTCAGCGTTTTGCCGAAGATAATATCCATTCGAATGCAATGATGGAATCGCGCCACTTGAAACAGTATTGCAAACTCGACACGCAGAGCCGAATACTGATGAATCGCGCTATGGAGCGGTTCGGTCTATCGGCTCGAGCACACGATAGGATACTGAAGGTGGCCCGAACCATAGCAGACCTTGATGCAAAAGAGAATATACAAGCCGAACACATAGCCGAAGCCATCGGCTATCGTAGCCTCGACCGTTCGGTGTGGGGAGTTAAATAGCACTACATCATCAATACAATTACTACGCCCCACAAAATCAGTAAAGTATTACCCACAGCGTAGGTTACGGTGTATCCCATTGCGGGTACTGAACTCGAAAGAGATTCTTGAATTGCGCCCAATGCGGCAGTCGTAGTTCGGGCTCCCGCGTTGCAGCCCAAATTCACTGCAGGGTGGAATTTCATCAACTTGCCAACCCAAATGCCCAACAACAACGGTATGCTTGTAGCCAATATCCCAGCCAACAGCAAACCCCAGCCTACCTGCGAGATGCCTTTGATGAATGTCGGACCCGCAGTGATACCCACTACTGCGATAAAGAGGTTGAGTCCCAGGTTATTCATTATCCAGAGCGATGATTGCGGAATACGTCCGAATGACGGATTCTTCGTTCTGAGCCAACCCAAAACCAAACCAGCAATCAGTGCTCCGCCGCTGGTGCTCAGTGAGATGGGCACTCCGCCCCAATGTACGGTAAGGGCTCCCATTATGCAACCTGCGACAATTCCTAACCCTACGAATATCATATCGGTCTTGATTGTGGGCATATCGACGTGGCCGATTCGAGGCGCAGCAAAGTTCACTTCGCGTTCGAGTCCGACAAGTTCGAGCATATCTCCCGGCAGTAGCTCTGTCCCGTTCAGTACGGGTAATTCCACACCCGAGCGCGTAATGGACTTAATCATCACACCGTGCATAAACCGTTCACGCCTAAGTAGTTCAACTCGCTTGTAGCGTCGATTCTTATGTGTCAGCATTACGAATATATCCTTAGCCGGAAAATTCAGCAACTCGCTGTCGTTTATCTCCTGTCCAATCCAACTCTCATCGCCAATGACCTCTTCGCGTCTGCCGCTGAGCACTATTTCGTCGCCTGTGCCAAGCCCAAAATCGGGTGTCGGATTGTCGAATATTTTTCCATTTTTTCTGATACGCTCAACGAATACTCTGCGTCCAAGCTCCTGAAGGTGATTCTCCAACCGATCTACACTCTGAGTCTTTGAGAACCAGCTGTTCTCGATTTTGTAGGCTCGGAACACTACGGGGCGATTGGCGTTGATATATGCAGGGTCATCTTCTACGGAGGATTTGTTCAGTTTCGCCTCATATTGACGAGTAGCCTCACGCAGTTTTTTCTCGCCACCCAGCAGCCTGACACCAAGCGTGCCGAGTATGTATGCCGAGCCAATGGTGCCGTAGATGTAGGTTACTGCATAACAGACGGGTATGATGTTTATCCACTCTTGTTTTTGTTGTGGCGATATATTCAGATTGTTGATTGTGTCGCTGCCCACGCCGATTACGGCTGAAATGGTCTGCGCACCCGAAAGCAGTCCGACAGCCTGCCCCACGTCATAACCAAACAATTTGGCTACAATGAACGTAACCACAAGGCAGAGCAGACACTGAATTACAGCAAATGCTACCTGCTTGAGTCCGCTGCTGCGTAGCGAGTGGAAGAACTGCGGACCCACGCTGTATCCGATTGCAAACAGAAACAGCAGAAAAAAAAGCGACTTCAGAGGCCCAGAAATCGGAATGTCAAATTGCCCTACCAACACTCCGACCAAAAGTACCGAAGTTACCGTTCCCAATGAAAAACTTTTGTAGTGAAGTTTCCCTAACCAAAAACCAATACCCAATGTCAGAAAGACGGCAACTTCGGGATATTTTCTCAAGAATTCTGCTAATAGTTCCATACTAATTGATTATGTAATTTGATGCTAATTGTTTGTAATGAGTCAATTCCGAGTCAATCCACTGCTGGTCCTTTTTCAGCAACTGAGCCATAATCTGCGCTACCTTTGGAGCCATTCTGAGCGATGCCCGTGCATCAAGAAATAATATCCGGATTCGACGAGCCAGAAAATCCTCAACGTGTTGAGCCATCTCCTGTTCTACGGCCCAGACAACTTGAGCTGCGATATAGGGGTACGCCTTGTCAAGTGGCTCAGCTAGAGTCGGCTCGGTGATGGTCATCTCTCTGATTGCCAATACATCAAAGCCATAAAAACCGAGTGGGTCTGTAGGGTCTACCGATTCGCTGTAGCCGTGTATCTTCAAGTCTTTGGTTGCACACGGACGGTGGTTTATTCCCGCAACGGTTTCAACTCGGTCCACTACGTCTTGAGCCATCTGTCTGTATGTAGTCCATTTCCCGCCTACGATGGTGACGAGTCCGCTCGGAGAGACGATGATTTTGTGGTTGCGCGAAATCTCTTTGGTATTCTGATCGCCCTCTTTAGGTGCAGCCAATGGGCGCAATCCCGCAAAGGTCGAGAGTACGTCGCTGCGCTTGGGAGCCTGCTGAAGGTAGCGTCCCGCAGTTGTTAGTATGAACTCTATTTCCGATTCGAGCGCTGTCGGTTCGAGTGTCGAGTTTGGCATCACCGTATCTGTAGTGCCAACAATAACCTTGTCATACCACGGTACGGCGAACAGCACTCGGCCGTCATCTGTGCGAGGAATCATCAGCGCAGCATCGCCCGGCAAGAATTCTTTGGGCAGCGTTAGGTGTACACCCTGACTCGGACGCACCATTGCTTGATGTTCGGGGGTATCCATACTCATAATATCATCTACGAATACACCTGTGGCATTGACTACGTTCACAGCCCGCACCTCGTGCTCGACATCGTTTATGCAGTCGCGGACAACTACGCCTCGAATACGCCCTTTGCCATTCTTGATGAACGACTCGACTCGCATATAGTTCAGCGCTATGCCGTTGTTCTCGAGTATGGACTGCATCAGATTTATGCCGAGTCGCGAATCGTCAAACTGCCCATCATAGTAGAGTGTTCCACCTTTGAGTCCGCTCTGTTTCAGTGTGGGCAATTGCAAAATTACACCGCTACGGCTCAAAAAACGAGAACGTCCCAGAGAGCGACTGCCCGCCAATATGTCGTACATAGTCAGCCCCGAGGTGTAAAAGGGTATTTCCCAAGTGCGATACGCAGGAATAATAAATGGTTGCTTATGGCATAGATGCGGTGCATTGTGCAACAGCAGTCCACGTTCGCGCAGAGCCTCGGTTACGAGTCGCACATCGCCTTGTGCAAGGTAACGCACTCCACCGTGTACGAGTTTTGTGCTGCGCGAGGAGGTCGATTTCGTGAAGTCCGACTGCTCGAAGAGGGCTACGCTGTAGCCTCGCGTTGCTGCGTCAAGGGCTATGCCGAGTCCTGTTGCTCCGCCGCCGATGACTACCATATCAAATTGGCTGGTCTGATTGCTCAGCCGTTTAATCAAATTATCTCGTTTCATAATCCGTAGTATTTGTACTATGCCACTACATTCAAAATTCATACCTCGTTATCGGTCCATCACTGCGCTGTTTGATTGGGGTACGAATTTTGCAACATTGGCATTCGGTCAAAAAAATATCTGCAATGAACGAAAAACAAATACAAACGCTGGTCTCGGGCGTAATCGCTACGGCAGCAATTTCTTTATACTACTATCTAATTGATTCCTTGGGAGTTGATGTTTTGACTCCGTGGCGAATGATTGAATATCTGCTAAATGTTTCTCTCTTTTGGGGTTGGGTATTCCACCTGAATGTGGGGTTGATTTTCACTTGGATTTATCGTCGGATTTTGTCATTGGCTTTACGAAAAATAAAGAATTTGATATTCCGAGGACTCACCTACGGATTTATCGTATTTGTAATATCCGAAGTGGTTATCGGACTGATAGACTTCGACTTGGGAATGACAATAGGTTATCATATCGTATCAATGGGAGTTCTGTTTCTGGGCGATTTGATTTTCGGAACACTTATCGGATTAATGGTGCCGCCAAGAAATTTTCATATACACAACAACTGATTTATGGATTGTAAGAAAAAGATTCCGCTTGAGATGTTGAATTCGGCATCGCAAGAGGCACGACTCGCAAAGATGAGTCCGTTTGAGATTAAGAATAAACTGATAGAGCTTGCTACGGCGCACACCCGAAAGGCTACCTGCCAATTTCTCAATGCAGGCCGTGGTAACCCCAATTGGATTGCAACCACTCCGCGTGAGGCATTTTTTCTGTTGGGGGAGTTTGCGCTGGCGGAGTGTCGTAGGGTAATGTCCTCGGAGGTGGGAATCGCAGGGATACCACACCCCGACGACTTAGAGGCGCGATTCGAGCAGTTTATTGCACAGAACAAATCACGTCCCGGAGCCCAACTGCTGGATATGAGCCTGAAGTATTGTGTCGGTGAGCTCGGAATGTCACCCTCGGAGACACTCTTCGAGTGGGTCGAGGCCGTAATCGGCGACCAATATCCTATGCCCGACAGAATATTGAACTGCTGCGAACCTGTGCTACAAAGGTATTTGGCTGCGGAGTTATGCGACGGAAAAACGTTTGATGAGCCGTTTGACCTATTTGCTACCGAGGGTGGTACAGCTGCAATGTGCTATATATTCGATTCTCTGGAGGCTAACCATTTGCTCAAAAAGGGCGACCGCATAGCATTGATGACTCCGATATTCACGCCCTATATCGAGATTCCCAATCTCAGTCGATTTGACTTTGACGTAGTGAGGATTAATGCCACAGCTCGCAGCGAAAACGGCCTGCACACCTGGCAGTACCCCGATTCGGAAATTGACAAACTGAAAGACTCCTCAATCAAGATGTTATTCACTGTCAATCCGAGTAATCCGCCATCGTACGCCATTGCGCCTGATACCATCGAACGGATTAAACGCATTGTCCAAGTGGATAATCCTAATCTGATGATTCTCACCGATGATGTCTATGCACCATATATCAACGGTTTCAGGTCGTTGATGGCCGAGCTGCCCGAAAATACCATAGGTGTATATTCATTCTCAAAATATTTCGGAGCTACAGGTTGGCGACTGGCCGTAATTGCGCTCAATCGCAATAACATATTCGACCGAATGATATCATCGCTGCCCGAGCGACAACGCGCAGAACTCACCAAACGATATGAAACAATCACCCTCGAACCCGAAAAAATAGCATTCATCGACCGTCTCGTAGCAGACAGCCGACTCGTAGCATTGAACCATACTGCGGGACTCTCAACTCCCCAGCAGATGCAGATGACACTTATGGCATTGTCGTCGCTGCTGGACGGGCGGCAGAGCTACCGCAAACAGATGCAGAGTATGATTCGTGGACGGTTATCGACATTGTGGGCGGCTACGGGATTCACGCTCGAGGACGACCCGCTGAGGGCTGGTTACTACTCGGAGATTGACATCTCGCTCTGGGCCGAGCGACTCTATGGTAAAGATTTTGCACAATACCTTAAGGAGAACTACAATCCACTGGATTTTCTGGTGCGACTGGCCGAGCAAACCTGCATAGTGCTGCTCAACGGCAGCGGGTTCGATGGACCGCAGTGGTCAGTAAGGGTATCGCTGGCAAACCTCAACCGCGAAGATTACGAGAAAATCGGAAACGCAATAGCCTCAATCCTCGAGGAATACACCAAATTGTGGAAAATATCTAAAGCATAAAGAACTATGCTCATTCAGATAGCTTTTGTGCTGACAGCCATCATCGTAGGCGCAAGATTGGGTGGCGTAGGACTCGGAGTTACGGGCGGAATCGGTTTAGGAGTGCTGACATTTCTGTTCGGGCTCAAGCCTACGCAGCCACCCATCGACGTGATGTTGATGATTGCAGCCGTTATATCTGCTGCGGCAGCAATGCAGTCCGCAGGCGGGCTCAACCTTATGGTCAAGTGGGCAGAACGGCTGCTGAGAAACCACCCGCACCAGATTACGATGCTGAGCCCGGCTGTAACCTATCTGTTCTCGTTTCTGGCGGGTACGGGACACGTTGCATATTCGGTACTGCCTGTGATAGCCGAGGTCGCTACCGAGACGGGAGTGCGTCCGTCGCGTCCGCTGGGTATAGCCGTCATCGCATCGCAACAAGCTATTACGGCAAGTCCGATTTCGGCGGCTACCGTAGCAATGTTGTCGCTGCTTAGCGGAGCGGGGATAACACTATGGGATATTCTTGCAGTGACCGTTCCGTCTACATTGATAGGGGTAGTCATCGGGGCTCTCTTGTCGCTGCGCAGTGGCAAGAATCTCGCAGACGACCCTGAGTATCAACGCCGAGTAAAATATGGCGATTTGCTGAAATCGACTCGACCGATGACCGTTGTCGATAACAAAAATAGAGCTATATGGTCAATTGTGATTTTCATTGCGGCGATGGCTGCCATTGTAATGATGGGGTCGGTCGAGACACTGCGCCCGGTCTTCTCCGTAGCAGGTGAAACGGTACGGTTGGATATGCCCTCGTTGATTGAGATTGTGATGTTGTCGGCTGCCGCAGTGATAATGCTCTCGTGCAAACTGTCTGGCGAAAGCGTAGCCAATACATCTGTCTTTTCGTCCGGTATGCAGGCTGTCGTAGCAATCTTCGGCATCGCGTGGCTGGGAGATACGTTCATTCAGGGGAACCTCACCGAGATAAAACCCGCTATCGAGCAGATTGTGACTCGAATGCCGTGGTTGTTTGGTCTGGCTCTGTTTGTGATGTCGATTTTGCTCTATTCTCAAGCGGCAACGGTCAGGGCATTTATGCCGCTGGGTATTGCGTTAGGGTTGAGTCCGATGTTGCTCATTGCGCTCTTTCCCGCAGTGAACGGCTATTTTTTCATTCCAAATTACCCGACACTCGTAGCTGCCATAAACTTCGACCGTACGGGCTCGACTCGAATAGGGCGATTTATCCTGAACCACTCGTTTATGCAGCCGGGACTTGTGGCTACCATAGTCTCCGTTGCTGTCGGCCTTCTACTGATAACTCTTTATTAACAAATTTTTTAATTATGAAAAAACTATTTTTTACAAAATTCTGTTTGGTGGCAGTTGTATTGCTGACAGCCACAACACTTTTCGCAGCCGAAAGACTGCCTAATATCTACATTCTGGCTACGGGCGGTACAATCGCCGGTGCGGGGCAGTCGGCTACGCAAACCAACTACACCGCAGGCGCCGTAGGCATTGATGTGCTGGTTAGAGCTGTACCTCAACTGCGCCAGATTGCAAACATCACCGAGGAACAAATCGTAAGAATCGGCTCGCAGGATATGAATGACCAAGTATGGTTGAAACTAGCCAAACGCATCAACGAACTGCTCTCAAGGGGCGATGTCGATGGTATTGTCATTACTCACGGAACAGACACTATGGAGGAGACTGCCTATTTTTTGAACCTGACAGTCAAAAGCGATAAACCCGTAGTGCTGACCGGTGCAATGCGCCCCTCAACCTCGATGAGTGCCGATGGACCGCTGAATCTGTACAACGCGGTAATCGTTGCTGGTGATAAGGAGTCATACGGCAAGGGTGTGCTGATTGCGATGAACGGGCAGATTCTCGGTGCTCACGGCGCTACGAAGACAAATACCGTTTCGGTCGAAACATTTAAGTCGCCTGACTCGGGAGCATTGGGTTATGTCAATAACGGCAAGGTTTACTACAATATGATTAGCGAAAAATTGCACACTGCCAAGTCTATATTCGATGTTACAGGACTGATTTCACTGCCTAAGGTCGGTATTGTCTATAGCTACTCTGGAGTACAGCCCGAAGCTATTAATGCTTTGATTAACAATGGTTATAAGGGTATTGTTCACGCCGGAGTGGGTAACGGTAATATCCATAAGAATATCTTTCCGAGACTTACCGCAGCTCGTCAGGCGGGTATTCAAGTGGTACGCTCTACACGTGTACCCAGCGGCCCTGTGACGCTTGATGCCGAGGTCGATGATGCACAGTATCAGTTTATTGCATCGCAGGAGTTGAATCCTCAGAAGTCGCGCATATTGTTGATGTTGGCTCTGACCAAAACTAACGACTGGCACAAAATTCAGGAATACTTTATGCAATACTAAACACAGATGGGTATGAAAAAGATTTATTTACTGATTGCACTGCTTGTTTGTAGCCAATCGTTTGCTCAGCAGATGCACTATCGCAAAAATGAACAATCTTTGTTTCAGCGCCTTACAGCGATAGAGAAGAAGAGTAACCGGTTTAATCTCTATCTTAATACGCAAAATTCATTCGACCTGAATATGTATGAAGGCTCGACCGAGCAGAGCGGCTTTTACACCCGTCAGTTGCGAATCGAAGCAGTCGGAGATATCAATGATAAGATTTATTATCGTTGGCGACAGAGGCTCAACCGTTCGAATACACCGTTGGCTCACGAGAATCAGCCGACGTCGATTGACTACGCAGCAGTGGGTTATCGAATGACTCCGACCTTTTCACTCTTCGCAGGTAAGCAGTGTGCTGCCTATGGTGGTTTCGAATTCGACCAGAACCCAATCGACATCTACGAGTATTGTGATATGATTGAATATATGTCAAACTTTATGGTTGGCGTCACGTTCGGATTCAGGTTCAGCGATAGTCAGGAGTTGTTGGTGCAAGTTCTCAACTCCAGAAACGGCTCATTTGAAGAAACTTACGGAGCACTACCTTATGAAATCAAACCAAGCGACATATCATTGGCCTATACTCTGAATTGGAATGCAGCCTTTTGGGACGGACTGCTCAAGTTAAGGTGGTCGGCTACGATAGCCAATCAGTCGCACAGCCGAAATATGTACTACTTCGCAGCAGGTCAGCAACTCGATTTGGGTTGTTTTCAAACCTATATCGACTTTATGCTCTCGCGTGAAGATATTGACCGCAAGCGCATCATTTCGAGTTTTGCATCGGATTACCTCGACGGTGTAACGGCTCTGAATACGAACTATCGTACATTGTTGTGTAAGGTTAATTATAGAGTGTCTCCGCACCTGACTCTCTTTGCAAAGGGTATGTACGAGACTGCATCGGTGTTCAAGTCGTTCGACCAGATGGAACGTGGCAGATATCGCACTGCGTTAGGTTACTTGGGCGGCATTGAGTATTACCCGATGAACAAGAGCAATCTGCATTTCTTCGCCTGCTTTGTAGGGCGTAGCTACGACTTCTCCGACCGAGCCAAGGAATTGTTCAATGCTCGAAATTACCACACCCAACGAGTATCCGTCGGCTTCATATACAAACTTCCAATGTATTAGCCCTCAATATTGTTGGATAGAAAACACGACCGCCCGGCTCTGATGAGTCGGGCGGTTGTTTATGAAGTATGATACTGATTAGTATGCCTTTGCGAACAGAACTCTACGAGCCGATGGTTTGCCTGTAACCATACATACTCCCGGAGTATCATCACCATCAACCGGAATACAACGAATCGTAGCTTTGGTCTCTTCTTTAATTTTGGCTTCTGTTTCGGGTGTTCCGTCCCAGTGAGCCAAAATGAATCCACCTTTGGTTTCCAAAACTTGTTTGAATTCTTCGTATGTATCTACCTTAGTAGTATTTTCTTCTCTGAATTTCAATGCTTTAGCAAAGATGCCCTTTTGGATTTCGTCCATCAGTTCAACTGCGAGGTCAGCGATTCCTTCAGCCGGAACTGTCTGCTTTTGAAGCGTGTCGCGACGCATAATCTCAACCGTACCGTTAGCCAAATCTCTCGGACCCATTGCGATACGCAGGGGCACACCCTTAAGTTCGTATTCCGAGAACTTAAAGCCCGAACGTACATTATCGCGGTCGTCGATTTTCACGCTGATGCCACGTTTTTTCAGCTCGGCAGCCATTTGGTCCATCTTTTCGAGGATAGCCTTCAATTCGTCTTCGCCCTTGTATATAGGAATCATAACTACCTGAATCGGAGCCAACTTCGGTGGAATCAGCAGACCGTTGTTATCCGAGTGTGCCATAATCAGCGCACCCATCAAACGTGTCGATACGCCCCAAGATGTAGCCCAAACATACTCCAATTTGCCCTCTTTATTTGTAAACTGAACATCGAATGCCTTAGCAAAGTTTTGTGCCAGGAAGTGTGATGTACCCGATTGCAATGCTTTACCATCTTGCATCAGAGCTTCGATAGTCATTGTATCTTCTGCACCTGCAAAACGTTCGCTATCAGATTTGTGACCTACAACTACGGGCATTGCCATATACTCTTCTGCGAATTTTTGATATACGCGAATCATTCGCCACATCTCTTCGATAGCCTCCTCGCGGTTTGAGTGTGCGGTGTGACCTTCCTGCCACAAGAATTCGGCAGTTCTGAGGAACAGACGGGTACGCATTTCCCAACGCACTACGTTAGCCCATTGGTTACACAAAATTGGGAGGTCGCGATATGAGTGAATCCAATTCTTGTATGTACTCCAGATAATAGTTTCCGAAGTAGGTCTTACAATCAGTTCCTCTTCGAGTTTAGCTTCGGGGTCAACGATTACGCCCTTACCATCGGGGTCGTTTTTGAGTCGGTAGTGTGTAACTACGGCACACTCCTTAGCAAAACCATCTACGTGGTTAGCCTCTCTCGAGAAGTATGATTTGGGAATAAACAGCGGGAAGTAGGCATTTTGGTGTCCTGTTTCTTTGAACATTTTGTCGAGTGCTGCCTGCATATTTTCCCAGATTGCATAGCCATAGGGTTTGATTACCATACAACCTCTCACTGCAGAGTTTTCTGCCAATCCGGCCTTATTGACCAAATCGTTATACCATTGGTAGTAGTTTTCCTCTTTTCCGGTGAGGTCTTTAAGTTCTTTTGCCATTGCTGTTTATGTATTTTATTTTGATTTCTTTTGTTCTCTATCAATCAGTGCTTTGCAGATGTTTTTTACAAATGCTGGGCCGTTGTATATGAATCCCGAGTAGACCTGAATCAGGCAGGCTCCGGCATCGAGCATCGCCAGCGCGTCTTCAACCGACATAATACCGCCTACGCCGATAATCGGGAAACGGCCTTCAGTTTTAGTGTGGATATATTTCACGATTTCGATGCTGCGTTTAGTCAGCGGAGCACCACTCAAACCACCGTTGCCGATACGTTCGATTTGGGCTGCCGAAGCCGACAAGCCTTCGCGCGAGGTGGTTGTATTCGTAGCCACGATGCCGTCGATTTTGCACTCGACCATCGTCGCAATCATATTGTCAATCTGCTCGTTAGTCAGGTCGGGCGAGATCTTTAGCAGAATCGGACGATAGGGAGTCTGTCCGCGTCGGAACTCAATCAACGTATTGAGAATATCTTTGAGTCCGTTATCCTGCAAATCTCTCAGGTTTGCGATGTTCGGGCAACTCACATTGATTACAAAATAGTCCACATATTCATACAGGCTGCGGAACAATTTCAAGTAATCGCCCACGGCCTTGTCGTTCGGTGTAGCAGTATTCTTTCCGAGGTTTCCTCCAATAATCAACTTAGGATTAGCCCTTTTCAGGTTACGCACAGCGTTCTCTACACCTAAGTTGTTGAATCCCATACGATTGATAATGGCTCTATCATTTACCAATCTGAAGAGTCTTGGTTTCGGATTACCCGGTTGTCCTTTGGGAGTCACCGTGCCCACTTCGAGAAAACCAAATCCCAAGCACGCAATTTCGTTACAAGCCTCGGCATTTTTGTCGAAACCTGCAGCCAGGCCTACGGGATTAGGAAATTTCATACCTAAAACTTCGCGTTCGAGCGAGGGTTCCTTTACTGTGAAGATTGCTCTGAGCAGCGGTTTAAGCCCCGGCACATATCGTGTGAACTTCAGACACGATATGGTAATATGGTGGATTTTCTCTGGTGAAAACAGGAAAAATATAGGGCGTAAAAACTTCTTGTACATTACTTTTAATAAAATTTGCGCAAAGGTACGAAAAAAATCTCAATATTATCTTTGCACTAAGCTACTTAAACAATTTAATTATATCGTTTCCATTTGCATAAATCAGCAGAACGAATAGCAGTGCCAATCCTACCATCTGAGCATACTCGAGGAATTTGTCGCTGGGTTTTCTGCGAGTCACTACCTCATAGAGCAGGAACATAACGTGTCCGCCGTCGAGTGCGGGGATTGGCAGAATGTTCATTACAGCCAAGATGATAGACAAGAATGCCGTAGTGTGCCAGAATGAAATCCAATCCCATTGTCCGGGGAACACCTTTGCAATGGAGATGAATCCGCCCAACGACTTATATGCCTTGAGATCCTTGTCGAAGAGCAGTTTGATTTGATTCCAATAGTTTGCAATCTCCTCACCTGCGCGTTTCACACCTACGCCGACAGCTTCGATGAGGTTGTAGTTTTTAGTCTTAATATTCAGGAATGTGCTTGCGCCGTAGGGATAGACTCCGATTGTACCCTGTTCCGAAATTTGAATCTCTATGTCTACGGGAGCCGACTCTCTAATTACGGTGAGGGTCAGTTTTTCGCCCTTTGCAGCTTTGAATTTTTCGACGAATTGGTCAAAGAATCGTGTTTCCACGCCATTTACAGATACGAGCGAGTCACCAACCTGTAACCCTGCTGCAGCCGCTGTCGAGCCATCTGCTATGCCGCCCACTACGAACGGAATACGTGCATCTAACATTTTGCCCTTGAGCAATTCTTCGAAATCTTTTCCTTCAATGTATACTGTTTCGGTTTTGCCTTCGCGTTCAACCTCTACGTATTCTGCCTTGTTGAGCAATATGTCAAGATTGATTTGTGCATACGGAGCCTCAATGTCAATCGGAGTTCCCTCAATTGAGACAATCTTGTCACCATTTTGGAATCCCAAATCCAGCGCTCTTTGTTCGAACATATATCCATACTTAACATCTTTAGCCGCAATGTATTGCTCGCCATAGCTATAACTCAGACCGATGTATATCATAACAGCAAGCACTACGTTCATCAATACGCCGCCTACCATAATCAGCAATCGTTGCCACGCCGGTTTCGAGCGGAATTCCCACGATTGTGGCTCGGACTTTAATTGCTCGGTATCCATCGACTCGTCAATCATACCCGAGATTTTTACATAACCGCCCAACGGCAACCAACCGATACCATACTCGGTTTCGCCGCGCTTGAACTTAAACAGCGAGAACCACGGATTAAAAAACATATAAAATTTTTCGACTCTGGTCTTGAACAACTTAGCGAACAGGAAGTGTCCAAATTCGTGAATCAAAACCAGCAGCGAAAGACTTGCCACAAATTGTAATATTCTTACCAATGTATCCATATAAGATTCGATATATTAAATTATTTTGAAAATTTTGTTTCTATTAAACTTTGTGCCATATGTCTGCTCAACATATCTGTATGTTCATACTCTTCGAGCGTAGGTTGAGCAATGAATTCGACCTGAGACATACACTCTTCAATGAGGTTGCTCATATCGAGGAATCCGATTTTACGGTCGAGGAATGCGTGTACAGCCACCTCGTTGGCCGCATTCAGCACACAGGGCAGATTGCCGCCCTTTTCCAACGCCTGATAAGCCAGCGCCAAGTTGCGGAACTTTTTCGTATCGGCAGCCATAAAGTTAAACTCGCCCCCTGAAGATATGAAGTCGTATCGGGTTGTGTTTATCGGTTTGCGCTCAGGGAATGTAAGTGCATATTGTATCGGGATTCGCATATCAGGTGTTCCGAGTTGAGCCTTGATTGCGCCGTCACAGAACTGCACCATCGAGTGGATTACCGATTGGGGGTGAATCACAACATCAATCTGCTCGCGACGCAATCCGAACAACCAGCGCGCCTCGATAACCTCAAACCCCTTGTTCATCATCGTAGCCGAATCAATCGTAACCTTTGCACCCATACTCCAATTCGGGTGTTTTAGGGCCTGTTCAACAGTAACCTCTTTCAATCGGCTTGTAGGAGTATGCAGGAACGGACCTCCGGAGGCTGTCAAAATAACCTTCTCAATGGGCGAACTCTCACCTGCCAAACATTGAAAGATGGCTGAGTGTTCGGAATCTATCGGAATAATAGGAGCCTTATGTTTTATTGCTTCAGATATGACCGTTTCGCCTGCAACAACGAGAGTCTCTTTATTTGCCAGAGCAACCTTCTTGCCTGCTCGTATTGCGCTAAGTGTAGGTTGCAAGCCACTATATCCCACTAAGGCTGACACTACCGTATCGACATTACCTGCTGCTACGACTTGGCACAGCGAGTCACGACCGGCGTAAACCTTTATCGGAAAACGCTCGAGAGCATCACGCACTTGGGGATAAAACTGCTCATTGGCAATCACCACGTTATCTGGTTTATGCTCTATAGCTTGATTGACAAGCAGTTCCCAATTGTTGTTTGCCGTAATGGTTTCAACCTCGAATGAGTCTCTGTTCGACCGAATTACATCTAAAGTCTGGCGTCCGATTGAACCGGTAGAACCCAATATAGCTATACGTTGTTTCATTATTCAAAAGTCAGATAATTTTCCGGATTGACCGGTGTTCCGTTATACCATAATTCAAATTTGAAGATGCCCTGCTTTGTGGAGTTCAACTTCGAGACTCCCGTATATCCCAGCACATCACCGGCCTTAACTCTTTCGCCCGAACGTTTGGTCATTGGCGAATAGTGCTTGTAAACCGATATGTAGTTGTCCGAGTGGAGAATATACATCAGATAGCCTTCGCTCGGAGCCCACGTCGAGAGGATTACAATTCCGTCATTTACGGCATTGATGGTCTTGTCCGACGTAGTCATAATCTCCACGCCAAACATTTTCGATTTGGAGTCGAACTTATTAACCACCATACCCTTGACTGGTGAAACAAGTTGAATGGTTCGTTGCGAAACTTTTTTCGATTCTTGTTCGTTGAGTCGGTAGATTTGTTCGAGTTCCATCTGTCGGCGCAGAATCGAGTCTTCAGCAATACGTTCAATACTGTCAGCTTGGAATTTCAGTATCGAATCGCTGCTGGTCGCGGCTATGGTCTGAGGAGTACGTCCCTCCATTATCGTAGTCAGGTTGTCATAATAGACCTGCCACATATCGAGTCGTCGGTTGAGCGAGTCAAGTTTTTCGATGCTGGCCAGCAACTCTTTGTGCGATTTGTTGCCGTGGTATCCCGGTACGAGGTCGAGGACTGAGGTGAACATCGCCAGTGCAGCAATGCCGATGAGCAGCAGTATTGCCGTAGACAACAACACCATTACAACCTTCAATGGGCTGATCATTATGTGCCACGACTCCTTACCCGAGTGTGGGTTAATGACCGAAATGCGTTGTTTTTTGACGAAGTTTTTTATTAAGTTCCCCAATCGTTTCATTACCTCATTATTTGTTATTTTTTTGTTTCGGATATTTTGTCGAAGTAGATATTCATCAGTTGGTTTGCAGCTACAAATGAACTCAACTGACCACCGAGTACCTTCTCTTCGAATGCAGCCAACTGCTCTTCAATAGCAGGTAATCTGTAAAAACTCTCCTTAAGCGATTCGTTGATTGTCTGGAACATCCAATACTTATCCTGATTGTTGCGGTTCGATTTGTAGTAGCCCTCCTTCTTTGTGAATGCAAGAAAATCTTCCACCCCGCTCCACAAGTCAGTCAATCCCTTTTTCTCAACCGACGAGCAGGTGTAGACCCGTGGTCTCCAACCCGATTCTGGTGTCGGGAATAGATTGAGCGCATTTACGAACTGAGTCTTTGCCAATTCCGCACGCAGGATATTATTTCCGTCGGCCTTTGTGATTGCTACCAAATCGGCCATCTCCATTATACCGCGCTTGATGCCCTGCAACTCATCGCCGGCTCCGGCAATCTGCAACAGCATAAACATATCCACCATCGAGTGTACAGCAGTTTCCGACTGACCTACTCCGACCGTCTCGATGAAAATTACGTCAAATCCCGCAGCCTCGCAAAGAATTACCGATTCGCGAGTTTTTCTTGCTACGCCACCAAGCGAACCTGCCGAGGGCGAAGGTCGGATAAATGCATCAGGGTTATGTACCAGCGTTTCCATACGGGTTTTATCGCCGAGGATTGAGCCGCCGCTACGTTCCGAACTTGGGTCGATAGCCAACACTGCGAGCTTGTGTCCCAGATTGATAACCATTTCGCCTATGGCTTCGATAAAGGTTGATTTACCCGCACCCGGTACGCCTGTGATGCCGATTCGGACAGAGTTGCCAGCGTAGGGCAGACAGCGTTCGATAATCTCTTGCGCCTGTGCGTAGTGTTCTGGTCTGAGGCTCTCGATAAGGGTAATTGCCTTACTCAATATAGTGATGTTACCGGCACGAATACCCTCGACATACTCATCTGTAGTCAGCTCTTTGCGTTTCACACGTTTCCAATTCGGATTAACCGACGGGGGCTGTGCTATGCCTGCATTGACCATCAATGCGCTATCTTCGTGTTCGGCACGGTGTTGATCTTCGTAGTGTTCCATTGTACTCTGTTATTTGAAGTAGAACGACCAATCTTTCCAAATCGGGTCAAAACCCTTTTGGCGTATTGCCTGACACACCTCTTGTGCAGTTCGGTCGTCATTGATGGCGAATTGCTCAAGTTCTTCGTTTGGGTGAGCATATCCGCCGGGTTCGGTTTTCGAGCCTGCACTGAATGTTGTTACACCGAATGGCATAATCATATCTCGGTATTCGCGACTTTCTCGGGTCGAGAGGTTGAGTTCGATATCCTCGCTCAACAGTCGGTATGCGCAGATAATCTGCAAGAACTCTCTGTCATTAGTCGGGTAATTCGGCTGGAATGCGTCTGCCGACTCGTGGGGTCTGAGTCGCGGAAATGAAATCGAAACTTTAGTTTGCCAATATTTCTTTTCGATATATCTTGCGTGCAGAGCTGTGAAATATGCTTCTGTGCGCCAATCTTCCAGCCCGATGAGGTTGCCGATTCCCACCTTTGACACTCCGGCGCGGCAGACACGGTCGGGAGTTTCGAGTCGGTAGCGATAGTTGCTCTTGTTTCCCGACAGGTGATAAACCGGGTAACGTTCCTCGTTATAAGTTTCTTGATAAACGGCTACGGCGTGCAGACCTCTCTCTCTCAGATACTCGTAATCCTCCTGATTCATTGGCTGGACTTCGATTGACACCTGAGAAAAATAATCTTTCATTATTTCGATTGCACTTCCAAGATATTCTACGCCAGCCTTGATTGGGTCTTCGCCCGTAACTAACAATATATGTTGGAACGGGTCTTTGCAGATAACCTCAGCCTCTCCTCTGATTTGCTCTTCGTTGAGCACTGTACGGTGGATATGGTTGCGACAGTTGAATCCACAATAGACACATCTGTTTGTACACCAGTTCGACAGATACATCGGAACATATAGCTGTATCGTATTTCCAAATCTGCGGCGTGTGATAAGATAGCTCTTTTCGGCCATCTTTTCGAGGAACGCGCTCGCAGCAGGTGAAATCAATGCAGCAAAATCCTCCATTGTGATTCGCTCTTTTTTCAGTGCACGGATAACATCTTCCTCGTTTCTTGAGTAGATGAAATCAGTTACATCATTCCAATTCAGGGCGTGAGCTACGTCATAAAACGTCTGTTCCATTACTACAGCGATTTGATATCATTGAGGAACGATTGCATCGGGCTTGTTGCCGTAGCACGATTGCTCTTCGGAGCAAGTTTTGCCTCATAAGCCATACGACCAGCTTCGACTGCCATTCTGAATGCGCGTGCCATTTCAACCGGGTCTTGAGCATCGGCAATTGCCGTATTAACCAACACTGCATCAGCACCGAGTTCCATTGCGCGGGCTGCATCTGACGGAGCTCCGATACCTGCATCGACTACGACAGGAACATTGCTCTGTTCGATAATTATTCTGAGGAACTCCTCAGTCAGCAGACCCTTGTTCGAGCCAATCGGTGCTCCCAACGGCATAACACAAGCTGCGCCTGCCTCTTCCAATCTCTTGCACAACACGGGATCGGCGTGGATATAAGGCATAACGTTGAATCCATCTTTAGCCAACTCTTCGCACGCCTTGAGTGTTTCCACCGGGTCGGGCATAAGGTAGTGTGGGTCGGGGTGAATTTCGAGTTTCAGCCAATTTGTTTCAAGAGCTTCGCGAGCCAACTGTGCTGCGAATACCGCCTCTTTAGCTGTTCTTACACCTGAGGTATTGGGCAGCAGCGATGCGCCGGTCTGGAGAATATGTTTAAGCATATCGTCCGAGTGGTCATTTATGTCTACACGTTTGAGTGCTACGGTAATCAATTGGCTACCGCTAGCCTCGAGGGCGCGGTACATAACTTCATTCGAGGAGAATTTCCCCGTACCTGTAAAGAGTCGTGATGTAAACTCTTTATCTCTGATTTTCAAAGGTTTCATTCGCACAAATATATTTCAATCAGTTTTTTCCTTATTCATTCAAAAGTTTCCACAGCAGGTCTTTGAGTTGAGCAATATTGTAACCTGCAACGGACGATATGAAGACGTGTGGCAACTCTCTGGGCACTTCGCGTCTCATCTCCTCTATCATTTCTTCGTCGAGCATATCCGACTTGGTGATTGCCAACACTCGCTGTTTGTCCAACAATTCGGGATTGTACTGTCTTAACTCGTTGAGCAACACCTCGTAATCAGCAGCAATATCCATTGAGTCTGCGGGTATCATAAACAGCAATAGCGAGTTACGCTCGATATGTCTGAGGAATCGGTGTCCGATGCCGCGACCCTCGTGAGCTCCTTCGATGATTCCCGGAATATCGGCCATCACAAACGAGCGGCCCTCTCTGACCGAAACAATACCCAAATTCGGTTCAAGGGTAGTGAAGGCGTAATCTGCAATTTTAGGTTTGGCTGCCGACACAACTGACAACAGAGTCGATTTACCAGCGTTGGGGAATCCGACCAGACCCACATCTGCCAATACCTTCAGTTCCAGCACATACCACCCCTCTTTGCGCGGCTGTCCGGGCGTAGCATACCTCGGCGCCTGATTCGTAGCCGTGCGGAAATGCCAGTTACCCAGCCCCGGGCGACCTCCCTCGAGCAGTACGAGTTCTTGTCCATCTTCGGTTACTTCACCTTCGATTTCGCCTGTTTCGACATTTCGGGCTACGGTACCCAGCGGAACTTCGATTATGACGCTTTGACCGTCCTTGCCCGTACAACGGGCTCCGCTACCGCACTCGCCGTCTTCGGCAAAGTGGTGGCGTTTGTATTTCAAGTGCAGCAGGGTCCAAAATTGGGAATTCCCCTTCAGTATTATGCTGCCACCCCAGCCGCCATCGCCTCCGTCGGGACCTCCGAACTCGACAAACTTCTCGCGACGAAAGTGCATTGACCCATTGCCGCCAGCGCCTGAACGACAGTATATCTTAACGTAATCCACAAAATTTGAACCTGCCATATTTTCGAAATTTCTTTATCTTTTATTAACGATATTATCAGGTAAAAAAGTACCTTTGCAAAGTACAAAGGTATTAAGTTTTTATGAAAAAATCGAAAAATTCTTCCAAAACAAAACGGAGAAGTAATAATAGACACAATCGGGCGTGGTGGGGTTATGTAATTGCCCTGTTGTTTGTAATATTCATAATTGTGTGGATTACGCGTACATCTGAGCCTCAGGCGACTCAGATTGCAGATTCGCCTGCTGGTGAGCAGACGGTTCTCTCCGCAGCCAAACCTTCCGTGCAAGATGAAATTTATTCGGATATTGGGTTGCCCGAAATCGATTGTCGAGAGTTTTTTTTCACGAATGCTTCGGGTAGATATAGCTTCCGTTATGATACTGCGTGGCGACAGGCTCGCTGGGTAGCCCATACGCTCACTGCGGCAGAGGTAGCCGTAAAAGGTGCCGAACGCAGCAACCGTTTCCGCAGCGACCCTCAAATCATTAATCGAGGATTTCCTGCGGCTGCAGACTCCGATTACAAGAAGTCGGGCTACGATCGGGGTCACTTGTTGCCGTCAGCCGACCGAGATGACACTTCGACTGAAAATGATGCTACGTTTTTACTATCCAACATATCGCCGCAGCGACCTGAGCTCAACCGTGGTGTGTGGAAAAATCTTGAGGAATTTGTCCGTCAGATTTCTGCCAAATATGACAGCGTGTGGGTAGTAACAGGCAGTCAAGGCGATTTGTCAGACCGCATCGGAAAAAATCGGGTAGTAGTGCCTGACTATTATTATAAGACATTGCTAATCAAAATTAAAGGCGTATACTATGCCGTAGCGTTTTACATACCCAATCAGGCTAAATTGCAAAAAAATTACAGCAATTACGCAATGCCCGTAGACGAACTCGAACAGATTTTGAATATGGATTTTTACAAAGGATTGAACGACTCGGCTGAGCATAATGCAGAGAGTTCCGTCAATAATAAAATTTGGTTCAATAAGAAGTAGATTATGATACTTTTCGATAAATTAAAAGAGCGCCAAATCATATTGGCAAGCAATTCGCCCCGCCGCAGAGAACTGATGAGCGATGCAGGATTCGAATTCGTAGTGGCAAATAAATATGAAACAGATGAGATATTTCCATTGGATATGGCTGCCGATGAGGTTGCTGAGTTCTTGTCGCGACTGAAGTCGGAGGGCTATCCGCACACGCTGACCGATAAGCAGATTTTGATTACAGCTGATACGGTAGTAATTGTGAATGAGGAGATTCTGGGTAAGCCGATAAATCGAGATGATGCCGTGAGAATGCTGCGACTGCTTTCGGGCTGTAGCCACAAGGTCGTGACCGGAGTCACTATCCGTACAGCCGAACGATTGCATAGTTTTTCATCTGTCAGCAATGTCGAGTTCCGTAGAATGTCCACAGAGGAGATAGATTACTACATAGATAATTATGCTCCGTATGACAAGGCGGGTGCATATGGCATTCAAGAGTGGATAGGTTATGTCGGGATAGAACGTATTGAGGGATCGTTCTACAACGTTATGGGACTGCCCGTACAGCGACTATATGCCGAATTGGATAAAATGTTTTGATATTTTAGCAGTAAAAATGTCAAAATAGAATAAATAATTAGTACCTTTGCTTTCGTGTAATTTTAATGTTTAACAAAAAAGTTTAGCTATGTTACTCTATTTGATTGGTCTTGTGTGTACAATATGGTGCATACTCGACATTTGGAAAAAGAATATTAAAACTTCGGGTAAGTTGATTACTGCATTGGTGGTATTCCTCACAAGTTGGCTCGGATTTCTTGTCTATATTCTTTATGCAAGAACCAAAATCGAAAACTGGTTCAAATAGCAAAACACAAAAAGGCAACCCCGCAAGGTTGCCTTTTTGCTATAGTTTCTATTTAATAAGACTAGTTGCTTTTACGTCTGATGTTTAGCATAATACCGAATATTGCTATTGCAATCGGGAATGCCCAGCGTAACAAAATATTTGTCCAAGTCATTCCTGGTCTTGCAATGTTAATCTTATCGTCAGGCATCCACGGACGACGTACGTCTACCGGTACATTGTTGTCGGACAGCCAGAAAAATATACCATCTGCTACGGTGTTATTGCGAGCCGAGATACGCTTTCTGTTACGCATAATTTCGCCGTTTGACAAGCAGTCTGCATCACCGAATATTGCGATTCTCTGTTGGCGATTGTTAATCTGACGAGTCAACGCGATAGCCGTGGGAATAGTTTGCTGAACTTCGCCCGTTTCGGGGTTAAACTTCGTTACATCTTCAACGAAGTCAGTAGTCTGTAATTCGTTCCAAGTGGTTGAGTCACAACGGAAAATATCAGTTACGGTGAACCCCATATTTTTAGCTTCGCTGTAATCAAGACCTGCAGCAGAAGGGAACGTTGCTACATTATTATATACAATCATTGACCTAAAGTGGTAGGCTACCTCTTTTGCAGATTCAGGAGTCGGACGGCATAGCATAAGGTCAGGCTGGATTCTCGGATTGGCAGTTGATGCAAGTGTTCCCGGTATCAGTTTTACGCCGAATTGTGCAATCAAATCGTTTGTAGCGCCGATTCGTTTAGGCTCGCACATAATCAAGATATTACCGCCACGTTCAATATAATCGTTCAAATTAGCCAACTCTTTTTCGTTAAGTTTTGTTCTCATCTCCGCGAATACGAGAGTAGAAACTTTATTTGAGATTGGTTCATTGAGGTCGATTGTGCAATGGTCGAAACCTTGGTTTATGAGCGCATTACGGAACTTTTTGCGACAAGCATAGTGTGAGTAGTCTCGGTCCATTTGGTTGATAATTGAACGTTCCCCGTGGCCTTGTACGAACCCGATTAATGGGAATTCGTCCATTACTAGACGTTTGAATGCAGCAGAGATTTCTGTTTCGAACGGATGGCGATAGAGATCATCATAAAGACGCAAAAATGTTTTGCGACCATTTGCGCGTTCAATCAGTCTGACTGTGTGGTAGTTCTCACCTGACAAGTCGACAATCTTATCAATATCCTCTTTAGATAGGATTTTCAATGTATCCATCTTATACGAGTTGGCTACACGAACCATACGTTCTCTGTCGTTTAGTTTTGGGAAGTTTTTGTCCAATAACTCGTTGTCTGTCTTAGCGTAAAAATAGACATATTCCATCTTGATGTTGGGTAGGAAACGTAGATACTGACTAAAACGACTCTTGTCTGTATTCCAGTTCTTCGGCATTGCGAAGTCGTGTTGAGCATCAAGCAGATTGACGTAGGTTGTGATTGTAATTTGGTCATCTACGAGACCTACAATTTCCTGACTCGTGGTTGTTAGTGTGCGAACTTTCGTGCGAGTAGTATCGTAATACTTTTTGAAACTTGGTTGAGTGCTTATCAGTCCGATTACAACAACCAGCGTAAAGAGTACAACATAACGGCCTATGTTGAGCGCTATGGAGTATTTGCGGCGGATTCCACTGAGCTTGAAGATTGACAAGGTAATGAACAACCCGATTACTGTCAAGAAGTAAATCAGGTCATCAGACGAAATGAGTCCCGATACGAAACTTGCAGAACGTCCGTTTATTCCGAGCCAATAGGTGATATCGCGAACGAGTGCATAGTCTTGCCAAACTTTGGGCAGGTAGCTTAACACGGCAAGTGTCGCGAATGTACCTACAGCAGCGATAATCTGATACGAAGTCAGACACGACATAAACAGCCCGATTGCAGCATAGGTACAAATTGTGATGTAAATACCAAACATACCGCACAGAATAGGCCAGATGTCGAATTTGTGAATTGCGAAGCAGCTGTATACTACGAATACGCCGATGATAGCCATCATTACCAGCGCATAAACCATAATTGACAGGAATTTGCCAAAGATGATTTGTGAATTGCGAATCGGTGCTGCATACAGTAACTTGATTGAACCCGAGTTGAATTCGCGGCTCATCAAACCCATTGTCAGCACAGGAATGTAGAAATACAGATATGAAAGGATATTATTGAACAAGCCGTCTCTTGATGAGAATATAGAAAGAGACAACTCTTTTAATCCTTGTTTTAATTCTTGGGCTCTAACCAGAGCTTCGAATGTATTGCAGAACTGCATAGTCACCTGGAATGTGAAGATTACGAGAATCAGCCACGCTACGGGTGAGTAGAACAACATTTGAAGTTCGGCTTTAGCCAATTTCAAGATTCTTTTCATTTTTCTTTTTAATTAAAATCTATCATAAAGTTTGACTATCTGCCGCGACGGCGAATCCAGATGACTATTCCCGTAACGGCCAACAATGCCGGAATAACCCACATAATGAATATCTTAACAATGCCTAGGCCTGCAGTACTGATTTTGACGGTGTAGTCAGTCTGCATAGGTCGATACATATCAATGGGCACCTCATTACCTGAAAGGTAATAGAAAATTCCTTCAAGGAAGTTGTTGTTGGAAATCTTTTGTCCTGTCCGGCGACGGAATACCTCTCCATTGCTAAAGCAGTCTGCATCACTCATAATGACAATGCGCTGTTCTTTTTCATTAACTTTGCGGCTCAGCGACAACGCAAGTGGGAATGTGCCTGGAATATCGCCTTTTTCAGGATTGAATCTAGCTGTATCATCAACAAAATCGACAGTCTGACGCTCAATCCAAGTGCTGTCAGTATCGCTTGTCAGGAGAGGCTTTACTTTGAATCCCTTATCTTCGTTGCACTTGAGTGCTGCAACGCCTGGCATAATCACGTTTATTTCGCGTGAGTGCATTGTTTTAACTTTGTGGAAGATATCACCTGCAGATTCTGTGACACGAGCTAAAATCTGGTCAGCCTGAATCATTTTACTATCGCGAACCACTACACCTGGCAATGCTTCAACTCCGAATTCTCCGATAATCGAGTTCATAATCTCGTTGCGGCGAGGTTCACCTGTGATGAGCATATTGCCGCCTCGAGCTATAAAAGCTCTCAAATGTTTCATTTCCACCTCGTCGAGCATTTCTCTCGGGTCTGCGATGACCACAATCGAGATGTTTTCCGGTATTGGTTGTTCAAGGTTGTGAGTGTAAACATCAAAACCTTGGTTAATCAACGAACTGCGGAATCGTTTGTCAGATGAAAAGTATTCGTAGTGTTGGTCGCTAGTGTTGTAAATCGAACGTTCTCCATTGCCTTCTATGAATGCAACTTTTTGAAGTTCTGATACTATACGCTTGAATGCTGCGGCAATTTCTTGTTCATTCGGTTTCACATAGAGGTCGTCGAATACGCGCAGGAATGTGCTTTTACCGCTTTCGTGAACAATGTGAGTAACCTGACGGTTGTACTCCGGAGTCAAGTCTACAATCTTCTGAATCTCCATCGGTCTGAGCGTGATATTCGAGTCAATCTTGTAGATTTGACCCATTCTGCGCGCGAAATCATGAATGGTCTTCTCTTCTGGCCAGATATCAAATAGTTGTTCATACCGAGTTGATTCTGGTGTATCATAGAAAAAGACGTGTTTAATTTTGATTTGCGGGCTGAAACGACGGAACTGTTTATAGCGTTCCAAGTCGCTGTTTATGCCAGTCGGAGTCAATGTGTAGTTGTAACGACCGATTGTATTGACATAGGTTGTCAGGGTTACTTTCCCTTTGAGTTGTTTCATAACGGCCTGACTACCTTCAGATAGAGTGCATTCTTTGGTTTCAGTTGCATCGTAGAAGAACATTAAGTATGGATTTGTCGAGATGTAACCTACTGCGAATGCTGCAAATACCAAGGCAAAATAGCGTGCCAATGATTTGTCTTTCGGAGTCTTCTGACGAACATTGTTCAGACGCATAATGGTTAGATTGACAAACAATACAATCAGAATGATAAAGTAGAGAACATCTTCGCTACAAATTAAACCATTAACCATTTCAGATGCACGCCCTTTGATAGAGAGCCACCAAGTCAGATCGCGAACAAACTGAACATCTTGCCACATATCTCCGACCATACTCAACAGAGCGAAGATTGTGATTGTGCCGATAGCCGCAACTACTTGATATTGTGTTAATGACGAGATAAATAATCCGATTGCCATATATGCAAGCATCAGCAACAAAATACCCAACATCCCGCTGAGTATTGCAGGTGCATCGAAGTTTACAATGGTCAGAGAACACAAGATGAATAAAATTAACAAAACGCAGAGCATAACTGCTCCAAAAGTAGCAATAGCCAAATACTTACCCCAAACAATCTGTTTGTTAGTCAGTGGGGCAGAGTAGAGCAATTTAATAGAGCCTGTCGAATATTCTCTACTGATGAGTCCCATCGTCAGCAATGGAATGTAAAAGTAGAGTTGACTCTGAAGCGCGGTCAGCAAACCATATCTTCCTGAAAACAAGTTCAGAGAGATGCGGTATGTAGAGTAACCCTCTTCTGCTGATACGACGTGAGGCGTGAATATGTCGAAGAAGTTCAGACACACCTGAATCATAAAGATGATGAGAATCATCCACGCTACAGGCGAGTAGAACAATGTTTGTAATTCGGCCTTGGTTATTTTTAACGTACGTTTCATTAGCCTTGTTTTTGTTGCTTTTTCTTATTGTAGTTTGACAACTCTGCGAAGATTGTGTCCAGAGATGTGCGTTCGAGTCTGATTTCAGTCAGACGCCAGTTTTCTTTCACAGCGCGTTCGTTGATTCGTTCAACAAGCGCGTCGTCACCTGAGAATTTGATGCGGAATTGACCGTGTCCGAGTTCCTCCACGTCGATTACGCCAGGGAATTCTTTAAGTTTTGCAACTTCGGGAGCATCTTTCAGAGTTACGAAAATAGTGTTGGGTTGGATGTAGTTGTCAAAATCTTCAACTGTCCCTGCAAATACCAACTGGCCGTCTTCAATCATACGAATGTATTTGCACATTGCTTGAACTTCAGAGAGGATGTGTGTCGAGATTACGACAGTGCGGTCTTTTGCAATCTCTTTAATAAGGTTGCGGATTTCGATGATTTGGTTCGGGTCGAGACCGTTTGTAGGTTCGTCGAGTACGACAAATTCCGGATCGTGGATAATAGCCTGAGCGATACCTACACGTTGTTGGTAACCACCTGAAAGGTTGCGGATCAGACGTTTACGGAAGTGTGTCAAACCACAATATTCCAATGCACGGTTAACAGCTGCGGGGATTTCCTTATCGTCAATCCAGTGGATTGCTGCGCAGTGTGCAAGGTATTCTTCTATGGTAAGGTCCATATACAAGGGTGGTTTTTGTGGCAGAAATCCGATGTGGCGTTTAGCTTCAACGGGGTTCTTTTTCATACTGATACCCTTTATGTAGATATCACCTTCAGTTTGGCGGAGTACGCCGCACATAATGTTCATTGTAGTTGACTTACCTGCTCCGTTTGAGCCCAAAAGGCCATAAATCCCGTTTTCAGTAATGTCAAAATTGATGTCGCGAATAGCCCACTGCACCGAGTAGCGGTGTGATAGGTGTTCGACTCTGACAATTGGTTCTTCCATATATTTATGTTTTTACAAATAGATTAGATTTTCTCTTGAAAGCATTTAAAATACGTTGCAAAGATATAAAATATTAGCAAGAATAAGTATTTTTCAGGAAAATCGACTCAAAATTCTGTGGAATATCCACAAATTTACCCTATCTTTAGAGTAGTTAAATACTCTAAAAAATGAAGCTGGATTTACTGTACATCACTCAACACTCCCAAGAGATCTTCCACAGACTCCGC